>CAZTIB010000130.1:0-12344 GCA_964613615.1 uncultured Chromatiaceae bacterium
GCGCCGGAAGGCTAAACCATGCTCCGTTGGCAATCAATCGACCGGGCGGCCGAAGTAATCGGGGGGCATCTCCAGGCAAGGCCGCCCGTCGGGGTAGCCCTGCTGGCCTGCTTCGGGGATCTCCATGGCGTCGCTCTGGTCGGGCCGGTCCATCCCGGCCGGGACTTGCAGTTCGCCGATGGAGTCGCTGGCCTGGTATTCCTCAGGCTTGGCGCACTTCTCTTCCGGCGACTTCTTGAAGAGACAGGCTGACAGACCGAGGCACAGCAGGCCCGCCAGGAGAAGACGCGCGCCTGGCAAACGCCCTGGAATCACAGGCAGCCCGCCTGGCGCAGGGCCGATTCGATGCGCGCGCGATATTCCTCGGACAGCGGGGTCAACGGCAGCCGGATACCCGGCGGGATCATTCCCATGCGTTGCAATGCCCACTTCACCGGAATCGGGTTGGCTTCGACGAACAGGTCGTTGTGCAGCGCAAGCAGCGCTTCGTCCTGGTTGGCGGCCTCGTCTGCGTCACCCGCAATTGCGGCCTCGCACATGGTGGCCATTCTCTGCGGCGCGACGTTGGCGGTAACCGACACGACCCCTCGCCCGCCGGCCAGCATGAATTCGCGTGCCGACGGATCGTCACCGCTGTACAGGCCGAAGTCGTCACCGCAGAGTTCGCGCAGCACCGCCACGCGCGCCACCTCACCCGTGGCCTCCTTGATGCCGAAGATCTGCGGGTGACCGGCCAGTCGCGCAACAGTCTCCGGCTGCAGGTCTACGGCCGTGCGCCCAGGCACGTTGTAGAGCATGACCGGCTTGTCTACCGCATCGGCGATGGCCGTGAAGTGCTGCACCAGCCCTTCCTGGGTCGGCTTGTTGTAATAAGGCGTGACGACCAGGTAGCCGTCGATGGGCGCCTGGCCGGCGGCAATCGACAGGTCGACGGTCTGCGCCGTGGAGTTGGACCCCGTGCCGGCAACCACAGGCAGGCGGCCGTCGGCATATTCCGCCGAGTGGCGAATCACCTGCAGGTGCTCGTCTTTAGTGAGGGTGGCCGACTCGCCGGTGGTGCCGGCAATGACCAGGGCCGCCGTGCCCTGACCGACATGCCAGTCGATCAGGCGCTCGAGGGCCGCGAAATCCACGTCGCCGCCATCGCTCATCGGCGTGACTAGCGCGACCAGGCTGCCCTCGTACATGGTCCGTCCCTCTCGTAAAGCGTGGCGATGGTACTGGCGGCCTCTGACCTGCGCAAGGCGTCACCGGTCCGGGGTGGCAGGCGCAGGCGATGCGTTATCATAATGGGGTCGGTCCTGCCGGACCTCCCAGTTACCCGACATGGAAAAGCTGCTGGCGGTAACCGCGATCGGGCACGATCGTGCGGGCCTGGTCCGGGACCTCAGTGAAGCGGTCACCGGGGCCGGGTGCAATATCCAGGAAAGTCGGATGGCCGCCCTCGGCTCAGAGTTCGCGACCCTGATGCTGATTAGCGGCAACTGGCACGCGGTCGGCAAGGCCCGCGAGCGTCTTACCCGGCTGCAGGAGGAGTCGGACCTGACCATCACGCTGCGCGATGCGGAGCAGCGCAGCACCGCCCCAGCCGCGCCCTACCTCGTGGATGTCGTCACTCTGGACCACGAGGGCATCGTGCTGGGCCTGTCGGGATTCTTCGCCAAGCGCGGCCTGGTGATCGCCGAACTCAACACCCGCCGGTACAATGCGCCGCACACCGGGGCGGCCATGTTTTCGATCCAGCTCACCGTCAACGTCCCCGCTGAAGTCCACACCGGCAGTCTGCGCGAAGAGTTCATGGAGTTCTGCGATTCTGAGAATCTGGACGCAGTCTTCGAACCGGCCCAGCGTTAACAATATGCCGAGCCCTGAATAGCGGCCGGCAAGAGGAGATAATAAGAGTCATGAGCGCGCCCGACATCGGCAAACTGGCCCCGAATTTCAAGCTGCCCGCC
Organism: uncultured Chromatiaceae bacterium; assembly: GCA_964613615.1. Classification (GTDB taxonomy): domain Bacteria; phylum Pseudomonadota; class Gammaproteobacteria; order Steroidobacterales; genus J054. The sequence goes on from CAZTIB010000130.1 coordinate 1,956, forward strand.
ACCGGCGAACAGCAGCTGGAACTGAAGTCCCTGCGTGGCCGGAAGGTGGTGCTGTACTTCTACCCGAAGGACAACACCCCGGGCTGCACGAACGAGAGCAAGGATTTCGCTGCCGCGAACGCCAGGTTCAAGCGCGCTGGAGCCGTGATCATGGGCATTTCCCGCGACAGCATGGCCTCCCATGACAAGTTCCGGGCCAAGTTCAAACTGCCGTTTCACCTGGTGTCAGATGCAGATGAAAAAGCGTGCTCACTGTACGACGTGATAAAAGAGAAAAACATGTACGGCCGCAAGGTCATGGGCATCGAGCGCAGCACCTTCCTGATTGACGACAAAGGCAAACTCCGCCAGGAGTGGCGCAAGGTCAAGGTTGCCGGGCACGCAGAAGAAGTTCTGGCAGCCGTAAAGACCCTGTAAGGGCCCGCAGCAGATGATTCGCCGGCCGCACACCGTTCTGACCCGCATCGCCCTCGTGATGGGGTGCGCGCTGCTGCCTTTTCTCGTCGCGCCAACGGTGGCCATGGATGACAATGACTTGCCTGACATCGGCAGCCCATCCGACTCGGTCCTGTCGAAAGAAAAAGAACGCCAGATAGGGCGGTCGATCTTCCGCCAGATACAGGCATCCGGCACCATGGTCACGGATCCCGAAGTGCAGGAATATCTCCAGGACGTCGGCCAGAAACTGGCGGTACACGCGCAGGACGGGGATTTCCGGTTCAAGTTCTTTGTCGTGAACGAGCCCACGATCAACGCATTTGCCCTGCCCGGTGGCTACATCGGCGTGCATTCCGGGCTGATCCTGGCCACGCAAAACGAGAGCGAACTGGCCGGTGTGCTTGCCCACGAAATCTCCCACGTCACGCAACGTCACATCTCGCGGGCGGTCTTCGCTAACCAGCGCCAGAGCGTGATCACCATGGCCGCGATGCTCGGGGCTATCCTGCTGGGAGCAGCTTCGGGCAACAGCGACGCGATCATGGGCGGCATCGCGGGCGCCCAGTCCATGGCCATCCAGCAGCAGATCAACTTTACGCGTTCGAACGAGTACGAGGCCGACCGTGTCGGCGTGGGCGTGCTGGCCCAGGCTGGCTTCGATCCGCAAGGCATGCCGGACTTCTTCGAAACGATGAACCAGGGGTCTGGACCGATGGCCGCAGCAGCGCCCGAATTCATGCGCACCCACCCGGTTACAGTGAACCGGATTGCGGAAACGCGAGAAAGGGCCGAAGCCTATACCGTCACGGATGTGGAGGACGCCACGGGTTACAGCTTGGCCAAAGCGAGGTTAGTTCTGCTGGCAAGCAAGACGCCCGAAGCTGCCAAGGAACGCTTCATCGGCGAGCGGGAAGACCCGCAACGCGTGGGCGATATCGGTCTGGAATATGGGATTGCACTGGCTAACCTGAAACTCGGGAACAGCCGGGAAGCACTGAACCAGTTCAAAGTGCTCATGGGCAACAACCCTGGCGTCATTCCGTTTCACAGCGGGCTGGCAGCAGCACAGCAGGCCAACGGAGACTGGCCGGCTGCCAACACGACCTTCGAAAATGCGATTAGCCTGTTTCCGCGAAACGTGCCACTGACCATCCGCTACGCCGAGGGGCTGATCAGCGCGGGCGAGCCGAAAAAGGCCCACAAGATCCTGCTTGACCTGTACAACCAGGTGCCGCCGACGCCAGAGCAGGTGCGGCAGATTGCGCTGGCCGCCGGCGAGGCCGGTGATATCGCCGATGCCCACTATTACATGGCCGAGTACCACTTGCTGAACGGTCAACTCGATATGGCCGCCGACCAGTTGCGCGTTGCCCTCAGCATGGACCTCGACGACGTGCAGCGCGCGCGCCTGGAGTCGCGGCTGAAGCAGGTACAGAATGCGATGCCGACGCCCGGTTCAAACCGCGGCCAGAACCGCCCGAACGGTTGATGAGGCAGACAACCATCAGGTCGGCAGCCCGCTGCGCAGCCCTGGCGGCGCTGGGCGCCCTGCTCGTCGCTTGCGCGTCAAAAGACTCGGCAACCTACGACGAACGGGACCCCTTGGAACCGGTTAACCGGGTCATATTCAAGGTCAACGATGTTATCGATCGAATCTTGTTTCGGCCGGCGGCGGCCGGCTACGAATTCGCCGTGCCCAATGTTGTTCGCCAGGGCGTGAACAATTTCTTTACCAACGCCGGCACGGTTGGCGACATGGTCAACAATTTCCTGCAAGGCAAGCCAAGGCTCGGACTGTCCGACGCCGCACGTATCGCGCTGAATACATCCTTGGGGTGGTTCGGTTTGTTCGATCCCGCCACCGACGCCGGTCTCGCCAAGCATAATGAAGACTTCGGCCAGACCCTGGGAGTCTGGGGCTTTCCGCAAGGGCCCTACCTGATGCTTCCGTTGCTCGGCCCGCAGACCGTGCGCAGCACGGTCGGATTGTTCACCGTTGACCGGCAGGCACGGGTATTGCGTTACGACAAGAACACGCGAAGGCGCCACGCATTGCTGGCGCTAAATATTGTGCGTATCCGCGCCAACCTGCGGTTCCTGAATCGACAGCTGGACCGCGCTTATGACCCGTACGTGTTCGTCCGTGATGCGATCCTGCAGCGCCAGCGTTTCCTGCGCTATGACGGCCGCCCGCCTAACCTGAAGCAACGCCTGCCTGCCGATGACAGCGGCGATGAGGGATTCGCAGAAGACGAAGACTTATAGCTAACTGAGACGCTCAGGTCGCCTGGACGGATTCCTTGTTCGTGTCCTTGCTCATTTCGTCAATTTCGCCCTGCAGGCGTTCAATGACTGCATCGAGCCCCAGCGCATCGATCTCCGCGGCAAACTGGTTGCCGTAGTTCTCGACGTACGACACACCCTCGATGCGCACGTCATAGACCCGCCAGCCGGCTTTCGACCGCCGCAACCGGTAGTTCACGGGAATCAGCTGCCCGGTGTCCTGCATGATCGTAGTGTCAACCGCAGCAAAGCGTTCATTTGACCGATAATCAGGCAGAACCTCCAGGGATTTCGGATCCAGGCGCAGCAACCCGGTCGAATAACTTCGTAACATGAACTGATAGAAGGTCTCGACAAAAAGTGCGCGCTTCTCCTTGGACGCGGCCTTCCAGTTGGCTTCGCCCATCACCTTGTAGGCGGCGTAACGGACGTCGAAGTTCGGTTTCAGGATTTCATCGATGACCGCGTAGAGCTCTTCCGGGTGCTGACGGAAGTAGGCCCGCCTGCCGTCCAGGCTGTCCGCCGCCCGGTTGGCGGTGTTGACGATCACATCCCGTGGCCCGGCCTCTTGAGCGACGGCCGGTGTCCACAGCAGCACGGCTGCCAGTATCAGCAAGCCGCCCCGAAGCGAAGGCCAGGCTCGCCGGGTTAGCGGCTGCAGCTTCGCCTGCCCTCCAGTGCCTGCCTGTAAAGCCGAAAATAGTCCTGTTGCCATCGTCTGTAGGTCCGTGTCGTTTGACCTGGGGCCAGAAAACGCCGGCAAGGATAACAGCCGGAGCCCCCTCCTGACGCCCGATCGGGTTTGCAAGAATACTAAATTGGACTAAAATGGTCCCATATTCGAGGCACCCCAAAATGCTACGTATCAGCCGCCTGACGGATTACGGCACCATGATTCTCGCCTACCTGGCCCAGGACGCAGCCCGGTGCTGCTCGGCCAGTGATGTCGCTGCCGCCACGCACATTGCGCTGCCTACGGTGCAGAAGCTTTTGAAAGTACTGGCGCGATCCGGCCTGGTGGATTCAGTGCGGGGGGCAGACGGCGGCTACTCCCTCGCCCGGCCTGCCACCAAGATCACGGCCGCGGAAATCATCGGCGTGCTGGAAGGCCCCATCGCCGTTACCGAATGCAGCGCCGAGAGCAGCGAATGCGAGCTGGAGTCCCTGTGCCTGGTGGGCGGGGCCTGGCAAAAGATCAACCAGGCCATTCTCGATGCGCTGGAAGGAGTCACGCTGGCCGATCTCCGGGGTCCCGTGGCCACGCAGGACAAAGGCAGCATGGGCACACGGCGCATTGCCGCTGGTGCAGCAGCCGCGGCAGACAACAGTTAGAGAGCAGGAATGAGCACCAAGAGCAAAGAAGTCACCGACCTCGTCGAGCGCAAATACAAGCATGGCTTTATTACGGACATCGAGTCCGACACGGTACCGCCAGGCCTGGACGAGGACGTGGTCCGGCTGATTTCGCACAAGAAAGAAGAGCCACAGTTCATGCTGGACTGGCGCCTCAAAGCCTTCCGCCACTGGCAGGGCCTGAAAGAGCCCAACTGGGCGAAACTCCACCATCCGCCGATCAACTACCAGGAAATTTCCTACTACTCGGCGCCGGGCCAGAAGAAAGACGGGCCGAAGAGCCTGGACGAAGTTGATCCGAAGCTGCTGGAAACCTACGAAAAGCTGGGTATCCCACTGCATGAGCGCGCCGCGCTGGCGGGCGTGGCCGTGGACGCAGTTTTCGACAGCGTATCGGTGGCGACAACCTTCAAGGCGAAACTGGCTGAAGCCGGGGTCATTTTTTGCCCCTTCTCCGAAGCCGTGCGCGACCACCCCGAACTCGTTGAACGCCACCTCGGCAGCGTGGTGCCCTACCGCGATAACTACTTTGCGGCCCTGAACTCGGCCGTGTTCAGCGACGGTTCTTTCGTATACATCCCGGAAGGCGTCCGCTGTCCGATGGAACTGTCTACTTACTTCCGCATCAACGAAGCCAAGACGGGGCAGTTCGAACGGACCTTGATCGTCGCGGAGGCCGGCAGCCACGTGAGTTACCTGGAAGGCTGCACGGCGCCCATGCGCGATGAAAACCAGCTGCACGCCGCGGTCGTGGAACTGGTGGCGCTGGAAAACGCCGAAATCAAGTATTCCACCGTGCAGAACTGGTACCCGGGAGACGAAGACGGAAAAGGCGGCATCTATAATTTCGTCACCAAGCGAGGCGACTGCCGCGGCGCGAATTCGAAGATTTCCTGGACCCAGGTGGAAGCCGGGTCGGCCATCACCTGGAAGTATCCCAGCTGCATCCTGCGCGGCGAAAACTCGGTGGGCGAGTTCTACTCGGTGGCGGTGACCAACAATCTGCAGCAGGCGGACACCGGCACCAAGATGATCCATATTGGCAAGAATACCCGCAGCACCGTTGTTTCTAAAGGTATTTCTGCAGGCCGAGCCCAACAGTCTTACCGAGGCCTGGTGAAGGTGTTCCCAACGGCCGAGAACGCCCGCAACTACACCCAGTGTGACTCGCTGCTGATGGGCAAAGACTGCGGCGCCCATACCTTTCCGTACATGGAAATCCGCAATCCGAGCGCCATTGTGGAGCACGAAGCGACCACGTCGAAGATCGCGGACGACCAACTCTTCTACTGCCGCCAGCGGGGCCTGACGGAAGAAGATGCCGTCAATACCATCGTGAACGGCTTCTGCAAAGAAGTCTTTCGGGAGTTGCCGATGGAGTTCGCGGTGGAAGCGCAGAACCTGCTGAATGTCAGCCTGGAAGGCGCCGTGGGTTGACCCCCGGAGCCCGGATAGAAATAGCGGACAAACACATGCTTATTGTCGACGACCTGCGCGTGAGCGTAGATGACAAACCCATACTGAATGGCTTGAGCCTGAGTGTTCAGGCTGGCGAAGTGCACGCGATCATGGGGCCCAACGGTTCCGGCAAGAGCACGCTGGCACACGTGCTGGCAGGCCGCCCGGGCTACAAGGTCACCGGCGGCCGCGTGCTGTTCCACGGCCAGGACCTGCTCGACATGGAGCCGGAAGAACGGGCCTGGGCCGGCCTGTTCCTGGGCTTCCAGTACCCGGTGGAAATCCCTGGGGTCAACAATGTTTACCTGCTGAAAGCCGCATTGAACGCCCGGCGGCGCCATCGGGGCGAAGAAGAAATCGATGCGATCCGATTCCTGAAACTGGTCCGCGAGAAAGCCGCGCTGATGCAGATGGACGAAAGTTTCATGAACCGCGGCGTCAACGAGGGCTTCTCGGGCGGTGAAAAAAAACGCAACGAAGTCTTCCAGATGACGGTACTCGAACCGGAACTCGCGGTGCTGGATGAAACCGACTCGGGCCTCGACATCGACGCGCTGAAGGTCGTTGCAGACGGCGTCAACGGCATGCGCAGCCCGGAGCGGTCTTTCGTCCTCGTCACCCATTACCAGCGCCTGCTTGACTATATTCAGCCCGACTACGTTCACGTGCTGGCGAAAGGTCGCATCGTGCGCACCGGCGACAAGGACCTCGCCAGAGAGCTCGAGTCGGGTGGCTACGACGGCGTGCTGGCGGCGGCGGCGAACTCGTGAACATTGCCCGCATCGAACAGGCCTGCGCCGCGCTGCCGGACGACTGGCTGCGGCCCGCCCGAAACCATGGCATCGAGCAATTCGCGACCAGCGGCTTTCCCACCACCCGCCACGAAGACTGGAAATACACGGACCTGACGCCCGTTGCCGAACGCAGCCTCGCCTACCTCGCCGACCACCAGCCTGCCGCGCCGGACGTGGCGCAACTGCCAACGGACCACGGTGACAGCTGGCAGGTGCTGTTCGTGAACGGCCGCCTCGCCCCAGGCCAGCAGCTGCCGACACCAGCAGGCCTGAGCCTGGTGGCACTGGCCGATGCCGACTCTGCGAGCCAGGCACGGATCATGGAACGGCTGCAGGCCCTGCACGCCAACCCCGCTGCGGACCTTGCGGCGCTGAATGCTGCCTTCATGAGCGGTGGGTTGCTCATTGAAGTTGCCGCTGATGCACGCATCGAACGCCCGCTGGAGATCCTCTTCCAGGGGGACGGCCAGCCGGTAGCCGCACAGCCTCGACTGGTGGTTTCTGCCGGTGCCAACAGCAGCTTTACGCTGATCGAGCAATACGCGGGGCTCGGCGCCGGCCTGACCAACGCCGTCACCGACCTGCATTGTGGCCCGGGCGCTGACGTCAGCTACGCGAAACTGCAGGCTGAATCACCGGACGCGCACCATGTTGGGTTACAGCGACTGGTACTGGAGCACGACAGCCGCCTGGAAGTCTTGCACCTTGACCTGGGTGCCAGCCTGTCGCGGAACGACCTGCAGGTGGAGCTGAATGCACCCGGCGCCGCCGCGACGATCTACGGCCTGTTCGTGGCCGACGGCAGGGCCCACCTCGACAACCATACGCGGGTTGATCACCGGGCGCCCCACACGTTCAGCGCGGAGACCTATCGCGGCATTGCGGCCAACGAGGGACAGGGCGTTTTCAACGGCAAGATTATCGTGCACGCCGGTGCAGACGGCACGGATGCACGCTTGAACAATCGCAACCTGTTGCTGAGCAAGACGGCCGAGATCGATACCAAACCGGAACTGGAAATCTACGCCGACGACGTCAAATGTGCCCATGGCGCAACGACCGGCCAGCTGGATGCCAACGCGCTGTTTTACCTGCGCTCGCGCGGACTCGACGCGGCGCAGGCCCGCAGTGCGCTCGTCAACGCTTTTGCGCAGGAAATTCTCGACCGCATTCCCCTGCCCCGGCTACGCAACGCCGTCGAACAGGGCCTGGAAGTGCGGCTGGCGCGCAATGCGGAGGCAGTGGCGTGAGTGCAGTTCAGAACAAGGCGGTGGCCACGAGCCTGGATGCCGACGGAATCCGGGCCGACTTTCCGATCCTGCAGCAGCAGGTGAACGGGCACCGGCTGGCCTACCTGGACAGCGCGGCGTCGTCCCAACGACCACAGGCCGTGATCGATGCCATCGATCACTACTACACCCACGACCATGCCAACGTGCACCGAGGCGTGCACACCCTGAGCCACCGTGCGACGGACGCCTACGAAGGCGCCCGCGAGAAATTGCGGGCGTTTATCAGCGCCGAATCCACGCGCGAAATCGTGTTCACCCGCGGCACGACCGAGGCCATCAACCTGGTCGCCAACTCTCTCGGCGCGTCCCTCGGCGAGGGCGACGAGATCGTGCTGACGGAACTCGAACACCACGCGAATATCGTGCCGTGGCAACTACTGGCGGAACGCACCGGCGTAGTGCTGCGAGTCATCCCGATCAACGATGCGGGCGAACTTGTCCTGGACGACTACCCGGACATGCTCAATGGGCGCACTCGACTCGTGAGCGTTGCGCACGTGTCTAATGCGCTGGGCACCATCAACCCGGTCGAAGCGATCCTGGCGCCGGCCCGGGAACGCGGGATCCTGACCCTGTTGGACGGCGCCCAGGCCATCCCGCACATGCCGATAGACGTGCGGGCCCTGGGTTGCGACTTCTATGCGTTCTCCGGCCACAAGATGTGCGGCCCGACGGGCATCGGTGCGCTGTACGCCCGCGAAGCCGTGCTGGCAGAACTGCCGCCGTGGCAGGGCGGCGGCGACATGATTCTCACCGTCAGCTTCAGCGGCACCACCTTCAACGAACTGCCGTACCGCTTCGAAGCCGGTACCCCCAATATTGCGGGCGCCATCGGCCTGGGCGCCGCCATCGACTACCTGGGCGGCATCGGTATGGCGGCCATTGAAAACTACGAAGCCGAACTGCTCGCCTACGCGACGGCCAAATTGTCCGCAGTGCAGGACCTGGAACTGGTTGGCACTGCGTCCCATAAGGCCGGCGTGCTGTCCTTCAACCTCGACGGGGTGCACGCCCACGATCTGGGGACCATCCTGGATCACCAGGGCGTTGCCATACGCACCGGTCATCATTGCGCGATGCCCGTGATGGAGCACTTTGGCATCGCCGGCACTGCCAGGGCATCGCTGGCCTTCTACAACACGCGAGCGGACATCGACCAGCTGGTCGATGCGCTGCAGCTTGCGCGGGAAATGTTGCGCTGATGGCTGACGCGGCGAGTCTCAGGGAGCTCTACCGGCGCACGGTGCTGGAGCACAGCCGGGACCCGCATCGTTTCGGCCGGCTGGAAGCCGCCGACCAGAGTGCTACCGGGCACAACCCGTTGTGCGGCGACAAATGCACCGTTTACCTGCGCATCAACGACAACAGCATCACGGACATCTCTTTCGATGGCGCGGGCTGTGCCATTTGCATGGCATCAGCGTCCATCATGACCGACGCCGTGCACGGCCAGCATCTTGAGCAGGCACAGACTGCGGCTGCGAAGGTCCTCGACGCGTTCGACCGCGACCACCAGGCCGCGGATGAGGAATCGCTGCACGGCGATATGGCCGCGCTGGGTGCAGTGCGGGGCTTCCCCACCCGCATTCGTTGTGCGACTTTGCCGTGGAAGACCCTGCAGGCCAGCCTGGCCGGTTTGCCCACCACCGTTACCACTGAAACCAGCCACTGAACCATGTTTGGACAAGACAGCGAACCCCTGACCCTGAAGCGCGAAGTCGAAGTCATCGTCGTGCCCGACGGTATCCCGGTGACCCTGGAAAAAGGTGCGCTGGTCTACATCACGCAAGCCATGGGTGGCAGCTTCACGATCTATTTCGAGGGCAACCTGTACCGGGTGGGCGGCAAAGACGCCGACGCACTGGGCAAAGAGCCCCTGCAGCCGCCGGAACTTCCCGACGATGCGTCCGATGATGAATTCCAGGCGCTCGTCTGGGACCAGATGCGCACCATCTATGACCCGGAGATCCCTATTAACATCGCAGAGCTTGGCCTGATCTACGATTGTCGGATTTCGAAACTGGACAACGGCCAGCGCTATGTCTACGTCGAGATGACGGTCACGGCCCCCGGCTGCGGTATGGGCGAGTTCCTGGTGGCAGACGTCCGCGAAAAGGTCGGCATCATCCCGACCGTCAGCAAGGTCGACGTAGAACTGGTCTACGACCCGCCCTGGAACATGGAGATGATGTCTGAGGCCGCGCGCCTGGAAGCCGGGATGATGTAAGCTCCGTCGCGATGAAGCGACTGACCCTCGTGCGGCACGCGAAGTCGAGCTGGAAAGATCCCGGGCTTGATGACTTTGACCGGCCCTTGAATCCACGCGGCGAACGCGACGCCCCGGTCATGGGCCGCCGCCTGCAGGCCCGCGGTGTTCGTCCCTCGCTGATCCTGACCAGCCCGGCGCAGCGCGCGCAGCGCACGGCCCGGCTGATTGCCGAGGCCATCGGTTATCCCGTGGAATTCCTGCAACGCGAGGCGGACCTGTATCTCGCGGAGCCCGACACCATTCTCAAGGTCCTGGCCCGCGAAGGCGAAAGCTTTAACGACGTGTTCGTATGTGGCCACAACCCCGGCATGACCGATCTTGCCAATCGCCTTGGCGGCGTGCGAATCGACAATGTGCCGACCTGCGGCATCGTGGCGCTGGAAGCTGACATCGAGACCTGGGCCGAACTCAGCGACAAAAATTGCCACCTGGACTATTTCGATTACCCGAAATGTGCTGCCGCTTCAGATGTGGGGAATCGCGGCTGAAGCCGCTCCCACCA
>CAZTIB010000131.1:0-4057 GCA_964613615.1 uncultured Chromatiaceae bacterium
GAGTACCTGGCCGGCATAGAGAAGCTGCTGAAGCGCCAGATTCCCCAGGAGGTGGTAGCTGGCTATGAGCCGGAAGCGCCCCTGGCTGCAAACCGGGGTCGGCCTGGCGGTAATCGTCCGCGGGCTGCGGCTCCGCCGCGCCGGCGCGGTCGAGGCCGCGCGCGCCGCGCCGCCAGCCAGTGACCGGCGTGGCAGAGGGTTGAAGCCAGTGACCGAACCACGGCAACTTCGCAACATCGCGATCATCGCGCACGTTGATCACGGCAAGACCACGCTGGTGGACCAGCTGCTGCGCCAGTCCGGCACGCTGGACGAGCGGGGCGCGCTGCCCGACCGGGTGATGGATTCCGGCGACCTGGAGCGCGAGCGCGGCATCACGATCCTGTCCAAGAACACCGCCATCAATTGGCGCGACTGGCGCATCAATATCGTGGATACGCCGGGCCACGCCGATTTTGGCGGTGAAGTGGAACGCGTGTTGTCCATGGTCGACGGCGTGCTGCTGCTGGTGGATGCCGTCGAGGGGCCGATGCCGCAGACGCGCTTCGTGACGCAGAAGGCTTTCGACCGCGGGCTCACACCGCTGGTGGTGATTAACAAGATCGACCGCGACGGCGCGCGGCCTGACTGGGTGCTGGACCAGACCTTCGACCTGTTCGACCGGCTGGGCGCCAGTGACGAACAGCTGGACTTCCCGGTGATCTACGCCTCGGCCCTGCAGGGCTTTGCAGCGGCGGACACCGAGGCTCGGTCCGGCGATATGACGCCACTATTCCAGGCCATCGTCGACCAGGTGCCGCCGCCGGCCGTTGACCCGGCAGGCGCTTTGCAATTGCAGGTGTCGAGCCTGGGCTATGACACTTACGTGGGTCAGCTCGGTATCGGCCGGGTGACGCGCGGCACGGTCGCGGCCAATCTCCCGGTTACGGTGGTCGGCGCCGATGGCCGGGAACGCGGCGCCCGAATCGGCGAACTCTACGGCTTTTTCGGCCTGGAGCGTGTGCGCGTGGAGGAGGCCGGCGCAGGCGATATCGTCGCATTCAGCGGCGTCGATAACCTCGCCATTTCCGATACCTTGTGTGATCGGGAACAGGCCGAGGCATTGCCACCCCTGACCGTGGACGAGCCAACGATCAGCATGACCTTCCAGGTGAACAAGTCGCCGTTCGCCGGGCGCGTCGGCAAATATCTGACCAGCCGCCAGATCGGTGAACGGTTGTACCGCGAAAGCCAGCACAACGTTGCCCTGCGCGTAGAAACGACGGAAGACCCGGACAAATTCCGCGTATCGGGCCGCGGCGAACTACACCTGTCCATTCTCATCGAGACCATGCGGCGAGAAGGCTACGAGCTGGCGGTGTCCCGCCCCGAGGTCATCGAACAGGAGATCGACGGACAGCTGCGCGAGCCGTGGGAACATCTCACGGTGGATTTCGCCGAGCCCTACCAGGGCGCGGTGATGGAGCGGCTGGCCCAGCGCAAGGGCGACCTGCAGAACATGCAGGCGGACGGCAAGGGCCGGGTACGACTCGACTACCGGATCCCGGCGCGCGGGCTAATTGGCTTCCGCACCGAGTACCTGACGGCCACGGCCGGAACCGGATTGCTGTATCACGTGTTCGACTGCTACGACCGGCGGGTGCCGGGCACGATCGCGCAGCGGATTAACGGCGTGATGATCTCCACGGTACATGGCAAGGCGCTGGCCTATGCGCTGTTCAACCTGCAGGAGCGCGGCCGGTTGCTGATTGGCCATGGCGAAGAGGTTTACGAGGGCATGGTGGTTGGCATCCACAGTCGGGGCAACGATCTGATCGTGAATCCGACCAAGGCAAAACAGCTGACCAATGTTCGTGCTGCGGGTACAGATGAGAACCTGGTACTGACGTCACCGGTTCGCTTCAGCCTCGAGCAGGCGCTGGAATTCATCGACGACGATGAGTTGGTGGAAGTGACGCCCGGCCAGACGCGGATTCGCAAGAAACTACTCACGGGATCCGAGCGGAAACGGGAATCACGCAAGAGCGCATAGGTCACGTGAGTGAAGCAGCCAAAACTCCGCCGGTGAAGCCCGACCTGCAGCGGGAAGTGGCGGCGCGCCGGACATTCGGGATCATTTCTCACCCGGACGCCGGTAAAACCACCTTGACGGAGAAGCTGTTGCTGTTCGGTGGCGCGATCCAGCTCGCCGGCGCGGTGAAGGCGCGGCGAGCCACCAGGCACGCGACCTCGGACTGGATGGAGATCGAAAAGCAGCGTGGTATCTCCGTGACCAGCTCGGTCATGCAGTTCGAATATGCCGGGCACACCATCAATCTGCTGGATACGCCGGGTCACCAGGACTTCTCTGAAGATACGTACCGCGTGCTGACCGCGGTGGATGCGGCCGTCATGGTTATCGATGCGGCGAAGGGTGTCGAAGCGCAGACCATCAAGTTGCTGGAAGTCTGCCGGCTGCGCAATACGCCGATCATCACATTCATTAATAAGCTCGATCGGGAAGTGCGTGGACCGCTGGATATTCTTGAAGAGGTAGAGGAGACGCTGAAGATCGACTGCGCACCGGTGACCTGGCCGGTGGGCATGGGCAAGACCTTCCGCGGCGTCTATCACCTGCTGGAGGATCGATTGCTGCGATTTACGGCAGGGCAGCAGCGAGCCAACGCCGATGCCGAACTTATCAGCGGTCTCGACAACCTTCGCCTGGACGAGTTGTTTCCGAACGAAGTCGAAACGCTGCGCGAAGAGGTAGATCTCATCCGCGAAGCCAGCTCGCCTTTCGACCTGGAGTTATTCCAGGCAGGAATGCAGACACCGGTTTTTTTCGGTTCCGGCATCAATAATTTCGGCGTGCAGGAAGTCCTGCAGGCCCTGCTGGACTGGGCGCCACCGCCCCAGCCGCGCGATGCGGGCGAGCGCTCCGTCGATCCGGTCGAGGCGCCTTTCACTGGCTTCGTATTCAAGATCCAGGCCAACATGGACCCGAAGCACCGCGATCGCATCGCCTTCTTTCGAATCTGTTCCGGGCGCTATCAGCCGGGCATGAAGGTCCGGCACCTGCGGCTCAACCGCGAGATGCGCATTGGCAATGCCACGACCTTTATGGCCAACGAGCGCGTGAAAAGCGAAGACGCCGTGGGCGGCGACATCATCGGCATCCACAACCACGGCCAGCTGCAGATCGGCGACACCTTGTCTGAAGGCGAGGCGCTGGATTTCAAGGGCATTCCGTATTTCGCGCCCGAGCTGTTCGTCAGCGCGCGGCCGAAAGACCCGTTCAAGGCCAAGCAGCTGCAAAAAGGCTTGCAGGAGCTGGGCGAGGAGGGCGCTGTGCAGGTGTTCACGCTGGCCGGCGGCCGCATCATACTGGGCGCGGTCGGACGCCTGCAGTTCGATATCGTCGCGCATCGTCTCAAGGGCGAATACAACGTCGACGCGATCCACGAGCCGGTGGCGATGCATACCGCCCGTTGGCTGGTGTTCCCGGACGCAGCGTCGCGGGCTGATTTCGAACGGAAAGAAAACGCGGCTCTTGCCGCTGATGTTGATGGCAACCCGGTGTTTCTTGCTACGAACAAATACAACCTGGAGTTGACGGAGGAGCGCTGGCCGGAAGTGACGTTCCTGGCGACGCGGGAGCATGGGGAAGTGCTGACCGGGGATTAACCAGTGTGGGCTCAGGAGGCTCTCGCTACATTAGGAAATGTCTCGAATCCAAGGAATGTGGAGACTCGGACCGGGACGTGACCTTGGTGGTCTCCGAATGCTCTCGTTACTAGCCGAAACGTCCCTAATCCTATGGTGCCGGGAGGGGGAATCGAACCCCCACTCTGTTGCCAGAACCGGATTTTGAGTCCGGCGCGTCTACCAGTTCCGCCATCCCGGCCGGTGCGCCATGCTAGCAAAAAAGGCAGCTACGCAGTCGGGATTGATTGCAGCGCGGGCCGCGCATAGGCTACGCACCTTTGTAGCCTGACCGGTAGATCAATGAGCCCAGCTGAGGAACACGAGCTCGACGTCGTTTACCTGTACGCGACCTTCTGGCGCATGGTGTCCC
>CAZTIB010000132.1:0-5513 GCA_964613615.1 uncultured Chromatiaceae bacterium
TTTCACGAGATCACGCGCAGCGCAATCGACGAGGCGATGAGCCAGCCCAGGGAGTTGTCCACTGAGCTGGTCGATGCGCAACAGGCCAGACGCGCTCTGGATTATCTGGTCGGCTTCAATCTCTCGCCCTTGTTGTGGCGCAAGATAAAACAGGGTCTCTCCGCGGGCCGCGTGCAGAGCCCGGCGTTGCGCATGATCTGCGAGCGGGAACGGGAGATCGAGCAATTCAAGGCGCGTGAGTACTGGACCATCGAAGCGGCCGCCGAGGCGAGTGAACAGCCGTTCAAAGCGCGGCTGGCGATGTTCGATGGCGGCAAGATCGAGCAATTCAGCATCACCGATGCCGAACGCGCGGCAACCGTGGAAGCGAAACTGCGCGAGGCCGCGGGCGGCCAGCTGGCTGTCACCGGGGTCACACGCAAGCAGCGCCGCCGCAACCCGTCACCGCCGTTCACCACCTCTACGCTGCAGCAGGAAGCGTCGCGAAAGCTGGGCTTTGGCGCGCAGAAGACAATGCGTACGGCCCAGCGGCTGTATGAAGGCATCGACGTAGGTGAGGGTTCGGTCGGCTTGATCACTTATATGCGTACCGACTCGGTGGCGCTGGCCAACGAGGCCCTGCAGGAGTTGCGCGGGGTGATCGTCGAGCGTTTCGGCCAGGAGAATCTACCGGAACAACCGCGTCTGTACCGGACCAAATCGAAGAATGCCCAGGAGGCCCACGAGGCCATCCGGCCGACCTCTGCGGCGCGGCATCCGGACGCCGTGGCGTCCCATCTGGATCGCGATCAGGCGCGTCTGTACGAGCTGATCTGGAAGCGCGCGGTAGCCTGTCAGATGGAGAGCGCCGTGTTCGACACGGTTGCCGTAGACCTGAAGCCGGCGCGCGGCGGCGACGAATTGGCCAGCTTCCGGGCCACCGGCTCGGTGCTGGTAAAGCCCGGATTTCGCGCCGTCTATATGGAAGGCCGGGATGACGCGGCCGACGACGAAGGTGACCGCCTGTTGCCGCCGCTGGAAAAGGGCGACGCGGTAAAACTGCTGGATATCGTCAGCGAACAACATTTCACCGAGCCACCCCCTCGATTCTCCGAGGCCAGCCTGGTCAAGACGCTGGAGGAATATGGCATCGGGCGGCCGTCGACCTATGCTTCGATCATCTCCACGCTGCAGAACCGGGAATATGTGGAGATGGACAAGCGCCGGTTCTTCCCCACCGACATCGGCCGCATAGTCAATCGGTTCCTGACCGATCACTTCACCCGCTATGTGGATTACGACTTCACCGCCCGACTCGAGGATGAGCTGGACGCAATCTCCCGTGGTGAGGAGGAATGGGTGCCGCTGCTGGAACGCTTCTGGCAGCCCTTTATCGAGCTGGTAGAGGACAAGGCCGTCTCCGTCACCAGGGCCGAGGCCGCCCAGGCCCGCGGACTGGGCACCGATCCCAAGTCGGGCCGGCCGGTGTCGGTGCGTATGGGTCGCTACGGGCCGTTTGTGCAGATCGGCACCCGGGACGACGACGAGAAACCGAAGTTCGCCGGCCTCAGACCCGGACAGAAGATGGACACCATCGAGCTGGCCGATGCGCTCGAACTGTTCAAGCTGCCACGGGCGCTGGGCGAGACTGCCGAAGGCGAAGAAGTCTCGACCAACATCGGCCGTTTCGGCCCCTATGTCCGCTACGGCAAAAAATATGTCTCGCTCAAGCCCGAGGACGACCCCTTCAGCATCACTCTCGAACGCGCGCTGGAGCTGGTCAAGGAGAAGAAGGAAGCCGACGCAAACCGCATCATCAAGGAATTCGAGGCGCAAGGCATCAGCGTGCTAAATGGCCGCTACGGCCCGTATATCACTGATGGCAACAAGAATGCCCGGATCCCCAAGGACGTTGACCCCGCCTCCTTGACGCTGGAGCAATGCCAGGAGGCGATCGAAAAGGCGCCGGCGCGACGCGGCCGTAAGAAAGCCGGAGCGAAAAAGAAGGCCGGAAAGAAGACTGTGGCAAAGAAGGCTACGGCAAAGAAAGCCTCGACCAAGAAGAAAGCAGCCAAGAAAAAAGTGGCAGCAAAAAAGAAAACCGCGACGCGCAAGAAGCCAGCTGCCCGCAAGACCACAACGCCAGGCAAGACGACCAGCGGACCGTCCGTCGCCCTCGACGCGGGTGATTGACCGACAGCCATGAGCCGGGTGCGTGCTGTCGATCGCGCTGCCCGCGCGCTACGCGATGGCGGCGTGGTCGCCTACCCGACGGAGTCAGTGTTCGGCCTCGGGTGCGATCCGCTCGATCCCGAAGCGGTGGCAAGGATCTTGTCCATAAAGCGACGTAATGTCGATAGTGGTTTAATCCTGCTGGCTGCAAGCGTGCAACAGCTTGACGCCTATATCCGTCCTGCCCCGGCCGAACGCGAGCGGATGCTGGCCAGCTGGCCGGGTCCGGTAACCTGGGTCGTGGCGGCGACGGACGGCGTGCCGGCCTGGATCACCGGTGGTCGCAGCAGCGTCGCCGTTCGCGTCACTGCTGAGCCCATCGCCGCGGCGCTGTGTCGGGCGGCGGACATGGCTATCGTCTCCACCAGCGCTAACCGCAGCGGACGGCCACCGGCGCGCAGCACCCTGCAGACGCGCCGCCGGTTCGCTTCCGTCGTCGACGAAATTCTGCCGGGCACGGTGGGCGGCTACTCGCGACCGACCGAAATCCGCCTCGCCAGCACGGGTGATGTGCTGCGGACAGCCTGAAAAGAAACGGGGGAAAAGATGAGCGTGGACGAGTCGAATATTGGCGCGGTAGAAACCTGGCTGCGCGCGCTCCACGACCAGCTTACCGAAGGTCTGGAACAGCTTGACGGCGGCGGCCGCTTCCGCCGCGAGCAATGGCAGCGCCCTGAAGGTGGCGGGGGCGATAGCCGGGTATTGGAAGACGGCGCTCTGTTCGAGAAAGGCGGGATCAACTTCTCGCTGGTGCATGGCGAGCGCCTGCCGCCAACAGCGAGTGCGCGGCGGCCGGAACTGGCCGGCCGCGGCTTCAAAGCCATGGGCGTGTCTATGGTGCTGCATCCCCATAATCCCTATGTGCCGACGACTCACGGCAACTGGCGTTTCTTTGTCGCGGAGAAACCCGGCGAGACGCCAGTCTGGTGGTTCGGTGGCGGCTTTGACCTGACCCCGTATTACGGCTTCGAAGAGGATGCGGTCCACTGGCACAGCGTGGCCAGAGACGCCTGTGTCGAATTCGGCGACGATGTGTATCCGCGTTTCAAGCAGTGGTGTGACGAATATTTCTTCCTGCGCCATCGGAACGAGACCCGTGGTGCCGGCGGTCTGTTTTTCGACGATCTCAACGAATGGGGTTTCGAACGCAGCTTCGCCTTCTCGCGCAGCACGGCCGACGCGTTCCTGGCAGGCTACCGACCGATCGCTGAGCGTCGTCGTGACACCGCCTTTGGTGAACGGGAACGGGACTTCCAGGTCTATCGGCGCGGCCGCTATGTGGAGTTCAATCTGGTCTATGACCGCGGCACATTGTTCGGCCTCCAGTCAGGCGGCCGCACCGAATCTATCCTCATGTCGCTGCCGCCGCTGGTCAGCTGGCGCTATGACTGGAGACCGGATCCAGGGTCACCGGAAGCTGTCTTGTACGAGGATTTTCTGCGACCCCGGAACTGGCTCGGATTGAAACCTTGAGCCGCTCACTGTCGCGATTTCATTTGGCGTTTCCGGTCACTGATCTGGAGGCGGCGCGGGACTTTTATACCACCGTGCTCGGATGTGGCGTCGGCCGCGAGGCGCCGCGCTGGATCGATTTCGATTTCCGGGGTCACCAGATCACGGCCCATCTGGTGGCGTCCATGGATGTTGCTGATGCCAACGCCGTCGACGGCGATCGGGTGCCGGCCCGGCACTTCGGGCTGATCCTGGCATGGGATGAGTGGGAGTCACTGGCTGCCCGGCTGGAGGCGTGTGGCACCGATTTCCTGATCGGCCCGAAGGTCCGTTTCCCGGGCCGGGCCGGAGAACAAGCCACGCTTTTCTTGCGTGATCCCGCGGGCAACGCGCTGGAATTCAAATCATTCCGGGACGACAGCCAGGTGTTTGCGCGGGAATCTGGTGCCAGCGCGGGGCCGAACTGAGCCGGCAATTCAGAACAATTTGCCCAGATTGGCCAGCGCCAGCACGAACAGCACGCCCCAGGTCAGCACCACGCCCCAGAATCGGCCGAATGAGGTGCCCGCGGTACGCAGGAGCCCCTGTGCATGCAGGATCCTGGCGATCAGGAATGCCGCACCGCTGGCGATCAGCAGCCAGCGAGCACCGCCGCTCATTTCGTAGCACAACATCAACAGCAGAATAAACGGCGCGTACTCGGCCAGATTGCCGTGGGCACGGATAGCCCGGCTGAGGATCTTGTTCCCACCATCCCCGATACCGATTTTCCCGCTGTGTCGGAGGCTGGCGACACGCGCCGATAAGGCCAGGAACAACAGGCTGATCAGCGCCGCCGTGACACCGGTGATGACAGGGTGCATGGGAATCTCCTCGCTGTGACAGGGACGTCGCGCGGTCGCAGGCCAGCGCGGGCCGGGTTATAGCTTAGCGTGCCGACAGGCCTCGTAGCGGAAACAATCCAGCAGGTGGTCGTTGACCAGTCCGGTTGCCTGCAGATGAGAATAGACGATGGTGCTGCCGACGAAACGGAAACCTCGCCGCTTCAGGTCCTTGCTGATGCGGTCGGATAGTGGCGTCGATGCGGGCACATCCTGCTGGCGCCGCCAGCGATTCTGCACCGGAACGCCGTCGACAAATTCCCACAGGTAGTCGCAAAAGCTGCCGCATTCCTCCTGCACTGCAAGGAAGGCTCGGGCGTTGCCCACGGTGGATGAAACCTTTAGCCGGTTGCGCACGATGGCGGGATCCTGAAGTAGTTTCTCGATCCGGCGCGGCGTGAAACGCGCTACCTTTTCGGGATCAAAATCGGCGAAAGCGCGCCGATAGCCCTCGCGTTTATGCAGGATCGTGGACCAGGACAAACCCGCCTGGGCGCCTTCGAGGATGAGGAATTCAAACTGACGAAGATCGTCACGGGCCGGCATGCCCCATTCGCAGTCGTGATAGTCGAGATAAGCCTGGCTGACACCGAGCGCCCAGGGACACCGTTCCATCTGTTTGGATGCTTTTACCATCACCACACGTCTGTCTGCCAGAAAAGGCAAACCCCGGCCGGTCACCCGGCCGGGGTTTGCCGTCAGCGCCCTTAGTTGGGCCTGTAACGGACAGGATCAGGAGCTACCGCCGCACTTGCCTTCGCCGCATTTGCCCTCGTCACCCTTCTCTCCGCCGCACTTGCCTTCTTCACCCTTCTCGCCACCGCACTTGCCTTCACCGCACTTACCTTCGTCACCCTTCTCGCCACCGCACTTGCCTTCGCCGCACTTGCCTTCTTCACCCTTGGCTTCGTCGCCCTTCTCGCCGCCGCACTTGCCTTCGCCACACTTGCCTTCGCCCATGTGGGCATC
>CAZTIB010000133.1:0-70722 GCA_964613615.1 uncultured Chromatiaceae bacterium
TGACGCGCGTTGGTTCCAACTCGACGCGCTGCCAGACCTGGCATTCGATCACGCGGAGATCATTGCGCTCGCGCGCGACGCGATCTCGGCGGACCCCTGAGCGGGCCCGCCGACCGGATCATTCCGCGCGCAGCGCGTCTACCGGGTCCAGCAGTGCCGCTCGCTGCGCCGGCCAGACACCAGCGATCAACCCGATTACCAGGGCCAG
This sequence comes from uncultured Chromatiaceae bacterium, assembly GCA_964613615.1. Classification (GTDB taxonomy): domain Bacteria; phylum Pseudomonadota; class Gammaproteobacteria; order Steroidobacterales; genus J054. The sequence continues at coordinate 209 of CAZTIB010000133.1, forward strand.
GGCTTCGGCAGCCAGCGCGTAGGGAACCGAGTACGAGGCCGGCATCGCGGGAAACAGCAGCTTCAGGCTTTCGACGATCAACAGGCCCAGCAACAGGCCGCTAATTCCGCCGATACCGGCGAGCAGTATCGATTCACCGATGAATATCGCGCGCACCTGGCCGCGGAGTGCACCCAGCGACCGCAGCAGGCCGATCTCGAAAGTCCGCTCGCGCACCGCGATGGTCATGATGGTGAAGATGCCGACACCGCCCACCAGCAGCGAAATGCTGCCCAGTGCACCGACCGCGAAGGTGACCACGTTCAGCACCGAACCCAGCACGTCGAGCATCTGCTGCTGCGTCGTGATCGTGAAGTCCTCGCCGCCGTGGCGCGCCATCAGCACGCGACGGATGCTGTCCTTGACTTCTTCGACCGGCGCGCCCTCTGCATACAGCACGTCAATCTCCATCAGGCTTTCGCGGTTGAAGATCTCCAGCCCCCGGGCCGCCGGAATGTAGACCGCGTCATCGAGATCCATCCCGAGCAGAGTGCCCTTCGATTCCATCACCCCGATCACCCGGTAGCGGTCGCCACCGATGCGGATACGTTCGCCCAGCGGGTTGCGGTCGCCGTAGAGTTCGTCCCGCACCTTGCTGCCGAGCACGGCGAAGGCGCGAGGCGCACGCGGGTCGTCGTCGGGCAGGAACTCGCCGAGCGCCACGTTGAAACGGAATATCTCCGGCATATCCGGCCCGACGCCGCTGATCACCACGCGGCGTTCGCGGCCATTGCCTTCCACCGACGCGTTGCCCTGCACCGCCGGAATCGTCAGCAGCACCTGGGGCACGCGCCGTAACGCTTCGGCGTCGTTGATGCTCAGGGGCCGCTCGGTGTTCAGCACGGCCGCAGACGCGCCGAAGGTCTCCTGCACGCCCGGGTTGATCGCGACGATGTTGGTCCCGAACTGGGTGAACTCGGCAATCATGAACTCGTGCAGACCTTCACCGATCGACGTCAGCAGCACGACGGCTGTGACGCCGATACCGATACCGAGCGCCGTGAGCGCGCTGCGCAGCCGGTGCGACAGGGCCGACACGGCGGTGAAGTGCAATAAATCTCGGGTCTGCATGGTCAGCGTCCCGTCGGTGCCGCAATGGGGAGAAGACAGCGGGTCAGCAAAGTCATCGTCCCGTCAGTGCCGCAATGGGATCAAGATCAGCCGCGCGGCGGGCCGGCAGAATGCCGAAGAAGGCGCCGCAGGCAATCGCGACGATCAGCGCGCCGCCCGCAGCCCACACCGGCGGCACGAAATCCAGCGTGTCGTAGACCGCCCGCAGGCCCGCCACGGCGCCGTAGCCAAGGCCCAGGCCGACCAGCCCGCCCAGCGCGGCCAGGAACAGCGCCTCGGTCAGGAACAGGGCAATGATCTGCCGGCGCGTCGCGCCCAGCGCCTTCAACAGCCCCACCTCGGAAGTGCGCTGACTCACGGCCACCAGCATCACGTTCATGATCAGTACGCCGGCGACGACCAGGCTCACGGACGCGATACCGGCCAGTGCCCGGGTCAGGTTGCCGAAAATCTTGTCGAAAGTCGCGAGCACGGAATCCTGCGTGATCACGGTCACGTCTTCTTCGCCGTAGTGTCGCTCCCTGATGATGCGCTTGGCATCGCGCTGGGCCAGCGGCATCGCGTCCCGGCTCGTGGCCTGAATAATGATGCGAAACAGCCCCGGCGAGTCGAACAGGGCCTGGGCGTCCACCACCGGAATCATCACCACTTCGTCCACGTCGATCATGATGGACGTGCCCTGCTCGGCCAGTACGCCGCTCACGCGGCAGCGCCGATCGCCGACGCGCACCCACTGGCCCAGCGGCGGGTCCGTGCCGAACAGCTCCTCGCGGATCGTATATCCCAGCACGCACACGGGTGCTGCGCGGTCCATGCCGACATTCGGCAGGAATTCCCCGAGCGCCATTGTCCACTGGCGGATGGGCCGGAATTCCGCCGTCGTGCCAAGTATGCTGATCTCGCGCTCGAGCCCGCCACGCTGCACCGACGCCGCGCCCACCACCACCGGCGCCAGGCGCTGTACGTGGGGACTGCGCATGATGGCCCGCGCGTCGTCCAGCGTCAGGTCGCGAGGCGTTTCCGCAACCATCATCGCGGGGTTCGCGCCGCTGGTTTCCGACCGGCCCGGCATGACGATGACCAGGTGCGTACCGAGAGACTGGAACTCGGCGCTGACGTAGCGGCGCGCGGCTTCCCCGAGCGAGGTCAGCACCAGCACGGCGGCCACGCCGATCGCGGTGGCCAGCAGCATCATGAACGTGCGGCCCGGGGAGCGCGCCAGGGATGCGCCGGCCATCCGGTTGCAGTCGAGGAATCTCATGCCGCGCGCTCTTTATCCTCGGCCAGCAGGCCGTCGCGAAACTTCAGCTGCCGCCGCGCCCGTTCGCCGATGGCCGGATCATGCGTCACGACCAGCAGTGTCAGGCCCTGGGAATTCAGCGTTTCCATAATCTTCACGACCTCCCGGCCCGACGCACTGTCGAGATTGCCGGTGGGTTCATCCGCCAGCAGCAACTTCGGCTGCATCACGATCGCGCGCGCGATGGCCACACGCTGCCGCTCCCCGCCGGACAGCTGGCTGGGTCGATGGGCGTCACGATGGCCCAGGCCGACGCGCTCCAGCGCAGCGTGGCCGCGTTCCTTGCGAACCGCGGGTTCATCACCCGCGAGCACCATGGGCAATTCCACGTTTTCCAGTGCGCTGAGCCGCGGTACCAGGTGGAAGGATTGAAACACGAAGCCAATCTTCTGTTGTCGGATTTGCGCCAGCTCCGCGTCGTCCATCGTGGAGGTATTCACACCATCCAGCATATAGCTGCCCGCCGACGGCGTATCCAGCAGACCGAGAATATTCAGCAGCGTAGACTTGCCCGAGCCGGACGGGCCCATGATGGACACGTACTCGCCGTCGGGGATCTCCAGGCTCACGTGATCGAGCGCGTGGACCACCTCTTCGCCCACGTCAAAGTTGCGGCAAACGTCTTCCAGGCGGATCACGCGTTACTCGGGCTCCGCCGCAGCGCCGTCGACAACGCCCTCGCGATCTACGGATATCACCACGGTCTCGCCGTCGCTCAGGCCGCTGAGGACCTCGGTGAACTCCCAGTTCGCCAGGCCGCGGGTGATTTTCCGCTCTTCCAGCAAACCGGCATCGTTCAGAACCATCACCCGTCCCCCTTCCATGATGACCTGGGTCGGGATGCGCAACGCGTTATCACTGGTGTTGAGCAGCACCTCCACGTCGGCGCTGTAGCCTGGCAACAGGTTGTTGTCGCCCCGATCGGTGATTTCGACCTCGATTTCGACGGTGCGCGCCTGCTTTTCCTGGTCGAGCACGTAGGGGGCAACACGCCGGACCACCCCGGGGAAATCCTGGTCTGCAAAGGCGTCCATCGTCACGATGGCCGACTGCCCCTTGCGGACCGCCGGCGCGTCGACTTCGTCGATGGGCGCGCTGATGTAGAGACAGGCATCGTCGATCAGGTCGATGGTCGGCGGCGTCGCGACGCCTACCGGCGACGGTGTCACATACTCGCCCAGCTCGCCGTTGATCTCGGCCACCACACCGTCGAAGGGCGCCCGCAGGATCGTGCGCTCCAGCCGCGCCTCCGAAACCTTGACCTGCGCTTCACTGACCCTGGTCGATTCCCGCGCGGCCTTGCAACCGGCCGCCTTGGCTTCTGCGTCACCGCTGGCCAGATCGGCGTCTTCTTCCGACGTCAGGCCGCGCTCGCGCAGATCCGTGAGGCGCTTGGCTTCGCGATCGGCCACTTTGGCGCGCACGCAGACCTCGTCCGCGCGGCCCCGGGCCGCAATCGCATCGCGCTGGGACAGCAACACTTCGGCCTTCAGATCCTCGTTCCAGAGTTCCACCAGCACCTGGTCCCGGGTCACCGCGTCGCCTTCGGTGACATTGAGGGTGGCCATCTGGCCTCCCAGCGCGGGTGACAGACCGGCGCGCCGGCAAGCATCTACGGTGCCCGCCCGCGTGTTGGCAACCGTTGCCCGCACCTCGCCACGCTCCGCCATAACGACCGCAACCTGCAACGGCCGTGGCTGAAGCCACCAGGCCACGGCGGCGCCGATGCCCGCCAGCACCAGCAGTCCGATCAGCAGCTTCTTGTTCAACAAACGGACCCGCCAGGCAAAAACAGCGGGCAATTATAGCGGCCGGGGACGCCCAGCCTGATACATAGCTTCCGGTGCCATGGATGCAGATCGATCTCCGCCGGCGCGGCCAGGACCTTGGCCGTGCTGATTAGCAGGATCCTGAAGGCTTGGGACAGTGCCAAAGGCGAGTGACGTCGGCCGACATTACTGCCCGACCGTGCGGGCCACCAGCCGAAACTTCAGTTCCAGTTCATCGCGCACAGACAGGGCGCCCAGGCCCACACTGAAGGGCTGCAACCCGAGATCCGTCTGGCGCACGGTGACCGCACCCGCTGCCACCAGTTGCCCCGGACTCGAAGTGACGGTGACCGGGATTTCTACCAGCGTGACCTGGTCCCGGACCTTAACTTCCATCAGCAATTGCAGTGCCGGCAACTCACCCCGCACCTCGCGGTTGCGCAGACTCACCTCCGGGAAATTCGCCGCATCGAGCAACTTCTCACCCAACATGTTCGCCCGCGTGCCGTCGATCGCAGACTGATCGAGTTCCGTCGCAAAGTCTGCACCTTCTTCAGCACGCTGGGCCGGAATATCGACCTTGAGGGATTGCACCGGGAATGCCAGGCGGACGGTGGAGCGGCTGACTGGCGACGCCAGCGCGAGCGTGCCGTCGATGTCCGTTGTGCTGATCACATGATTGTGGCCCAGCGAAGCCAGCGGCCCGTCGCGGTAGGCCAGGATCCGAATCTCCGACTCACCCGGCACGAGGCGGTACTCGACGGCATCGGCCGGCACCACCGACGGCAGTTCATCTACCGGGGCGCGGGAGACGGGCGGGCGAGGTGCGCAGCCGGCAACAAAGAGCGCGAGGGCGATACAGGCGGTGCGGCGTAGAAAGGTGTTGTTAGTGATGATGGCGGAACGCCCTCCTCGTGCGCCTCGAAACACGACGGACCCCGGACGACATGCAGATCCGCCGCCAACGGCAGCGCCGGGGTTGCCAGGAAACTCCAAGATACACGGCTCGGGCCCCGGAAAAATAGCGGGGCCGGGAGCGAGGAACTGCGCCGCTAGATGGTGGCGTCTGCCGCGGCCGGCTTGACCGGGACCACCCATTCGCTCGCGAATCGAGCGGCGGGTGCCGGGCGGGCAAAATGATAGCCCTGCCCGACATCGCAGCCCATATCCTGGAGCACCCGCACCGCTTCAGGCTCTTCGATGCCCTCGGCCACGACCTTCATGTTGACCGCGTGGGCCAGCTGGATGACGGACGCGACGATGCGCCGGTCGCGTTCGCTGCTGAGCATCGGGTCGATGAAGCTGCGATCGATTTTCAGCTCATCGGCAGGCAGGTCGCGCAGGTACGCGAGGCTGGCGTGGCCGGTGCCGAAGTCATCAATGGCCAGGCGCACGCCGAGTTCGTGTAGTGCCTGGAGCCTGGCCGCACTCGCGCGCGGGTCGCGCATCAACGCGGTCTCGGTGATCTCCAGCACCAGGCGGTCGGCCTCGAGGTTCCAGACCCCGAGCGAGCCGACGATCGTTTCGATCAGATCCGGATCTTCCAGGTTACCTGGGGACATGTTCACCGCCATCGCGAAATCCGGTACCCGCTGGCACCACTCGCACGCATGGCGCAGCGATGCATTCAACGAGAACCCGAACAGCGCGTGAATTCCGCGGCCGCGTTCCACGCCGGGCAGAAAGGCCGCGGGCGGCAGGACACCATCGTTGGGACTGTTCCAGCGAATCAGTGCCTCGGCTCCGGACAGTTTCCCGGACCCCAGGTCTACCTTGGGCTGGAAGTACATCTCCAGTGCAGCTTTGTCGAGGGCCTCGTAGATGTCGAAGTCCGCCCGCGCGTGCGCGTTGCCCAACGCAGCCAGGCCATCGGTATATACCGTGTAAGGCTCATCGCGCTCGCGGGAATCTTCAAGCGCCAGCTCGCACTGGCGGAGCAGTTCTTCCGTACCACCCGCCGGGCCGGGCAGCAACGAGACACCCATGTGCGCATGCAGGCGGGCCCGCCGGGTCCCGAGTATCACCGGCTCGCGGACCTCGCGGGTAATGCGCTCCGCGCCGAGCACCGCGTGGCCTTCGTTCGACGGGTTGTGGATCAGCAGGGCGAAACTGGCACTGCCGACGCGGAATACGCGATCGCGCTGGCGCGCCACGGTCAGCAGGCGTTGCTCAAACTCCTCCAGAGCACGGTCGCCACCGATGTAACCAAAGTTGGCGTTCACCGCGTCCACCCCGGTCAGGCGAATCAGGATCATGCCGACGGACTGGCAATTGTCGGCGGCGCGCATATCATCGATCTCGCGCAGCAGGAGGGCGTAACGAAAGCGCGGTGTGCCTGCCAGATCCATCGCGCCGCCTTGACTCAGTGGAAGTAGTCTTCCGGGTCCAGGCCAAAGGCGCCTGACTCGAAACCCTTCACAATCCAGCGCGCGCGTCGCTGATTCTCGTCGCTGGGCAGCGACTTCAGGTCTATTACCTTGCTCGAGCCAAGTGGCTCGTGGCGCCTGTCCAGCACCAGCATGATCTTGGGTCGCAGCCGGCGGATACGATTCTGTTCGATCACGATACCTACCTCACCGGTATTCATCTCTACGACCGTGCCTGTCGGGAACATGCCCAGCGCCTGGACGAACTGTTCGATGAGTTCGCGCTGAAACTCGTTACCGGCCAGCGTGTTCAGCTCGCGCACCGCGTCGTAGGAAGATTTCGGCTCGGCCCACGGCCGCCGTGAAATCATCGCGTCATAGCAGTCCACCAGTCCGGCGATCCGCCCATAGACCGGGATATCGCTGCCGGCTATGCCGTTGGGGTAACCGGAGCCGTCGTGCCGCTCGTGATGGCTGCGAATCATTTCCAGCACTTCTTCGCTGATGCCGGGCGTCTTTTTCGCCAGCCGTTCCCCATAGTGCACATGGGCCTGCATGATCTCCGCTTCGTCCTCCGTCAGCGGCCCTTCCTTGTTGGTGATGGATTCAGGAATCGCGACTTTGCCGATGTCCAGCAGGATTCCACCCATGGCCAGTACTTGCAGCCCGTTGCGGTCAAAGCCAAGGTGGCGGCCCAGCACCAGCGCCCACACAGAGGTGGCGATGGAATGGTTGTAGGCGTATTCGTCACGCTTGCGCAGTGTGACCAGCCACGCCATTGCATCCTGGTTGCGCAGCACGCTGTCGATCATCGGCGAGACCGCATCTTTGATCTTGTCGACCTGGATGCCGCCGCCCTTGCGCAGGTCATGGATCACCTCGTTCATGGCGTCCACAGCAAGGCCATAGGCGTGGGCGGCAGCCGGCGCCTCTTCCTGCGTAGATACCTTGTTGTCGTAGTGCCTTGCGCCGTTGACCTTCTCGGCCAGCCGGCCGGTGGGATCCATGCGGCTCAGGGACCTGAGCAGGCGCGTTTTCAGCGTGATGGGCTTATTGCCGTTCACGCGCCCATTCAGCGGGCTCGCGAATGGGTCCCGGCTCTGGCCCGCGATGCTGTGGGCTTCCATGATGCGCTTTTCCGGCACGGAGCTACGTTTCAGATCGACGTAGACATGCTTGCAGAACTTGCGCAGCAGGCCGATCTCGCTGTCCTCACGGATCTCGAAACCCTGGAACAGGAAGGGCGTCTCCAGCCACGGCCGGTCGAGCAGGGCTACGAACATGCCCTTCTCGAGGTTCATGGTGTCTACCTTGACGCGCTTGGAGAGCATTTAATGATCCGCCACGGGCCTCTTGGGCCCAGCTTTGCATAATAGCGACAGCGCCGATGATGGCCGTGGCGGGCATCACATTTCCGCACAAAGGCCCGGTCAACCCTGGCCCGGGAGCCGCGTTACACTCACTGTGGAATGTCTCTGGAGCCCGTGCATGGATCACACTAGAGTTGCCGCCCTGGCGCTCTGTCTCGCTGGCTGCGCTGCCAACCCCGACCCCATCGTCGATATGCGGGGCGTTGACCCGGTGCTCTACGAGCAGGATCTGGCCGACTGCAGGACCTATACCCGCGAGATTCAGACGGAAGTCGGTGTCGCGAAAGGCGCCGCGGGCGGTGCCGCGGTGGGCGGCGCCATCGGCGCCATTGGTGGCGAGACGGGCCGGGGTGCAGGGATCGGGGCCGTGGCAGGCGGTGCCAAGTCAGCCCAGCTCAACGAGCGCGAAAAACAGCGCGTGGTGAAAAACTGTATGCGCGGCCGGGGCTACCGCGTTCTCAACTGACGCTGACCGGGCACGCCACGCCGGTCCCGCCCAGGCCACAGTAGCCGCCCGGGTTCTTCGCAAGATACTGCTGGTGGTAATTCTCGGCAAAGTAGAACGGGGGCGCTGCCAGGATTTCCGTCGTAATCGTGCCACGCCCGGCGCCGCGCAATGCGTCCTGGTAGCGCTCGCAGGATTCGCTGGCCGCCGCTTCCTGTCCCGGTGAGTAGTAGTAGATTCCCGACCGGTACTGGGTGCCGGCATCATTGCCCTGGCGCATGCCCTGTGTAGGGTCATGGCTTTCCCAGAAAACCTGCAACAGCTCTTCGTAGGTGACTGATGACGGATCGAAGACCACCCTGACGACCTCGTTATGGCCCGTCATGCCCGAGCAGACTTCTTCGTAGGTCGGATTTGGCGTATGACCGGCGGCATAGCCAACGGCCGTGGTATAGACGCCCGGCTGCTCCCAGAATCGCCGCTCCGCGCCCCAGAAGCAGCCGAGGCCGAACATGGCCTGCTCGAGGTGCGCGGGCAGCTCTCCGGCCAGCGGGTTGTCGTTGACAAAGTGACGCTCGGCCACGGGCATAGGGGTGCCGCGTCCGGGCAGCGCTGCGCCCGCGTCGGGCAGGGATAAATTTTTCTTCCGCAGGAACATGTCCAATGCTTCGACAATTGCCGGGCGGCGGATGTTCCCCGGCAGCATCGCGGCAGCGCTTCGCGCTGGATCCGACGAAGCTGCTACATTAGCACCCGCCAGTACCAAGCGCTGCAAGACGTTCAGGATGACAAAACAAGCGCTCACACTCATAGCGATGACCTGCCTGGCCGGCCCGGCCCTCGCCCAGAACCCGGCGCCCAAGGCCACCCGGCCGGCGACAATTGAGGTCACCGAGGCGGCCGTGGTGCCCCTCGACACCGCATCTCCTGCCGCCGACACGCCGACCCCGGACTCACCGGGAGCGGCTAGCGCAGCCATTGGCCCGGAAGCCCAGGAGGCGCAGGAAGCGCAGGCGGCAACTCCGGAGAACGCTGGCGCGGGTGATCCGCCGGCCGCCGCCGGGTCGGGCGTTCGCACCGCTGCTTATGAGCGCATGTTGTCGCTGATGGAAGAGCAGCGCTACGGCGAGGCGGCGGAGGCCGCCCGCGCCGTGGTGCAGCTAACGGAGCAAGAGTTCGGTGCCGACAGCATCGAGCTCGCCGCGCCCCTGGACAATCTCGGCACCACGATGATGCTCGGCGGAAATCTCTTCGATGCCGAGCAAAGCTACTTGCGCAGCATCGAGATTATCAAGCAGCACGAAGGGCAACTGTCCCCGCGACTTATGAACCCCTACGTCGGCCTCGGAGCAACCTACAATCGTGGCGGCTCCTATGAGAAAGCCGAAGAAGCCTTCAGTACGGCCTTGCGGCTGAACAACGTCAACGAGGGTTTCTACAACGTCGACCAGATGAAGATTCGCGACGGTCTTACGGAAACCTATATCGGCCTGGAAGAGCTAGAGGACGCCAATTTCCACCAGGAGGTGCAACTGGAGATTTTCCAGCGGCGCCTGGGCGCAACCAATCCGGAAACTGCGCCGGCTATCTACAAGCTCGCCCGGTGGTATGAGCGCGTGGGCCTGTTTGACGACGCGCGCATCAAGTATCAGCAGGCCCAGCAGATGATTCGCAAGACCTACGGCAAAGATTCGATGGAAATGGTAGCGGCCCTGGAAGGCCTGGCGGCCAATTTCGATCGCCAGGGCCTCCTGTCTCCGAGCGCGTCAAACTTGAAGAAAGCCCTGGCAATTGTCGAGGCGCAGCCGGAGGTCGACCGAGAAAAACAGGCCGAAATCCTGGTAAAGCTCGGCGATCTGTACGGCGGCTCCGGCCGCCCCGATACCGCCAATGCGTATTACGAGCGCGGCTGGCAGGCCTTGTCGCTGGACGACGGTCTGGAGGGGCTGCGCGACGCACTGTTCCGCGAGCCGGTGCGTGTTACCGGGCTCGGCTGGCAAAACCTGCGCTACGCGCCCGGTGACGTGAGCGACTGGCGCCTGCTGAGTGACGGCTACGTGCTGGTGCGCTACGACGTGAATGAGAAAGGCCGGGTGGATGATGTGGTCGTCATCGAATCCGAACCCGCCGATCTGATGGACCGCCGGGTAGCAGAAGCCCTGCGGCGGTCCTATTTCCGCCCGCGCTTCGCCGACGGCGTTGCCGTCGAGTCGGATGGCCTCCTGTACCGGCACGATTTCCGTTACCTGCCCAAGGACCCGGGCCGCAGCGAAGAGGCCGGCCAGCCTGTCGAAGCCCCCGACGGTGGCGGCCGCCTCGAATACCCCGATGCCAGCGGCGGCTGAGGCCGGCAACCCCGGCCAGATGCGGGCCATGGTCTGCCCGGGGCCGGGGCAACCACTGGTCATGGAACAGCGGTCCCTGCCCCAGCCTGGACCGGGACAATTGCAGGTTCGCGTGCTGGCCTGCGCGGTCTGCCGCACCGACCTGCACGTGCAGGACAATGAGCTCGACGACATCCCTTACCCAGTAGTACCCGGCCACCAGGTCGTTGGCGAGGTCAGCGCCCGCGGCGCCGGGGTCGACACCGCAATCGGCCAGCGCGTCGGCATCGCCTGGCTGGCCTGGGCCTGCGGCGAATGCCCCTACTGCGAAGACGGCCGGGAGAACCTTTGCGACCGCGCGCTGTTCAACGGCTACCAGCGCGATGGCGGCTACGCGGAATATCTGGTGGCCGACGCCGCTTTCGCCATTCCGCTTGATACGGACCTCGATCCGGCCCGGACCACGCCGCTGCTGTGCGGGGGACTGATCGGCTATCGCACGCTGCGCATGGCTGGCGACGCCCGGCGGCTGGGTATCTATGGATTCGGTTCCGCTGCACACATGATCGCTCAGCTGGCGCGGCACGAAGGGCGCGAGGTCTACGCGTTTACCAGTCCGGGCGACACGGCTGCCCAGCAGTTCGCGCGCGATGTTGGCGCGGCCTGGGCCGGCGGTTCCGACGAAGCGTCGCCGCAACTTCTCGACGGCGCGCTGATCTTCGCACCGGTCGGGGCGCTGGTACCGAAAGCGCTCAAAGACGTACGCAAGGGTGGCCGGGTCGTGTGCGGTGGGATTCACATGAGTGACATCCCGACGTTCCCTTATGCAGACCTGTGGGGTGAGCGCCAGATTCGTTCGGTGGCCAATCTCACTCGCCGGGACGCGACGGAATTCATGGCCATCGCCGCACTACATCCCATCGACACGCAAATTACCCGCTACTCATTAACGCAGGCCAACGAGGCCCTCGACGCACTGCGCGCGGGCCAGATCAACGGCACCGCGGTACTGGAAATTGCGCACTAACCACCGCCGCGTTGCGCAGCGAATTCCGCTTTGCCCTTCAGGATGATCGCGTAGATTTCCCGCGACCGGCCACCGATATCCTGGAGCAGCTGCTCGGCCACACCGCTGGTGGCCTGTTGCCATTCGACCCGTTGCCCGGGTGTCAGCGCCTGCCAGCGGATGCCGAGTTCCGGGTCGGCCAGGTCGGCGACGTCCTGCGCGCGGGTAGCGGCCCGGGATTGGTCGATAGACGGAAAGTTGTCCGTCAGCACCTGTTGTGTTGCTTCGCCCTGCTGCTGCCACCACCGCAGATCTGCAACGATGACGGACATACCAAACACATGCCGGGTCAAAGTCAGGTACGGCGCTTCGGCGGAGATCCCCGTGCGCGCGTAGAGACTGATGGAATTCTCACCGGCATCAATCAGGCCCGTCTGCAGCGACGGCACGATTTCTCCATATCCCAGCGGAATCTTGTCGGCGCCGATAGCATCGGCAAACAGCCGCGCGTTGAGGCTCGCCGACACGCGAAAGCGCCGGCCCCTGGCATCTGCAGGCGTCAGCATTCGTTCCCGGCCGTACACGGAGTGGAAGCCGATCTCATACCAGGTCACCAGGTGCAAGCCCACCTCGGCAAGCAGCTCGCGGAAGATGTCCGTGAGGAACCGATCGTAGACATAGTCGGCCTCGTCTTCGTCTTCAAAAAGATACGGCGTGTACAGGAGCGATAGTTCGGGCACCAGCGTGGACGTCACCTGTGCCGACAGGTTGGCGAACTGAATGCGCCCGCGACGCAGGCCAGACAGAAGCTGCTCTTCGGAACCCAGCTGGCCGTAAATCAGCGGCCGCAGCTCCAGCGCGCCCCCCGACGCCGCTTCAGCGTCGTTCTTGAACTGCAGCCACATGTCGGCGCCTGGGGTGTTGGGCGTGGAAGTGCCGCCGATGGTGATGGCCTGGCCAACCGCACCGGTGCCCCCTGATTCTGCGGGCGGCTGCTCGCCGCCACCGCAGGCACCAAGCAGCGCGGCGGCAAGAAAAATCGCTGGGCGGGAAACTTTCATTCCCGAATGTTGCCTCAAAGCGTGGCGGGCAAGCCAGAAGCGGCTGCGAAAACCCCTGTAAACTGCGGGCCAGCCGGGATCAGCGGACACCGCCAGCGCTGAGCGAGTACTGAAGACAAGGATTTCGATGACCAAGACTTCACCTGCCCAAGTCCCAGGCTGGCGAGCCTTTGTGGCCGTTTTTGCGTGCCTGGCCACGTCCCCGCTCCTTGCCCAGCCGGACTATTCCATGCTGGACGACCTGTTGCTGTCCCACGTGCAGGACGGATTTGTCGACTACGACGGCATCGCGCTGGACCCGCGACTGGATGATTTTATCGGCCAGCTTGCGAACACGGCGCCCACAGCCCTCGCCTCGACCGCCGAACAGAAAGCCTTTTACATCAATGCCTACAATGCCATTGCGATACGTGGAATTCTGGACGGCCAGTCGCCGGATTCGTTCTTCGGCCGCTCCCGCTTTTTCAAGCACATGCGCGTTGACGTGCTCGGTGAATCCCTCAGTCTGGAAGACATCGAACACGGGCGGCTGCGCCCGATGGGCGATCCACGAATTCACTTTGCAATCGTCTGCGCGTCCCTTTCATGCCCCAGATTGGCGAGCCGCGCCTACCTGCCTGCAACCCTCGACGCACAACTCGAGGCAGCGACAGAACAATTTCTCAGTGACCCGACCAGGAACGTGTTCGATTCGAACCGCCGGGTGGCCTATGTATCGAAGATTTTCGACTGGTTCGAGGAAGACTTCGTCGCCAACGCGGGCTCATTGCAAAACTACCTGGCCCGCTATGTCACAGATCAGACCAGCGCACGCTTGCTGCGGGCCGATAGTTTCGACGTGAACTATCGCGACTATGACTGGAGCCTGAACGGGCGGCTCACAAAGTGAATAAAATCCTTGTGGGAGCGGCCTCAGGCGCCACCATTGGCATCAGCATGCTCAAATCTCGCGGCTGAAGCCGCTCCTGAAGGCGGCTCGGTAAACCGAGCATGCGCCGCAGCCGAATACACAGCCAGGACAACAGGAACTCAACGATGATTATTCGCCAGGCACCTGACATTCGACCCTCAGAAATCACCCCGGAAGAGGTTTTCCGCGGTCGTCGCCAGTTTTTGCGCCAGGCGGGTGTGGCCGGCGTGGGCCTGCTGGCCAGCACCGGCTGTGCCGCCGACGAAGAGCCGGCAGGCAACCCGACTGACCTGCGCAAGCTCGACGTTGCCAGCGGCAGCGCGTATAGCACGGATGCAGAGCCGAACTCGATGGAAGACATCATGAGTTACTGCAACTTTTATGAGTTCGGCCTCGACAAGCGTGACCCGGCAAAGCTGTCCGGCGACTTCAAGCCGCGGCCATGGACCGTCACCGTAGACGGTGAAGCCGAGGTGACCGGCACCTTCGACCTCGACGATTTCATCGCTCCGCACCCCATCGAAGAACGGGTCTATCGGTTGCGGTGCGTAGAAGCGTGGTCGATGGTCGTACCCTGGAACGGTATTGCCCTGGGCGACGTGCTGAAACGCTTCAAACCCACCTCGAAAGCCAAGTACGTGGCCTTCGAAACTGTCGTGCGCCCGGAAGAGATGCCGGGCCAGCGCCGCGGCGTGCTCGACTTCCCCTATGTCGAAGGGCTGACCATCGCCGAGGCCATGAACCCGCTGGCGATCCTGTCCGTCGGCGTCTACGGGGTGACGCTGCCCAACCAGAACGGTGCGCCCGTTCGGCTCGTCGTACCCTGGAAGTACGGCTTCAAGAGTATCAAATCCATCGTGCGCATCAGCTTCACAGAGACCGAACCACCCACCACGTGGAACCTCGCCGCGCCACGGGAATACGGCTTCTACGCCAACGTAAACCCGGAAGTTGACCACCCGCGCTGGAGCCAGGCCAGTGAGCGGCGCGTAGGCACCGGCTTTTTCGGTGATCGCCAGCCCACCGTGATGTTCAACGGTTACGGCGAACAGGTTGCGAGCCTCTACGACGGCCTCGACCTGCGCAAGAATTTCTGACCGGGCGAGCTGACCGCAACCCTCCGGGCCATGCCCACTACCCGGCAAATTCGCTTCGTTCTGAAGCCACTGGTTTTCGCAGCCTGCCTGGCGCCGCTGGGCTTCATCGCGCTCCGCATCGCCGGCATCGGTCCATCCCTCGGCCCGAATCCGGTGGAGGTGTTGCAGGACGAATTCGGCGAATGGGCCCTGCGACTGTTGCTAGCGACCCTCGCCGTCACGCCGCTGCGCCTGGCCCTCGGTAAACCCTGGCCCCTGCGCTTTCGCCGCATGCTCGGGCTCTTTGCGTTCACCTATGCGACCCTCCACTTCTTGAACTACCTGGTGCTGGACCAGGAATTCGACTGGCCGGTGATCGTGGAAGACATCCTGGACCGGCCCTTCATTACCGTCGGGTTCAGCGCCTTGCTGACCCTGCTGCCGCTGGCCGTGACCTCAACCCAGGGCTGGCAACGCCGCCTCGGTGCACGGTGGGGCCGTTTGCACCGACTTGTTTACCTCGCGGCGATACTGGTCTGCTGGCACTTCTGGTGGCAGGTTAAAAAAGACGTCACGGAGCCCGCTATTTATGCGGGCATCCTCGCTGTGCTGCTGGGGATCCGGCTGTGGCGCGAACTCAAACAGCGGCGACGCCGGAAACTGGCCGCGGCGACGGCCGTGGCCTCGAATACGCGGGGTTGAGGCGCGGCGTCGCCAATTCGGGGACATTCTGCTGCAGAATGTCCCCAGGGCCGCCCCAAGGCTTCCTATAAGTTGTAGCCGCGCTCTTCGTGCTGGGCGATGTCGAGACCTTGGGTCTCTTGATCCCTGTCCACCCGCAGACCCACCATCGCACCCACGATCTTCAGAATCACGAAGGTCGCAACGCCGCACCAGGCCAGCGTCGCCAGCGCGCCCAATAACTGAACGCCGATCTGACCCGCAATGGTCCTGCCTTCGGCGAGCCCCAGGCCGCTGAATGCGCCGAGGCCGTCGCTGGCGAATACCGCGGTCAGCAATATGCCGAGAAAGCCGCCGACACCGTGCACCGGAAATACGTCGAGAGAGTCATCGATATGCAGCTTGCGCTTGATGATCTGGGTCGCCCAAAAGCAGACCACGCCGGCTGACAAGCCGATGACCAGCGCGCCGCCGGGGCCGACAAAACCCGATGCCGGGGTAATCGTGCCGAGCCCGGCCACCATGCCGGTGACAATACCCAGCACGCTCGGCTTGCCGAACTTGATCCATTCCTGCGTCATCCAGGCCAGCGATCCGGCGGCTGCACCGACGTGGGTGACGAGCATCGCCATGCCGGCGGCCCCGTCGGCAGCCAGCGCGCTGCCGGCATTGAAGCCGAACCAGCCGACCCACAGCATGCACGCCCCAGTCACGGTCAGGGGGAGACTGTGCGGCGGCATGGGCGTGGTCGGAAAACCCTGTCGCTTACCCATGACCAGGGCCGCGACAACGGCCGCCACGCCGGCATTGATGTGCACCACCGCACCACCGGCGAAATCCATAAAGCCGCGTTCGGCCAGCCAGCCACCGCCCCACACCCAGTGGGCCACCGGGAGATAGACGACAAATAGCCACAGCGCCGAAAACCACAGCATCGCACTGAAGCGCATGCGTTCTGCAAAACCGCCCACGATCAGCGCCGGCGTGATGATCGCGAAGGTCATCTGGAACATCACGAAAACGGTTTCCGGCATGGTGCCTTCGACGGAATCGGTGCCAATACCGGCCAGGAGAAATTTGCCCGTACCGCCGATCAGGCTTTGCAGGCCGCCGCCATTCGTCGCGAACAGGCTGTAACCGGCGAGCACCCAGAGCACGGAAACCATGCACGCGATCGAGAAGCACTGCATTAGCACCGACAGCACGTTGCGGCTGCGCACCAGCCCGCCGTAGAACAGGGCCAGGCCCGGCAGTGTCATGAACAGCACCAGAGCCGTGGCAGTGAGCATCCACGCCGTATCGCCGGAGTCCACGGAATCGCCCGCGGCGGTGCCCGTCAGCAGGCAGAGAAGCAGCACGATGGCTGCCCGATTCAGCAACTTCATGTACTCCCCCCTAGGGGACACTCTGCGGACAGAATGTCCCCGCGCCCCCGCGCCTTACAGCGCGCTGTCGTCGGTTTCCCCGGTGCGGATCCGGACCGCCTGTTCCAGCGGCGTCACGAAAATCTTGCCGTCGCCCACCTTGCCGGTGCGCGCCGAGTCCGCGATGGCCTCGATAACACGTTCCACCAGGTCGTCCGCCACCGCAGCTTCGATCTTCGCCTTCGGCAGAAAGTCCACAACATACTCGGCGCCGCGATAGAGTTCGGTGTGGCCGCGTTGCCGGCCGAAGCCCTTGACCTCGGTCACGGTCATGCCGTTCACGCCAACCTCGGCCAGCGCGTTGCGGACATCATCGAGACGGAAAGGTTTGATGATGGCGGTGATTAATTTCATCCGGGCATCTCCGAGCAGGTGTTGTTGTTCTGAAACTGCTCGCCAATTCTAGCCCGAAAATCCCGACCGCCGGTCAGTAAATACGGAACCCGCCGTGGCGGCTGCGGCTGCGGAAATCGAACCAGCGCCAGGCGAGGAAGACCCCGAACAGCAGCGCGCCGGTGACCCCGGTCCACAGCCAGGACCGTGGCACGCCGCTGCGTAGAGCGGCCAGATCGTCGCGCAGGCCGCTATTTTCTGCATTCAGGCGAGCCACTTCATCATTGGCGGCCTGGGCCTGCTCGGCGGCTT
This sequence comes from uncultured Chromatiaceae bacterium, assembly GCA_964613615.1. Lineage (GTDB taxonomy): Bacteria > Pseudomonadota > Gammaproteobacteria > Steroidobacterales > J054. Next base: position 17,696 of record CAZTIB010000133.1, read on the forward strand.
CCCGCGCCGCAGTTTCCAGCCGCTGGCGTTCCTTGGCTCCATCCCTGGCCTGCAGCGTTTCGAGCTCGGCCGCCAGCCGGTCCCGCTCGGCTTCCACACCCGCAATGCGTCTGAGAGCCGGCTCCTCGGTTTGCAGGAAGGACCCGCGGACCCAGCCCGAGCGCTGATCTTCCAGCTGCACCAGCGTCAATGCGCCGTCCCGCTCGAGCAATTCGGCCCGGTCGCCGCTTTTCAGGAACGCAAAGGCCCGGCCGCTGGTGTCGCGCGTCAGGTGCACCCCCAGGCGCAGCTCATCGGTCACGTACACGGTCTCCGCGGTCAGCGGGAGGCCGATCAGCAGCAGGATGATAAACGGAATAGTTCGCGTATAACTCATTGTGCATAAACCCAGCGCAACAAAGCGGTGTGAGCTTCTTCACCCGGACCCCGATGGGCGTCCGGGTGATTCTGCATGGCGACCACGACAAATTCCCGGCCCGACGCCGCGCGCAGATAACCGGCCATGGCAAATACGCCGTTCAGCCGGCCGGTCTTGATGTGCATCTGTCCGGTGAGCTGGTCGTCACGAAACCGCCGCCGCATTGTGCCATCGAGGCCGGCGAGGGCCAGGGACGACTCGAACTCCGACCGGTAAGGGCTGTCGTGACCGGCCAGCAGCAGGCGGGCAAGATTTCGGGTGGATATCTGTGTGTCGCGGGACAGCCCGGCACCGTTGTCGAGACGCAGCTCAGGAAAATCGAGACCCCGCTCGGCCAGTGCGGCAGCCGCTGCGTCACGGGCCTTGTCCACGGTGCCAGGCGCGCCGTAACGCTCGGCGCCCATGGTCAGGAACACCTGCCGGCTCATTACGTTGTTGCTCCACTTGTTCACGCGGCGAATCACTTCAGATACGGGCGGCGAGTCGAAGTCGTAAAACGTCTCCCAGGCCTCGTCCACCATGGCGCTACGGCCTGCACCGCCGATTGTGCCGCCACTTTCCTCCCAAAGACTGCGAACTACGCCATAGTTGAACTCGCGCGCACTCATGACCGACCGCGACAGCCGGTATTCCGGGCAATCGCGGCCGAAGCGCCCGGAGAAAGTCACCACCCCGCCAACATTGGCCTCGCCGGGCGCGACCCGGATGCCGCCCTGGTAGCCGCCGCAACGGCCATCGCGTATCTGCAACTGGTTGCGGATCTCGAGATTGGCGGGCGCCGGGTCAGCGATGATCTGCACGCTCTGTTCATCCGGATCAGGCCTGAAGATGAAATTGACGGCGCGAAAATTTATCAGGAAGGCTTGGGGCGTCACGTTGTAAACGCGATAGGGCTGGCCGTCGAAGGCGCCGGAATCCTCGGGCGCCACCACAAAAAAGCTGTTGTCGATGACCAGGTCGCCGTCGATGTCCCGCAGGCCACGCTGGCGCAGGCCTCGCAACAACAACCAGACTCGCTCGGTAACCAGGAAAGGGTCACCGTAGCCTTTCAGGTACAGGTCGCCGTCCAGCCTTCCGTCCTTCAGCTGGCCGTCCAGGTAAACCTCGGTGCGCCAGGTGTAGGCCGGCCCGAGGTCCTCCAGCGCGAGAAAAGTTGTCAGCAATTTGATGGTAGATGCGGGATTGCGCGCCACGTCGGCGTTGACCGCGAGTAAGGGTGAGTCGACGTCTACGTCCTGGACCCAGACGCTGTAGCTGCCCGAATCCATCTGGTAGGCGTCAAGCACCCTCTTTACCCGCGACGGCAGCTCGTGCCGCGTCTCCGCAGCAGCCAGGCCACCGCTCAACAGCGGCACGATGATTGCGGCCGTCAGCACGGGCGCGAGAATTGATCGAATTACGTTCACGGTGCCCGCGTCAGTGTTTCCGGGGCCGGCTGATGCCCATCGCCCGCATCCGATCGGACAGCGTGCTGGGCTTGATGCCGAGGAGCTCCGCTGCGCCCCCTGCGCCCGACACGCGCCAGTCGGCGGCATCCAGCGCCGCCACCAGGTTGTCTTTTTGCCGCAACTTCATCTCCGCTTCGGTGAGAAACTCCCGCTCCACGTAACCATAGGCCGCCGCCGCGTTGGCCATGGGTCCGGATGCCACTCCCTCCGGGGTCGCAAGATCGAGGCGCAAGGTACCGCCCTGCGACAGGATGACCGCTCGCTCGATGACATTTTTCAGTTCCCGCACATTGCCGGGCCAATCATAGGCCCGCAGCTGCTCTACCTGGCCCTGGGTCAGCGTGGGCATGTCCCGGCCGAAATCACGGCTGGTCTGCTCCAGGTAGTGCAAAGCCAGCATCACAACGTCATCACCGCGCTTGCGCAGCGGTGGCACCTGCACCGGGAACACGCTCAGCCGGTAGTAGAGGTCTTCGCGAAACTCGCCTGCCTCCACGGCCTGCTCGAGATCCTTGTTGGTGGCCGCGATGACTCGCACATCAACCGTGATTGATTGCTCCTCGCCCACCCGCTCAAATTCCCGCTCCTGCAGCACGCGCAGCAGTTTGCCCTGCAAGGACAGCGGAATCTCGCCCACCTCGTCCAGAAAGATGGTACCGCCGTCGGCCAGCTCGAAGCGTCCGACCCGGTCACGATGTGCGCCGGTGAACGAGCCTTTAACGTGCCCGAAAAATTCACTCTCGAACAGTTCTTCCGGAATGGATGCGCAGTTCACCTTGACCAGCGGCCCGTCGGCCCGGCCGCTGCGGGCATGAATTGCCGTTGCTACCAGTTCCTTGCCGGTGCCAGTCTCACCCATGATCAGGACGCTGGCCGGGGTATCCGCCACGGCTTCGATGCGTGCCAGCATGGCTTTCAGCGCCGGACTCTCACCAATGATATGGCCGAAGTTCATCGCCACGCCAACTTCTTCGCGCAGGTAGTCGCGTTCCTGCTCCAGCTCTTCCTTCAGGTGGGCTATCTGCTCGTAAGCCTCCCGCAGGCGCGCTTCCGCCCGGTTACGTTCGGTCACGTCCTTGCTCGCGACCCGCAACGTGAGTTCGCCATCGACAACGTTCTGTTCGGCTCGCGTGGACATCAGAACCTCCACCACTTCACCGCTGCGCGTGACCATCTGCCGGGGCACATTATTCAGGTCTCCCCCGGCGATCACTTCCTCCACTGTCAGCTGCATGGCTGAACGCTTCGACTCGTCGGTCAGGAAGTCTGTGACGGGCCGGCCAACTACCTCGTCGCGCGTGTAACCCAGCTTCTCGAGCCAGTGATCACTGACGGCGAGGATCCGCCCTTCGCCATTCACCGTGTGGAGCAGGGCGGGTGTCGACTGATACAGGTCGCGGTACTGCCGTTCGAGGTGCGCATGGTCGCCGAGCTCGGTGAACGCGGACACGGTGTCGAGGTAGCCGCCATCGGGGGCACGATTCCCGACCGTGGTGGCCAGTAATGACACCCGCGCACCGGCATGGTCGCGAAAGGCCAACGGTACGTTGTCCAGGTGGCCGGTGCGACGAAACAGCGGCAAGTGCTCTTCCCGGATCCGCTTCGCACTCGCCTCGGTGGCCAGCTCCTCCGGCAGTTTGCCCACCAGCTCGTCACGAGTCCGCCCCAGCCGGGTCAGCAGCGCATCCGTCGCATCCTGAATGCGGCCCTGGGCATCCATGCGGCAGGCCAGCACGGGCAGGATTCGGAACAGGCGCTCATATCGGTCAACCGTGATCATGGTCACAGATTCTATCCGGATTTCCGTAAAATAGGTACCGGATTCTCGTGTTTCACGGGATTTCGATACCCCATTTTCCCCATAACCCGTTGTTTTTATTGAAATACGATGTTGGCACGCTTCCTGCAATAAGAACAGCGAGTCAGGAGACTCTTGAAAGTAACTTTTTACACAGACGAGGCAGAAATCATGGAACGACTGACGAGAAATCGCAAGCTGCGATGGCTGTCGCTGCCCTACGCTGTGCTCTTGCTGACAGTTGCTGTCGGCTACGGTTTTGGATCGGTTGGGCAAGCTGGGGAAGTGATGGAAGAGCTGGTAGTGACGGCTCCCCGACTTGCAAATACCGAAGCGCAGGAAGTGCGCGCGCAGATCGAAGACACGGCTGAGGACGCCGCATGGCGCACCCGGATCAGCGTGGCGACGAGACTGAGCGCCAGGCTCAACGTCCAGCACCGCCCGTACAGGCTTGCTAGCCGGGGCGACAGCCGCTGGAGAAACGCCGGCTGAAGCCGGTCCCGTGCACGGGTCCCGCCGCCAGGAAATTCCAACCCCCACGGCGCCGGGACCCGGGGTGGCTCGCAACGAGGCACCCAAAAAGGCGCCGGGCTCGTCCCCCTCGAGCCCGGCGCACCCCCAGCGGGGGCGAGATGGCCAGTAACAGTCTGCGTGTCAGGGCTGTATTTCCCCCACTGCCATCCGCCCCCGCGCTCTATTCAGAGAGGCTCCCGAGTTCGGCGGTTGCTAGAATCGCCCGCTGCCCTAAGATCGCCGTGCATTGTGAAAACTGGATTCCCCACCGCTGTTGTCATGCTTAGCGTTGCTGCCTGCGCCGCCGGGGCCGCAGCCGGCCCTCCGCAACTGCAACTGGGCCAGGAACTCTTGCCCCCGGACAGCGGCGAACTGCCCGCAGAAGGTGATCGCGCCGGCCTGAAGCTGCGCCTGCAGGCGCGCTTCGACTGCGGCATACCCGATGCGCAAGCCAGCCTGTTCGTTTCCGTGGCAGATACGGCCGTGCAGACGAACGCGGCCAAGTCGCCGCAGCCAGTGCTGCTGAACCTGCCGGAACGTCAGCTGCGCGGGGTGCGTGAATCCCTGGCCTGCCCCGGCATCGGCCCACACTTGTTTCGCGCGCAGCTCACGGCCTACGCAACGCTGATTTGCCGTGCAACGGACGGCACGGAGAAATTGACGACGGTGTACCGGCCGGTAGACCTGTGGGTGAACTGTGCCGAGCCGGAAGAGGACCCGGAAGACAACGAACAGCCGCTATCTGAATAGCCCGCAGCGCGCCGGGCTGGGGAAAAAACTACTCAGCCTGCTGCAGGTGCCGGGCAAAGAAGATGGTGGTCCGGCCCCAGGCGTCGGTTGCCGCTGCCGCGTTGTAAGTGGTGCCGGACGGATTGGAAAAGGCATGTTGCGCGTTCGGGTAGATTTTCACGTCTACGTCTTTGTCGAGTTCGCGCAGCGTCTGCTCGAAAGTTGCGATGTCGTCCAGCGGAATCAACGGATCCGCTTCACCGAAGTTGCCGAGTATCGGCATCTGCAGGGTCGCCAGCTCGTCGCGGTCGGTGACCAGGCTGCCGTAGTAGATCACCGCGGCGTCTACCTGGTCGGGCAACAGCAGCGCGGTGCGCAGCGACCAGTGCCCGCCCCGGCACCAGCCGATGACGCCAATGCGAGGGGCTTGCTGCGCGGCCAGGTAGTCATAGGCCTGGCGGAGGTTGTCGTTGGCCTGTTCCGCCTGCTGCTGCAGACCACGGCTGAGCTTCATGGCCGTTTTTGGATCTTCAGCCAATTCACCGCGATACAGGTCAACCGCCAGGGCCCGGTAGCCCTCGCCTGCCAGGCGTTCAGTCACGCCGCGAATGTTGTCGTTCAGGCCCCACCATTCGTGAATCACGATGATGCCCGGCGCGGTGTCGGCGCCCCGTTCCGGAACGGCCAGGTAACCTGTGAGGGGCGTGCCATCGATGGCGCCGTAGTCCACCGGCGCGCCGAGTATCGGCTGCGCCGGCGACAAGGTAGCGACCGGCGTCGCCACAGGTTCGTCGTCGGCGTGGGCTTGGGCCATAGCATCCACCGTGTCTTCTGCCGCCGCCGACCATGAAGCGAAACCAACCAGCAGAATCGGCAACAATCGAATCGTGTCCAAAATATTCACCCCAACTTCACCGCAGTCCCGCTGATGCTGACCATCAGCATGCCGTTCGAGCCTCCCAGCACCTCGTAGTCGAGGTCGACGCCCACGACAGCGTCTGCGCCCAGTTCGCTGGCGGCTTCTTCCAGTTCCTGCATGGCCACTTCACGCGCCTTGCGCAATTCCTTTTCATAGGCGCCGGAACGCCCCCCGACGATATCGCGCAGGCCGGCGAACATGTCGCGAAACACGTTGGCACCCATGATCGCTTCGCCGGTCACGATGCCGAGGTAGTCGCGAATCACGCGCCCGCTAATTTCCGGCGTTGTGGTGACGATCATGATTGGCGCTAGCGGAACCGATCCTGCAGCTCGGCCAGGCGCTTGTTGCCCGGACACAGGCGCTTGTAGTCCAGATTCAGCAGCGGGTCGCCGGTTTGCTGGTTGACCTCATGCATCTCCGGCTTGCTTTCGTCGATATACAGTACGCCGGTCATGATCTCGCTCGCGGCCTGGGATTCCTGCAGCATGGCCAGCGCCGTGGCCCGATTGGTGGGATCGTACTTCTCGTCCGCCTTGCGCAGCACGATGGTGCTGCCGTCGTGGAGCACCACCGGCATGACCGAGCCCTCTTCGTATTCCGCCAGGATCTCCTCGCTGGGTGGCACGAAGTCGGCATGAATGGCCGGGTGATAGTGATCGCGCGTGAACTGGTAGCTCTTGGTGGAGCCCTCGTGGTCGTTAAAGGTCACGCAGGGTGAAATCACATCGATCAGCGCAAACCCCCGATGGGCCAGGCCCGCCTTGATCATCGGCACCAGCTGTTCCTTGTCGCCGGAGAAACTGCGCGCCACGAAGCTGCCGCCCTGCGCGATTACCGTCTGGCAAGGGTCTATAGGCGGCTGCACATTTTCCTCGCCCTTCTTGGCGCGGCTGCCCACGTCGGCGGAGGCCGAGAACTGGCCCTTGGTGAGCCCGTACACGCCATTGTTCTCGATCACGTAGAGCATGTTCACGTTGCGGCGCACCGCGTGCATGAACTGCCCCAGGCCGATAGACAGGGTATCGCCGTCACCAGATACGCCAACGTAGTAAAGGTCACCGTTGACCGCATTGGCGCCGGTGGCCACCGACGGCATGCGCCCGTGCACCGAATTAAAACCGTGTGACTGGCGCAGGAAGTAGGCGGGCGTCTTCGAAGAGCAACCGATGCCGCTCAGCTTCGCCATCTGGTGCGGCGGAATGCTGAGCTCGAAAGCGGCCTGCACCAGCGCGCCGGTCACCGAATCGTGGCCGCAGCCGGCGCAGAGTGTGGACATGCCACCCTCGTAATCGCGGACCGTAAGCCCCAGCGCATTCCGCGCCAGGCCCCGGTGGATGATCTGGGGTTTGCGGATATAACTCATGCCGCCACCACCTTCTCAAGGTCTTTGTTGATCTGGTCGAGAACGCCGACTGCATCGATGGGCAGGCCATTGTAGTGCAGGACCGGAATCAGCTTGTCTTGTGATACGCGGGTTTCCATCAGCAGCAGGCTGCGCAGCTGTGCGTCGCGATTCTGCTCCACGACGTATATCCGGTCGTGGGCGTCCAGGAAGCGCTGTACTTCATCAGTGAACGGGAACCCGCGCACGCGCAGGTAATTCACCCCGACGCCCGAATCTTTCAGCCGGGCGCGAGCCTCGCGCACGGCGCCATCGGAACTGCCGTAGGCGATGATCCCGGTGCGGTATTTCTCGGAGTATTCGACCTCAGCTTCGGGTATGTAGGTCTTCGCCGTTTCCCACTTGCGCCGCAGCCGATCCACCACTTCCTGGTATTCGTTGGCGTCCTCGGTATAGGTCCCGTACATGTTGTGGCCGGAACCCCGGGTGAAATACGCGCCCTTGGGATGCACGCCCGGCAAGGTCCGATACGGAATACCGTCGCCGTCCCGGTCGAAGTAGCGGTGAAAGGCCTCAATTTCTTCGAGCTCCTTCGCGTTCAGCACCTTCCCCCGGTCCGGCTCGTAATTGTCGTCCCACTCAAGGTCAGGACACATCCAGTCGTTCATGCCGATGTCGAGATCCGTCAGCATGATCACCGGTGTCTGCAGTCGTTCGGCCAGATCAAAAGCCTGCACGGCGAAATAGAAACATTCCTCCGGATTTGCCGGGAACAACAGCACGTGACGCGTGTCGCCATGGGAAGCGTAGGCGGTGGAAATGACGTCGGCCTGTTGCGTGCGCGTGGGCATGCCGGTGGACGGGCCGCAGCGCTGCACGTTAATGAATACCGCCGGAATTTCGGTGAAATAGCCGTAACCCAGGAACTCGCTCATCAGGGAGATGCCGGGGCCGCTGGTGGGGGTAAAGGCTCGCGCCCCGTTCCACCCTGCGCCAAGGACCATGCCCGCCGCAGCCAGTTCGTCTTCGGCCTGGATGATTGCGTAGTCGCGCTTGCCGGTCTTCTTGTCGACGCGGTATATCTCGCAGAAGCGCTTGAACGCATCCATCACGGATGTGGATGGCGTAATCGGATACCAGGCACCGAGAGTCGCGCCGGCATACAGGCAGCCGAGGGCCGCTGCGCTGTTGCCGTCAATCATGATATGCCCGGCGGTCTTGTCGGCCGTCTTGGCCCGGAACGGCAGCGGGCAATCGTAGTGCTCGCGCGCATACTGGTAGCCGAGATCGATGGCCTGCTGGTTCGCCTCGGCGAGATGCTTCTTGGCCGCGAAGGTCTTCTTCAGCGACTCACGGATCACCTGCAGATCGAGATCCAGCAGCGCCGCCAGTGCACCGACGTAGGCAACATTTTTCATCAGTACCCGCGAACGCGCCGTGTCGAAGTGCTCATTGCACATTTTCGCCAGCGGAATGCCGATCACCGTGATGTCGTCCCGGTGCAGCATCTGTCGCCGCGGCCACGTAGAGTCATAGAGCAGGAAGCCACCGGGGGCCACCTCGGCGAGATCCTTCGCATAGGTCTCGGCGTTCATGGCCACCATCAGGTCCAGGCGCCCGGAACGCGCGAGATGCCGTTCGTCGTTGACCCGGATCTCATACCACGTGGGCAGGCCCTGGATGTTGGACGGGAAGTAGTTCTTACCCACCACCGGGATGCCCATCCGGAAAAAGGTTTTCATCAGCAACGCGTTGGCACTGGCTGACCCCGTGCCGTTGACGTTGGCGATCTTGATGGTGAAGTCGTTGTTTTTTGGTCCGGTATTCATGCCGGGTCTTTAGTTGTCATGTAGCTGGAAATAAAGAATTTGCTGGGAAAAGCCGACCTGAACGATCAAGTAGCGATTTTGGTCGTTGTTACGTTCAGGTACCAAACTTGCGCACTTCCTGCGCGGTATCGGGCTCCACTTCGTGGGACACGTGGGGGTGCAGCAGGCTAAATTCCTGCATATCCCAGGCCGCCGTGGGGCAGCGCTCGGCACACAGGCCGCAGTGCACGCAGAGGTCTTCATCCTTGACCATTACCCGCTGCGTCTGCGGCAGTTCGGCCGACACATACAGGCCTTGCTCGAGGTTCTCGGCCGGGGCGCTGAGATTCCTGCGCAGCTGTTCTTCGGTGCCGTTTTGCGTGATCGTCAGGCAGTTCACCGGGCAGATGTCGATGCAGGCATCGCACTCGATACAAAGCTTCTCGAAGAACACCGTCTGGATATCGCAGTTCAGGCAGCGCTCCACCTCTTCGGCTGCCTGTTCTGCCGAAAAACCCAGCTCTACCTCGATGTTCAGCTCGCGGAAACGCGTGGCAAGGTCCACGTGCGGCACGAGCCGGCGTTCCGACGGGTCGTAGTCGTTGCTGTAGCTCCACTCGTGCATGCCCATTTTCGTGCTGGCGAGGTTCATGCCGTCGGGCAGCCGGTCGGCCACATCTTCACCCTGACAATGCTTGTGAATGGAGATAGCGGACTGGTGCGCGTGCTCCACGGCCCAGATAATGTTCTCTGGACCGAAGGCCGCGTCGCCGCCGAAGAATACGCCCTTGCGCGTGGATTCGTGGGTAGTGCGGTCTACTACCGGCACGTCCCACTTGTCGAACTCCATGCCGAGGTCTCTTTCCACCCACGGGAACGCATTCTCCTGGCCAATGGCCAGCACCACGTCGTCGGCCGGGAAAAACTGCTCGCCGGCTGTTCGCGTGTCTGTGATGCGACCGGATGCGTCGATATCGTATTCCATGATGTCAAACAGCATCCCGGCGAGCTTGCCGTTTTCTACCACAAAGGCCTTCGGCTGGTGATTGACCACGATCTCCACGTTCTCTTCTTCGGCGTCCTCCAACTCCCAATCCGACGCCTTGAAGAAATCGCGCGGCTTGCGCGCCATAACCTTGACGTCCTTGGCACCCAGTCGCAACGACGTGCGGCAGCAGTCCATCGCCGTGTTGCCCACACCGATGATCAGTACATTCTCACCAATCTTCTCAATGTGGCCGAAGGCGACAGATTCCAGCCAGTTAATGCCGATGTGTACATGGTCCGGGTCGTCGTAGCGGCCCGGAACGTCGAGGTTCTTGCCCTTCGGCGCACCGCTGCCGACAAAGACCGCGTCGTAACCCTCTTCCAGCAATGCGGCCATGCTCTCGATCGGCGTATTCAGGCGCAGGTCCACGCCCATGTCGAGAATCATGTTGATCTCTTCGTCGAGCACGGGCACTGGCAGGCGGAAAGCCGGGATGTTCGTGCGCATCAGTCCGCCGGGTTTATCCAGCGCTTCGTACATCACGATGTCGTAGCCCAGCGGAATTAAATCGTTGGCCACAGCCAGCGATGCGCAACCGGCACCGACACAGGCCACGCGCTTGCCGTTCTTCTGCGCCGGCGCAGTGGGCAGGAGTTCGCTGACGTCGTCGCGGTTATCCGCCGCCACCCGCTTTAGCCGGCAGATGGCCACGGGTTTGTCTTCCACCCGGACGCGTCGGCACGCCGGTTCGCACGGACGATCGCAGACCCGACCGAGGATCGACGGGAACACGTTCGACTTGCGGTTCAGCATGTAGGCATCCGTAAATCGCCCCTGGGCGATCAGGCGGATGTAGCCGGGCACGTCGGTGTGGGCGGGACAGGCCCACTGGCAATCGACGACCTTGTGAAAGTAATCCGGGTTACCGGTATCGGTGGGTTTCATCGGTGCTTGCTGCTGCTCCAGCCCTTGCGGTACAGCGGGTGTTGTGTCCACATTCGGGCCTAAGCGCTTGATTATACATACGGCGAACTCCAGTTGAATTGTGGAATTCAGGTTGACAGCCGACTGCCGCAACGGCAAAGAATCATGACGAAACCGCTAAGGAACCAGACTATGACGGACGCAGCCCCCGCCAGTTACGCCGCCCTCGCCCTGCAATTGAAGACCCACTGCGTGAACGCCTGCCCCGACCGCGAGGCTGCCCGGGCGCGCATGGCCGAAAACATCGCCAGGGTCCGCCGCGCCGTGGCGGGCAGCAAGGCCTTCATCCGTCAGTACAGCGGCGAAACCGCGCGCCTGGTGGTGCTGCCCGAGTACTTCCTGACCGGCTTCCCGATGGGAGACACGGTACCCGGCTGGCGAGACAAGGCGGCATTGGACATAAAAGGCCCGGAGTACGCCGCGCTGGGCGCCATCGCCGCCGACTTCGACGTCTACCTGGCCGGCAACGCCTACGAGGTGGACCCGAATTTCCCGGAGCTGTATTTCCAGTGCTGCTTTGTCATCGGCCCGGGCGGCGATGTGGTGCTGCGCTACCGCAGGATGATCTCGCTGAGCGGGCCCACGCCCTACGACGTCTGGGACCGGTACCTGGAGATCTACGGGCTCGACGGCGTATTCCCGGTGGCGGACACCCCCATAGGCCGCATCGCAGCCATCGCATCGGAAGAGATCCTGTACCCGGAAATCGCCCGCTGCCACGCAATGCGCGGTGCAGAGATTTTCGTCCACTCGACGAGCGAGGCCGGCATGCCCCAGGACTCCATCAAGGAAATCGCGCGCCGCGCCCGGGCGCTGGAGAACCTGGCCTACGTGGTCTCGGCCAATTCCGCCGCGCTGCTGGACAACGCGGTGCCGGCGGAGTCCACCACCGGCATGAGCAAGGTGGTGGACTTTCACGGCCACGTGATGGCGGAGGCGATGCCCAGCGGCGAATCGATGGTGGCAAACGCGACGATCGACCTGGCGGCGTTGCGGGAAGCGCGGCGGCGGACGGGTCTGATCAACATGCTGTCGAGGCAGCCGTTTCAGGCTTATGCAGAGAGTTATGCGAAGGCGGAGTTTCGGGGGGCTAATGCGTTGCTGGAAGACGGGGCGGTGCGGGTGCCGGAGAGGGAGGCGTTTGTGGAGGGGCAGAGGGCGGATATTGAGCGGTTGGCTAAGGCTGGGCTTATCTAGGTTTTAGCGCTTAAAGAAAGGGGTAATCCGGCGGCGTGCAGAGCCGGGTTGAGGATGTCTTCCTTCCCTCCGGTTTTGTAGTCGGTCAGGAAGACATCCCCAACCCGGCTTTTTCGATTCGTGGCGGTTTTCTTCACGGGCAGAGTGGGACATCTAACGAAGGTGGCTAGACCTGCACCGCCTTTGGGGGTGGGGGCGATGGGGGAAGTGTTGTTGGCGTGCCGCTGTCGCGACGTGTCGACGCGGTTTCTTCACGCGATTACCGAGCCACAGTGAATTGCCTGCCGCGGCGTGGGGCGGGCGGTCTGGCCGGCACAGTCAGCCGGCTTGCCGAGCAGCGGAGCGAGCGAGGGAATAGCCCGAAGGGGCCGCGCAGGGATGCGCGGCTCCCGGAGCCGGGGCCAGGGATGGCCCCGTGTCCGGGACCCCGATGCGAGTGAGCAGCGCAGGGCACCCGAAGGGCAAGCCGGCGTGCCGGACAGACCGCCCGCCCCGCGCCGCGGTATTGCCACCGACCTGCAACAGGCCTTGTCTGTTCCTGGCATCTCACAAGGAATCGCGGCTGGCCGCTCCCGCACATCCATGTGCTTCGCGGCATCAGGTCGTCCTGACCAAGTAAGCCGCTCCTACGAAGAGTTCGTTTTGTACCGGGAACGGGTGACCGGTTAGCGCGCTGCGTTGCAGTTCAGGCGTTGGCCGGGGATGGCGCCGGTTAGCTGGCCGTCTTGCCAGGCGAGCTGGCCGTTGACGAGGGTGGCGGCGATGGTGGAGCGGAAGTTCACGCCATCGAAGGGGGTCCAGCCGCACTTGTACAAGGCGGTGGCGTCAGTCACGAGGGTGGGCTGGTCGAGGTCCAGCAGCACCAGGTCGGCCCAGTAGCCCTCGCGGAGGAAGCCGCGGTCGGCAATGCCGAACAGTTCGGCCGGGGCATGGCTGGCTTTGCGGACGATCAGTTCCAGCGGCAGCACGCCGTCGTGGTAATGCTCCAGCAGGCTCAGCAGCGCGTGCTGAACCAGCGGCAGGCCGGCCGGTGATTGGAAGTAGCTGCGGGCCTTTTCTTCCGCAAGGTGCGGGGCGTGGTCCGTGGCGACGACGTCGATGCGGTCGTCCCGCAGCGCGGCCAGCAGGGACTGCCGGTCGGCCGCGGTCTTCACGGCAGGGTTGCACTTGATGAGTGCACCGAGCCGCTCGTAGTCGTCGGCAGAAAAGTACAGGTGATGGACGCAGACCTCGGCGGTGATGCGCTTGGTCTCCAGCGGCCCCGACCGGAAGAGTTCCATTTCCCGGGCCGTGGTCAGGTGCAGCACGTGCAGGCGTGCGTCGTGGCGCCGGGCCAGATCCACGGCCAGCGACGACGAGCGGAAACAGGCCTGCTCGGAGCGAATCAGCGGGTGCTCGCTCATCGGTACGTCGTCGCCGTATTTCTTGCGGGCTGCGTCTTCGTTCGCCTGGATCATCGGCGTGTCTTCACAGTGCGTCGCAATCAACAGTGGCGCGTCGGCGAACAGTTGCTCGAGTACCTCCGCGTCGTTCACCAGCATGTTGCCGGTAGATGCGCCCATGAACACCTTGATACCGCAGGCCTCCGCGGGCGTCACCGCGCGCAACTCGTCGAGATTGTCGTTCGTGGCGCCAAGATAGAAAGCGAAATTGGCGCGTGCGCGCCCCGCGGCACGCTCGTACTTGTCGGCCACCGCGGCACGATTCGTTGTGGGCGGCTTCACATTCGGCATTTCCATGAAGCTAGTGATACCGCCGGCCACAGCTGCGGCCGACTCCGTCGCCATGTCGCCCTTCTGGGTCAGGCCGGGCTCACGGAAATGCACCTGGTCGTCGATGAAGCCGGGCGCCAGGTACCTGCCGGCAGCGTCCAGCACAGCTTCGCCGCTGGCAGCGCTGAGCGACGGAGCAATGGCCGCAATTCGCCCGTTTCGCACGCGCAGGTCGCCTTCGGTGACATGGCCCTCGTTGACGAGCCGGGCGTTGGTGATCAGCAGGGAATCTTTGGCCACGGGTGGGATCCAAGCGGGTCTGGTAGAACGAAATCGATTTCAGGGGCCAGTATACTCAACCGCCGCCGATGCTCCGCCCCAATCGAGGTTATTGATGTTGCGCAGTTTTTCTTTTCCTGGCCGCTGGGTTGCCGGCCTGTTGCTGGCCTGCAGCCTGCCACCGGCGGCGGCCGACGTGGATATTCCGTACCAGATGAAAGTGCTGGACAACGGGCTGACCGTGATCGTGCACGAAGACCGCAAGGCGCCGGTGGTCGCAGTCAACATCTGGTACCACGTGGGCTCGAAAAACGAGCCGGCGGGCAAGACCGGGTTTGCGCACCTGTTCGAACACCTGATGTTCCAGGGCACGGAAAACTTCGACGAGGAGTACCTGTCTTACCTGCAGGAGATTGGCGCCACCGACCTGAATGCAACCACCTGGTTCGACCGCACCAACTACTTCCAGACGGTGCCGAGAAATGCGCTGGACACCGTGCTGTGGCTCGAATCCGATCGCATGGGGCACTTTGCCGGCGCGATCACGCAGGCGAAGCTCGACGAACAGCGCGGCGTCGTCCAGAACGAAAAGCGGCAAGGCGAAAACCAGCCCTACGGCAAGGTCTTCGAACAACTGCTGCCGCAGGTGTTTACGGACGGCCACCCGTATTCCTGGGAGACCATCGGGTCCATGGCAGATCTCGAGGCGGCCAGCCTCGACGACGTCCGGGACTGGTTCAAGACCTGGTATGGCCCGAATAATGCGGTGCTGGTGGTGGCTGGTGACATCGATGCCGCCGATGCTTTCGCGCGCGTGGAGAAATTCTTCGGCGATATTCCGCCCGGCCCGCCGCTCACGCGGCCGAGCAAGTGGATTCCGCAGCACGTAGCCGAGCGGCGCATGGAAATGACCGACCGGGTGCCCCAGCCGCGCGTGTACATGGCCTGGAGCGGGCCCGAGTGGGGCTCGCGCGACGCACACCTGCTGGTGCTGGCCGCGGACATCATCGGCGGCGGCAAGAACTCGCGGCTGTTCGAACGGCTGGTATATCAAGACCAGATCGCGACCGACGCCGCGCTGGCGCCGCTGCCACTGGAAATCTCCGGCATCACCTACCTGGTGGCATCGGCGCAGCCGGGCACGGACCTGGCAGCCGTTGAAGCGGCGGCGCGGGAAGAACTCGCCCGTTTCATTGCCGAGGGTCCCACCGAGCGCGAACTCGAGCGCGCACGCACGCAGTACCGCGCGAGCTTTCTGCGCGGTTTGGAAAGAATCGGCGGCTTCGGCGGCAAGTCTGGGGTCCTGGCTCAGAGCACCGTATACGGCGGCAGCCCGAACGCCTGGCAGCAGGAACTTGCCGACATCGACGGCGCCACCATAGAAGACCTGCAGAAGGTCGCCGAGCGCTGGCTGGGACCAGGTGCCTTCGTGCTGTCGGTGCAACCCGAGGGACAACTCCAGGCCGATGCCGGTGGCGCCGACCGCAGCGCAGGACCGCCGGCGCCCGGGGCTTTCCCCGACGTGCGCTTCCCGGCGTTCACCCGGCGCACGCTGGACAACGGGCTGGAGGTCGTCCTGTCGCCGCGACCGAATCAGCCGCTGGTGGAAATGTCCCTGCAGATCGATGCCGGCTATGCCGCCGACCAGTTCGCGCGGCCGGGTACCTCCGCAATGACCATGGCCATGCTCGACGAAGGCACCGAGAAACGTTCGGCCCTGGAGATAGCGGAGGCCCTCGCGCTGCAAGGCGCGTCCTTGGGCGCGAACTCGGGGCTCGACACCTCCACCGTGCGACTGTCTGCGCTGGCCGAAAACCTCGAGCCATCGATGGCAATCTACGCCGACGTGATCCTGGACCCGGTGTTCCCGCAGGCCGAGCTGGAACGGCTGCGCAAGAGCACTATCGCGCGTATCCAGCAGGAGAAGACGCGGCCGAACTCAATGGCGCTGCGCGTGCTGCCCCGCCTTCTGTACGGCGAGGGTCATCCCTACGCACAGCCCCTGACCGGCTCTGGCACCGAAGCCACCGTGGCTGCCCTGACCCGCGCCGATCTCGAGAGTTTTCACGGCACCTGGTTCAAACCCAATCACGCCACGCTCATCGTCGTGGGCAATTTCGACCCGGACCAGCTGATGAAGCAGCTCGACAAGCTGTTCGGCCGCTGGAAAGCCGGCGATACGCCGGAGAAACAGCTCGCCGGTGCGCAGGGCGGCAATGGCAAGACGCTGTACGTCGTCGACAAGCCCGGCGCCGATCAGTCGGTAATTTTCGTCGGCCAGCTGATCCCGCCCAGGGCGAATCCCGACGAGATTGCGATCCGGGCAGTCAACGACATCCTTGGCGGCAAATCCACCGCGCGCATCAACATGAACCTGCGCGAAGACAAGGGCTGGTCTTACGGCGCTTACAGCACGATTCTGAATGCGCGCGGTCAGCGACCGCTGCTGGCCTACGCACCGGTGCAGACGGACAAGACCCGCGAGTCGGTGATCGAATTGCAACGCGAGCTGGCTGCGATTCGCGGCGACGAGCCGCCCACGGCCCAAGAACTGCAGGTCGTCGTGGACAGCAACACCCTGTCGCTGCCTGGCCGCTGGGAGACCTCCAGCGCCGTGCTGGGTTCCATCGGCGAAGTGGTGCGCTTCGGGCTGCCGGACGATTACTGGTCGAGCTACGCCGCCAGCGTCCGGGCCCTGCAGCTGGCCGAAGTCGATAGCATCGCGCAGACGCTGATCAATCCTCAGGAGCTGGCCTGGGTCGTGGTGGGCGACCGTGCACGCATCGAGGCAGACCTCCAGGACCTCGGCTTCGACGAGATACTCGAAGTGGACGCAGATGGTCTGCCCGTCGTGGGTCAACTTGCCGGCGACTGACCTCAAGGCCCCGGGCAAACCCCGCCAGGGCCGATTTTACGGCTGGTACGTCGCGGCGACTTCCGTCGCGATCTATTTCTTCACGAACGGCATGACGCTGTTCGTGCCCCAGAATCTCTTCCCACGGTTCATCGAGACCTTCGATGTCACCGCCGCGCAGGTCAGCCTCACCACCGCAACGTCACTGGGCCTGGCCGCACTGATGGCGCCCTTCATCGGCGCAATTGTCGACCGTGCCGGCGTGCTGCGGGTGATTCGTACGGGGCTTGCGGTCATGGCCGTGTGCTTTTGCCTGTACCCCTTCGCCCGCAGCATTACCGAGCTTTATATCCTGCACGCGTTCCTGGCGCTGGGCCTCGCATTGTCCGGGCTGCTGGTGAACGTGGTGCTGCTGTCGAACTGGTTCAACGCCCGGCGCGGTTTCGTGATCGGCATGCTCGTAGCCGGCTCCAGCCTGGCCGGCGCGCTGCTGCCGGTGGCCATTTCGCCGCTGGTGAATTCGCCGGACTATGGCTGGCGCTGGGGCGTCGGCCTGCTTGCCGTCGGTTTCATCCTGTTTGCGGTTGTGCCCGGTTACACGGTGCTGCGTGAAAAGCCGAGCCTGCTGGGACTCTACCCGGACGGCGCAGCGAAACCGCCCCCCGCGGAACAGGCAGCGACCAGCGGCGTCGACCTGCCCACGGCGCTGCGCTCCGGGCCATTCTGGTGCCTGGCGTTCGGCTCTGCCGCGCTGTGGTATTCGATTCAGGCTATGAACAGCCAGGTGACCATCTACTTCGAGCAGGAGGGCGGGCTCACGCCAGCCCGCGCCACGCTGCTGTACTCCGTGATCTTCTGGTGCAGCTTCGCCGGCAAGTTCCTGTTCGGGGCCCTCAGCGACCGAATCCCGAAACGCCGGGTCATGCTGGTCACCAGCCTCATTTTGCTGGCCGGCTGCCTGCTGCTGTTCGAAGGCGGGCGGGACGGGCTGCGGTTGACGGCCGATCTGCCGCGGCTGGTGAGTTTCGCCGTGGTCTTCGGGCTTGGCTTTGGCGGCAGTTTCACGATGATCCAGCTCGTGGCCGTTGAAACCTTCGGGCAACGGTCACTGGGCAAGATTCTCGGCTGCATCACACTGGTGGATGCCCTGGGCGCCACGCTGGGCACCATTCTCACCGGGCAACTGAAGACCGCCACCGGCGGCTATCTGCTGCCATTTGGCGTGATTACCGCGGTGGCTTTCTTCGCTGTGGTTAACGTATTACTGATTCGGCCGTTGCCCGCCCGGAAGTAACTTCCGCGATACGCCTTGCGCGGGTCATCAAGCTGTGGAAAATACGCGCCTCGCAGGGCCCGGGCGCAGTCTCGCCCACGGCAGTCACAGCGAGGACATCCGATGATCAAAGCCGAGGGTCTGACCAAGCAGTACGGCGCGCTGACGGCCGTGGATCAGATTTCCTTCAAAGTGGAGCCCGGCGAAGTGCTCGGCTTCCTCGGGCCGAACGGCGCCGGCAAGTCCACCACGATGCGCATGTTTGCCGGCTTTGTGCCGCCCACGGCCGGGTCTGCAGAAATTTGCGGGCATTCGGTGATTACCGACGCGCTGGCGGCGAAGGCAAAGCTGGGCTACCTGCCGGAAGGCGCCCCGGCCTACGGCGAGATGCGGCCGCGGGAATTCCTGGAATTTGCCGCCGCCATACGCGGCTTCAGCGGCGACGAACAGCGCACGCGCGTGGGCGACGCCCTGGAGCGGCTGAATCTCACCAAGGTGCAGAACCAGAGCATCGAAACCCTGTCGAAGGGCTTCAAGCGGCGCGTTGGCCTGGCCCAGGCCATCCTGCACGACCCGCCGGTGCTGATTCTCGACGAACCCACGGACGGACTGGACCCGAACCAGAAACACGAGGTGCGCCAGCTGATCGCCGACATGTCGGCGAACAAGATCATCGTGATCTCCACCCACATCCTCGAAGAAGTGGATGCCGTGTGTAACCGCGCCATCATCATTGCCAATGGGCGCATCCTGGCGGATGAAACCCCGGAAACGCTGATCTACCGCTCCCGCTATCACAATGCCGTCACGCTGCGACTGTCCCGCGACGGCGACCTGGCGGCCGTGGCCGCCGACATTCGCGCGGTGCCGAGTGTCGACCATGTAGAGATCGCCAATGACGGCCGGTCACTGACGGCCTTCCCCGATGACAACGAGATGATCCTGACCCAGATCGGCGACCTGGCGGGTGCAAAGAACTGGCCGCTGGAACAGCTGCAGCTGGAGTCCGGCCGTCTCGATGAGGTGTTTCGCACCATCACCTCCGCGGAGGCCGCCTGATGAGCGCCATCGGCATCATCGCGTCGCGCGAATTGCGCGCCTACTTCGCCACGCCGGTGGCCTTCGTGTTTATCGTGATTTTCCTGGCGCTCAGCGGCTGGTTCACGTTCTATCTGGGCGGCTTCTACGAACGGGGTCAGGCTGACCTGCAGCCTTTCTTCACTTTCCACCCGTGGTTGTACCTGTTCCTGGTACCGGCGATTTCCATGCGCCTGTGGGCCGAGGAGCGCAAATCCGGCAGCATCGAAATGCTGATGACCCTGCCCGTATCCATCTGGGACGCGGTGCTGGGCAAATTCCTGGCGGCCTGGGCCTTCACGGCCGTGGCGCTGGCCCTCACGTTCCCGATCTGGATTACGGTGAACTACCTCGGCGACCCGGACAACGGCGTCATTGTGACGGCCTATCTCGGCAGCCTGCTGATGGCCGGCGCCTTTCTCGCCATCGGCTCGTGCATTTCAGCGGCGAACCGCAACCAGGTGGTGGCATTCATCATCACGGTGGTGATTTGCTTTTTATTCCTGCTGAGTGGTTTCCCGCTGGTGCTCGACTTCTTCGCCGGTGCACCGCAAACCATCGTCGACACCATCGCGGGCCTGAGTTTCCTGACGCATTTCAACGCACTGAGCAAGGGCGTGATCGACCTGCGTGACGTGGTGTATTTCCTGCTGGTGATCACCGCGTGGCTGTATGCCACCAGCATCGTGCTGGAAATGAAAAAGGCTGACTGACATGAGCGCACGCGAGACAAGGGGCCGTTTCGGGCTGCTGATCCTGGCCGCACTGTTCATCGTGGCCGTGGTGGCTGCCAACGCCGCGCTGCGCGGCATACGCCTCGACCTGACAGAGAATCGCCTCTACACGCTGTCCGAGGGCACCTACGCGATCCTCGAAGACATCCCGGAGACGGTGAACCTGTACTTCTTCTTCTCGGACAGGGCCACGGCAGACATCCCGCAGCTGCGCACCTACGCCAGCCGCGTGCGCGAGATGCTCGAAGAGTTCGAGCAAAACGCCGACGGGCGCGTGAATATCCGCTTCATCGACCCGCTGCCGTTCTCGGAAGAAGAAGATCGCGCGTCGGAATTCGGCCTGCAGAGCGTGGAGCTGGCGATGGGTTCCGACCCGGTCTTCATGGGAATCGCCGGCACCAACAGCATCGGCGACCAGGAAATCATCGGCTTCCTCGACCCCACGAATGAGGCCTTCCTGGAATACGAACTCGCCAAACTCGTGCAGACATTGTCCGTAGTCAGCAAGCCGGTAATCGGCCTGCTGACGCCGTTGCAGATGACGGCCGGCTTCGACCAGGCCACGCAGCAGCTGCGCCAGCCCTGGGTCATTACTCAGCAGGTGCAGCAGTTATTCGAGCTGCGCACGCTGCCGGCGGGCACGGACAGCATCGATGCAGACATCGACGTGCTGATGATCGTGCACCCGAAAGACCTGGGTGACAGCACGCTGTATGCCATCGACCAGTTCATTATGCGCGGCGGCCGCGCGTTGCTGTTCGTCGACCCCTACGCCCAGGCCGACTCGCAACCGCCGCCGGTGCCCGGCATGAGCCAGCCGGGTGGCGGCGCATCCGATCTGAATCGCCTGCTGACGCCGTGGGGCGTGTCGATTCCGCCCGGCCTGGTCGTCGGTGACGACCGCTACGCGCTGACGGTCACCGGCCTCGGCAACCGTCCGGTGCGCTACCTTCCCTTGCTTGGCATCGATCAGAACGGTATCGATCCGGATGACGTGGTTACCGCCGGGATACGCAACCTGAACCTGGGCTTTCCCGGCTACATTGAGGTCAGCGAAGACGCGAGCGTTGCCGTAACGCCGCTCATCGAATCCAGTGACCTGGCCGGCACGCTGCAGGCCGAAGAACTGGCCTTTGTGCAGGACCCGGAGATCCTGCGGACAAATTTCCAGCCCACCGGCGAACCTTACCTGCTCGCCGCACGGCTACAGGGCGAGGTCCCGAGCGCTTTCCCCGACGGCCCGCCGCCGCTGCCGGAGAGCGGCACGACGGTGGATACCGGCGCGCATCTCGCGCAATCGGACGGTCCTATCAACGTGGTGCTGGTGGCCGATACAGACCTGCTGACAGACCGGCTGTGGGTGCAGCAGCGAAACTTTCTCGGCCAGCCGCTGACCACGGCCTTTGCCGGCAACGGCGACTTCACGGTCAACGCGCTGGACAACCTGACCGGCAGCAACGACCTGATCAGCATCCGCGGCCGGGCCACCTATACCCGGCCCTTCACGCGGGTGCAGGACCTGCGCCGCGACGCCGAAGCGCGGCTGCGCATTACCGAGCAGCAACTGACCCAGGAGCTGAGCGCGCTGGAAGGGAAGCTAGCCGAGCTGCAGGCCGAGCGCCAGGACGGCAGCAACCTGTTGCTGAGCCCGGAACAGCAGGCGGAGATCGACCGTTTCCAGGACGAACGGCTGCGCATCCGCAAGGAGCTGCGCCAGGTGCAGCGCGACCTGGACCAGAGCATCGAAGATCTCGGCATGCGGCTGAAGGTCACCAACATATTCCTCGTACCCGCCCTGATCGCGCTGCTCGGCCTGGCCCTGCTGGTGCTGCGCCGCCAGCGGCACGCCTGAGGAGGCACCCGGCATGAACCAGCGCAACCTGCTGATCCTGTTTGTGGCCCTTGGCCTGGCGGCACTCACCGCTTGGCTGCTCAGCCAGGAGGACCCGGCCAGCCTGGGCGAAGGCGACCCGTTGATGCCCGGGTTGGCCACAGCACTGAACAGTGTCACCAGCGTGACGGTGCGGCGTGCCGGCAACGACACCGTGGCAAGTTTGCGCAGGAACGATTCCGGTTGGGTCGTGACCGACCGTGACGATTACCCCGCCGATTTTGCGCGTGTTCGCCAGAACCTGCTGGGCCTGGCCGAGGCGCAGATTTTCGAGGCCAAGACCGCCAACGCGGAGTTCTACGAGCGCCTCGGCGTGCGTGACATCGCCGACGCGGAGGCCACGGGCACGGAACTCGACATCCAGGCACCTGAATACAATGCCCGGATCATTGTTGGCCGCACCGACGAGGGCGGCGGCAGCCTCGCCTATGTGCGCCGGGCCGGTGAGGCGCAGGGCTATCTCGTGACCGCCAGCCTCGACCCGGGCAGCAGCGCAGCAGACTGGCTCGACACGAAGATTATCGACCTGCCGTCCACGCGGGTTCGCTCGGTACAGATTCGCCATCCCGGCGGCGAGATTCTCGCCATTGCGAAGCCGCGCAGCGAATCTACGAATTACACCGTGGCCGACGTGCCGGACGGCCGCAGCCTGACCTACGAGGGTGCCGCCAATGCCATCGGCGCCGCGCTGGCCGGACTGAATCTCGACGATGTGGAACCTGCCCAGGGTTTCGACGCTGGCGGCAACGAACCCACCGTCGCCAGCTACGAAACTTTCGACGGCCTGATCGTGGAAGTGCGCACATGGCAGCTCGAGGACCGCAGCGTTCAAGCGTTCTCGGCCGCGGTGACGGTCCCGGATCCTGAGGCCGACGCGGCGAGAGACGACGCTGACCAGGGCGATGACGACGCCACTGACGCCGACGGCCCGACCGATGCCGAAGCGCTGGCCCGGTTGCAAGAAGAAGCAGACACCATCAATGCGCGCCTGAACGGCTGGATCTACGTATTGCCCAGCTTCAAGGCCGAACAGTTCACGCGCCGCATGGACGACCTGCTCGCGGCCCCTGAATAGTCAGGGGCTCAGGCGCCGCTCACTGCGGCCTGCTGTATTGCGGCAACTGGTCCGGACAAGGCATCCGGCCCGGCTGGCCAGTTTGTTTCACTTCTGTTAGCGTTTCCAAGATGACGCTGCAACCGGGTTAGCCGGGGCGGCGTTTTTTTTGGCCGACAGGTCCCGGATCATGCATGCGGGACCGCCTTGCAAGTTGGGTGCACGTCGCCGATGTCACGGCCGTTAAATAGCCCCACGCCGCAGCGCGTCCTGCACTGTTTGCACCGGTCTGCCAATTCCTTGCGGCCACTTCCTGTAAGCCCTCGTCTGCCGGGTGCCCGCCGTGCCGAAAAACTCAACAAAAAAATCAGAGGTGTCGCCATGAACACGCCAGGCTATTCAAACGTTTCTGCCAGTCACCTGTTCAGAATCTCTGTTGCCGCCGGCATATTGCTGCTGGCGTTGGCCAGCCCCGCTCACGCGGTGATTGTCGGCGGTGGGGGTACGGGTGGGCCACCGACCGGCATGTCCAGCGTGCCGATAGACACCCGTGTCGGCGATTTCTGGAACTGGGGGGCAAGCCTGCCGCCAGCGCCGAACGCCCTGGAGGACCCCACCGGGGAATTTCTCAGTGTCAGTCAGGGCCCCGGCATTTTTTACGTGACGACAGTATTCCAGCCGATGGGTTCAGGACAGCTGAACCGGGCCTATACCGTGCCGGCGTTTACCCCGATATTTGCGTCACTGATTTCCCTCGTATACGTCAATTCCGACCTCCCGGGCACGCCTGAGGATGACCGTTTGCCTGCCAGCGAGGTGGAACAATTCGTCCACGAAAACATCGACCTGGTCAGCCTGGACAGCACCTTCGTGCAGCTGATCGGTGGGGGCAGCACCACGACACTCGACGACCCATCTGAAACTGCGCTACTGCGAAAGGGGTCCGGAAATTTTACGGTCATCGTTCCAGCGGGCGGAAACGGCCTCGGGCCAGAGGATGAATTTCCGCCGGGCAGCTTCCCCAATTCTTTTGCGGAAGGCTATTTCTACTCGCTTGATGACGGCCTGCCACCCGGCGAATACACCCTGCAACTGTTCCAGACCCTCCCGGACTTTGGCCTGGAAATCAGCAGCCTCGACACCATCACGGTCGTGCCAATCCCGACCGCGATGTGGTTGTTCGGATCTGCACTGGCACTGCTGGGCTGGGTGAGGCGCAAGGCCGCCTGAATCCATTCCGCTAGGTAATCTGCTACAACCTCCAGCATGTGGGGGTTCCTGCTGCTGTTGCTGGTCCAGGTCGTTCACGCAGGCCACCCGCACACCGCCGGTAACTTGTCGTATGGTTATGCCTTCCGCAAACGCATACCAACGACAAGGCAGGCAGGTGTCAGGTAGCCACGACATCATCCGGATCGACTACGACCGCAACCTGGTAGAGCTGTTGCTCGGGCGACTGGCGCGGGATCCCGACGACGTGGCCTATCGCCAGTATGAAAAAGCGGCCCGCGACTGGGTGCCGTGGACCTGGCGGCAGTTCGCCAACCGGGTCAGCTGCTGGCAACAGGCCCTGGCCGCAGAAGGCCTGAAGGCCGGTGACCGCGTCGCCGTGATGCTGCAGAACGGCCGCGACTGGGCCGCCTTCGACATGGCCTCCCAGGGGTTGGGGCTGGTGGTCGTGCCGCTGTATGTGAACGACCGGCCCGACAACATGGCGTTGATCCTGCAGGATTGCGGCGCTCGCTTCCTGCTGGTGGGTAACAACGAGCAATGGCAGCCGCTGGCCGGGGCGGAGGCCATGCTGGCACAGCTGCACCGGGTGGTCAGCCTGGAGCCCGCTGCTGCACTGCCCGGCGGACTGCAGCCCGTGGCGGCCGACGACTGGTTGCCGACAGTGGCCGGTGACGTGCAGGTAGAGGCCCCCGGCGGTGCGGCACTGGCGTCTATCGTCTACACCTCTGGCACGACGGGCCGACCGAAGGGCGTCATGCTGAGTCACCGCAACATCCTGGCGAACGTGCTCGGCGTGCTGGAGAGAGTGCAGGCCTACCCGAACGACCTGTTCCTGTCTTTCCTGCCCCTGTCCCACATGCTGGAACGCACTGGTGGCCTGTACCTGCCCATCGCCTCCGGTGCCACCGTGGCCTTCGCACGCTCGGCGAAATTTCTTGCCAAGGACTTCGAGTTGGTCAAGCCGACGGTGATTATCAGCGTGCCGCGTATCTTCGATCGCATCTACGCCAAGGTGCAGGAGCAGGTGGCCAAGCAGTCTTCCCTGAAGCGTGCCATTGTCTCGCAGGCCATCAAGACCGGCTGGGATAACTTTCTCTATGAACAGGGCCGCGGCCGCTGGAAGCCTGCGCTGACCTTGCGGAAGCAACTGGACCGAGTGATCGGCCCGAAGGTGCGCCAGGCCTTTGGCGGCAACCTGCGCTGCGCAGTGGCCGGCGGTGCGGCCATTGCCCCGGAGGTTACGAAGTTTTTCATCGGTTCCGGAATCACGATTCTGCAGGGTTACGGCTCTACCGAGACCTCACCCGTGGTAGCCGTCAACTCTTTTGAAGCAAATATTCCGGAAAGCGTGGGTCAACCGCTGGCGGATGTCGAAGTCAAGATCGCCGACAAGGACGAACTGCTGACGCGCGGACCCAGCGTGATGGTGGGCTACTGGAATAACCCGGAAGCCACTGCTCAGTGCATCGACGATCAAGGCTGGTTTCACACCGGCGACTGCGCTCGCATCGACGAGGACCATGTCTTCATTACCGGGCGCATCAAGGAAATCATCGTGCTGGGCAACGGCGAAAAAGTGCCTCCCGGCGATATGGAATTGGCCATCGGCACGGACGAGTTGTTCCACCAGGTGCTGGTCATCGGCGAAGGCAGGCCGAACCTTGGCGCCCTGGTCGTGCTCGAGCCGGAGGAATACGAGAAACTGGCCAGGGCGGAAGGCCTGGCTGAGCTGAGCGCCGAGAAGGACAGCCCGCGCCTGAAGAAGATCCTGTGCGCGCGTATTGGCGCCAAGCTGAAAGACTTCCCCGGCTACGCGAGGATTCCCCGCCTGGCCGTGCTGGAGGAACCCTGGACTGTGGAATCCGGCCTGTTGACGCCGACGCTGAAACCGAAGCGGGCAAAAATTCTCGAGGCCTGTGACACCGAAGTCCGCCAGCTGTATGGCGAGGACTGAGTCCAGGCGCGCGGCATTCACCTCACCCGGCCGGGGCCGAATTGACCCCGGCAACTGCACTCACCCGCCGTGGGTGTATGCTGACTGTCAGATCTCGCAGCCCCGTCAAGCTGAGCCACCGGAAATGGCGATTTCTGACCACTACCAGCTCGGTCTGCCCGCCTGGGGTTTCCCCGGCTGGCGGGACCGATATTTTGCCGCGAAGCCGTCGCAACTGGCCGGCTATGCGCGCGTGTTCAACACGGTGGAGGGCAACACCAGCTTCTACCGCGTGCCTGACCGGGGCCAGGTGTCGCGATGGCACGCCGATGTTGCCGGCACGGATTTTCAGTTCTGCTTCAAACTGCCGCGCGAAGTCACTCACGAACGCCGACCCGATGCCGATGTCCTGGGCGCCTTTCTGCGTGCCGTCGAGCCCTTGGGCGACAACCTGGGGCCCTTGCTGGTGCAGTTTCCGGCCACCGTGGGACCCTCCCAGTTGCCCCAGGTTCGCGAGCTGTTGTCCCACCTGCCGGCCGCGTTTCGATTCGCCCTGGAAGTTCGCCACCCGGCCTTTTTCGAGCAACCGGAGCTGCTGGAGGATCTGCTGGACGAGCACAATGCCGGCCGTGTGGTGATGGACACGCGGCCGCTCTACCTGGGCGACCGCAGCCACCCGGAAGTGCTGGCAGCCCTTCACAAGAAGCCGGATCTGCCCGTGCTGACCGAGGTGTGCAACGGCCTGGCCTTCGTCCGGCTGATCCTGCACCCGGATTTCTCCGCCAATGACGAATACCTGGATGAATGGGCAACCAGAACCGCTGCCTGGCTCGATGCGGGCCACGATGTCTTCATGATGATTCATTGCCCGAACAACCTGCACTGCCCGGAACTCGCCGAGGAGTTTCACCGCACTTTGCAGGCGCAACCGGGCATGGCAGAGCTCCCTCCACTCTCGCCGTGGCCGGTGCCGCAGCAGGCCCAGCTGCTGTGAGCTGAAGCCAGATCATCCGTTTGGTCCCTTCTGCGTCAGGACCAGGCCTTTAGTCACAGAAAGCATGTCCCGGATCTGGCGATCATGTAAGCGCCCCAGCAGAGCTAATGCCGCTACGGCGCCCACTAGCGCGTACGCCATGTCCGACTGGGTGTCCCACACATAACCCTGGGTTCCCAGGAACGCCTCGGCCGCGGTATCAGAAACGACGGCTGCCGCCCACTCGATAAGCTCGTACAAAGCGCTAAAGGCAAGACAAAAACAGACAATGAAGAAGTTGCGCCATGCTGTCGACGCCACGATAGCTTTCCTGATCAGTATTTCTCTCGCGACGAGGGCCGGAACGAAGCCCTGCAGGAAATGACCCAGCTTGTCGAAATTATTTCTTTCGAAACCCAGCCCTGAGTCGGAGGGCTCGAACAGCGGCACGTCAGCGTAGGTATAGTGCCCGCCCACCATCAGGACGATGCAGTGAACAAGAATTAGCGCATAGAGAATTGGTGTGAGTGGAAACCTGCGGTAAGTCACAGCCAGGACGATAAAGGCAATGACTGCGGGCGAAACCTCCAGGGCCCAGGTCAGGTAATCCTTCGGATTTACGCCAGACCATACGAGGGTAGTAAGAAAAATGGTGATCCAGGCGACCCTCAATTCCCGAACCTGACCGAAACAATACTACCCAGACCGTTGTGGACGGATCCCTTTATCACAGGCATTCTGCGCCGACCCGCCCCGTCCGTGAAAGTGTGCCCTGGATCCCCAGCGTTCAATCGGCCCGCCGGTTTGATCGCACGCATCTCATTGATGCTGAGACTTTCTGGCTTCCTTTTTGGACTTCTTCGCCGCCTTCCGTTCTTTTGGAGTCATCGCGGGTGGCTTTTTGCCTTCCCTGCTTGTCCTGTGTTCTTTGGACATGACCTTCGCTCCTTATAGCTAATCATCCAGACCCATTATGCAGCGGATTCGTCAACAACTGCATCGTTTTGTCTGCCCACCTTCAATCCGGGGCTGGTCCTGATTGAGCCGAAATACCTGTCATAGGCGGGTGGACTCGCATGTCTCCGGTCCGCGCCGGATATCTCCGGCTGGATTACACTGGGCACCGTTCAGCTTACCCATCGGTCCGAAATACCTTCATCGCGCGAATGACCAAGCCATCGCATCAACTAGCCAGATTCACCTGTCCCGGCTGCAAGGCGCTGGCGGACCAGGCCTGGTTCAACTGTTATGCGGATCAAATCAGCAACGCGGCGGGCGTACCGCTGCGTATCCAGGGTGAGGACCTTGAGCGCCTGAGTCAGAACCCCCAGTTCCCCCCGTCAGTGCGGGAGCAAAAGGTGGCTTACTGGAACAAGGTGAACAACGGCGAGGTGTTTCTCGACCGCTGGGCGCCGATCCAGTCGGACGTGTTTGTTGCGGGCATGGAACTCAGCGTCTGCCACGCGTGCATGCAAGTGGCGATATGGCTGGGGGGCAAAATGATCTATCCGGCCGAGGCAACGGTATAGTCATGCAAGGGCCCGCGGCGTAGGCGGCGGCCAATGATGAAAAGTGGTCGCTGAAGCCCTGATCTGTCACGGATCCCGAATACCGCGGCGTCTCGATCCAATTGTCAGAATACCGTGTTTCTCGGCGGCGAGTGACCGGCCCTGAGGTACGGATCGTGCGCCGGGTCTGGCGAAATGTAGCCACCACCGCGCGCCAGGCCCAATATGAATGGGTGATGGCGGGCCGGTGGCGCCGCATCCGTCGACCACCACGGCGGCAGCCGCATGAAGATGGCCGCCGCCAGCAGCGCAATCGTCTGCAGGCCGATCAGGATCCACACGTTGCCGAAGATGGTCAGGTACAGCGTACATAGCGATGTCTGCGGGATGTGTAGCAGTGCGGTCTTCAGCACGATGGAAAAGGGCGTGTCGTGTTCCGGCGCAACATACAGGTCCCAGTAGAAGTCATGGAACCACCAGTGCCAGCTGCCGGCGATGAACCAGGTGGCGATCCAGACCTGCCAGTCGGGCCACGCCGGGCCGATGGTTTTACAGACGTGCCAGACGGTCAGAATGACCTGGGCGGCACTCGCACCCCAGACCAGGCCGAAGGGAAGCTGCGTCGCCAGGTGCAGGCGCCGGTCGAAGCGCAGCGTATAACGTCCCCAAACACCCCAGTAAGCGATGAAGATCAGCAGCGTGATACCAACGGTCGCCGCGATCCACGCCGGGTCGCCCAACTGTGCCGGGGTGGCAAACGGGCTCTGCAGGATCATGGCCTGCGTACCCGTGAGCCAGCACAAAAGGAAACAGCAGCAGAAATAGATGCCCGCGCGGGTCCATGACGCCGCGGGTACGTAAACCTCAGGGTCCTCGCCGCGAAAGCGCACCCAGTACAAAACGACCAGGGTGGCCAGCAGCACGGCCACGCCCGCGTTGAACAGATTCAGCAACATGGTGCCCGATGGCGCAGGCGGAAATCGCCCTCAGCGCCGGCTTACCACAGGGTGACCTTCCAGCCACCGGGCGCGTTTGTGCCTACGCGGCGCCGCTCGCGCATCTGGTGATGCAGCAGCGCCCGCTGGTCCGCCAGCCAGTCTTCCTTGGTCACCGTTTCGGTGCTGCCGTGTTCCGCCCGGCGCTCCTTCTCTGCGGTCCGGAAACCGCAGAACTTGTGGTAAGCCGTCAACTCGGGCTCGAAGTCCTGCAGCGTCAACTCCACCATCACGGCGTCATCCAGGAAGCCCAGCACGGGTACCCGATCAGGAATGATGTCTGCCGCTTCGGCAAAATAGAACAGCGCACCCTGCACGCGGGTCAGATCTTCACCTTCCAGTTGCCACTCCTCATCCTCGATCATATCGGCGAGCTGTTCGAGGCGCTCGATGCGTTCGAGGATAAAGCCGGGACATTGGCCGGAACTGCGCGCGCCTGCGAGCTTCACCCGCACCAGCTCGGCGAGCGTCCTGGGGTCCGCATCGGGTGGCATCTTGGACTTCACCCGCTGAGCCATCGCGGCGAATCGCTCCAGATCCGCGTCTGGTACCTCGAAGGCAATCTCCATTGGCATGCTGATTCTCCTGTAGTGATCCCGCTGTCACGGCCAATCGCCGCGACTCGGGCCAGCTGCACAGCTACGTTTTTAGGCATCCTGTCCCGCAGCATATATACGGGCATCTACCTACCGGCCGCAGGCCGGGCCGGCCAATGGCTGCGGACAGCGGGCGCCGGCGCCCGAACCACATGATAATTGGCCCGTGACCGGTGCAAGATCAGACGGCAATTCACAGGTACTGGGGTACTTCTCAGCAACCTCCATCGTGGTTGCCAACATGGTGGGCACCGGGGCGTTTACGACGCTGGGCCTGCAGGCCGAACTGGTGCCGGACCCCGCCTGGCTCCTCGGCATATGGCTGGCGGGCGGCCTGATCGCCTTCTGTGGTGCACTTTGCTATGCGGAACTGGGTGCCGCCCTGCCGCGCTCCGGCGGCGAATACCATTTTCTTGGCCGCATTTATCACCCGGTGCTCGGCCTGGCCGCCGGGCTGGTTTCCGTGACGGTGGGTTTCGCCGCGCCGATGGCCCTGGCCGCGATGGCCCTGGGCCGCTATGCGGCCACCATTTTCCCCGTCAGCCCGGCCTGGACCGGGGCAGCGGCGCTGTTAGTCATCACGCTGTTTCACCTGGTCGACGTGCGTATTGGTCAGCGTTTCCAGGTAATCAGCACGGCGCTGAAACTAGCGCTGATTACAGTGTTTATCGTGGCCGGCCTGTCGGCACCGCCGCTTCCCGCCGGCGTAACCGGCGCGGCAGCAGCTGCGCCCTCCGGCCCTGCGCTGTCGCTGGCACTGGTCTTTGTGTTCTACGCGTATTCCGGCTGGAATGCCGCAGCCTACGTGGCCAGTGAAATACGCCGGCCGCAGCGCGTGCTGCCACTGGCACTGCTGCACGGCACGGCTATCGTGACCGTGGCCTACCTGTTGCTGAACTACGTGTTTTTGCGCACCGTGCCGCTGCAGGCTCTCGCGGGAACCGTGGAGATCGGTGCGTTATCCGCCGCGCGCATATTCGGGGCCACGGGTGGGGCCGTGATGAGCGGCATGCTGTGCCTGTTGCTGGTTTCCACGATCAGCGCCATGGTGCTCGCCGGGCCGCGCGTGCTGCAGACGGCCGGCGAGGACATCCCGTTGCTGCGGCCGCTGGCGCAGCCGACCTCGCGCGGCGCGCCGGCCCGCGCGATATTGCTGCAAGTCGCGATCGCGCTGATTTTCCTGGCCACCGGGTCTTTCGAAGCGGTGCTGACCTTCGCCGGTTTCACGCTCACGCTGTTTGCCGGGCTCACCGCCGCTGGCGTCATCGTGCTGCGGGTCACCGAGCCCGGCTTGTCTCGCCCGTGGCGCACCTGGGCCTACCCGTTGCCGCCGCTTCTATTTTCTGGCGTTAGTGGCGCGGTGCTGGTCCTGGCGCTGCGGGAAAGACCGCAGGCCGCTGTTGCGGCCATCGCGCTGACAGGCCTGGCGGTCGCGGCCTCAGCCTGGCAGCTCAGACGGCGGAAAGTGGGCTGACCGTCAGTGTCGGTCGCGGGTGAACGGCACGAACCGAACCGGAAAAATGGACCGCTCGGCCAGGGAACCGTCGGCGTTCTTCCGGATGACCACCAGCTCTTCGTAGCCTGATTCCCGGCGCAGCGGAATCACCATCCGCCCACCCGGGTGAAGCTGCTCCACCAGCGGCGGCGGCGGCACATCGACAGCCGCCGTCACGATTATCCCGTCAAAGGGCCCATGCTCCGGCCAGCCGGCGAAGCCGTCACCGATGCGCACGTGCACGTTGTCATAGCCCTGGTCTGCCAGGGTCTCGCGCGCCTGCCGGCCCAGTTCATCGACGATCTCGATGCTGTACACATCGGTACAGAACTCAGCCAGCACGGCTGCCTGGTAGCCAGATCCGGTGCCGACCTCCAGCACTTTGCAGTCTTTGGGCAGCTCCAGCAGATCCGTCATCATCGCCACCAGGGACGGCTGCGAGATGGTCTGGCCCTGGCCGATGGGCAGCGGTCGATTCTCGTAGGCTGCAAAGCGCAGGTCTTCCGGTACGAACTCTTGCCGTGGCACCGCAGCCATGGCCGCCATCACCCGCGGGTCCAACTCGCTCTTGCGCAGGTATACGCGGGCTTCCAGAACCCGGTTCTCGATGACCCGGACCAGTTCTTCGCGTGCTTCCCGATACTGGGCCTCTTCGGCGGCAACCGCCTGAAGTACACCAATCGGGGCCGCCGATCCACCAAATGTAGCGGCCATAACAATTAATCCCCTCAACATATCGCGCCGGGGCAACCCAACCCCGTATTGAATTCCATTAGATACATTATTGCTAACATGGTTCCGCAGCGGCATTCGTAAAAGTACGCAAACCAATCACCACTCATTAGCGGATGCGCGTATCCCGCTTCGAGTCCCCGCAGCACTCATCCACCCAGGATGCGGTCCACCGCCGCCGCTAGGTCTCCCGCGACCTGCCCACCACAATCCGCAAGCCGGTCCTCGTCACCGGCCCGGTATTTGCCGGTCTGCACCAGCCAGGCCCCAAGGCCATTGTCTCTCGCGCCGACCACGTCCGCCTCCACATCGTCGCCAACCATGACCGCGTCGGCGGCGGCGGTGCCGAGATCGTCGAGCACGGCCCGAAAAAAGGCTGGTGAAGGCTTGCCAGCCACAATGGCCTGCTGGCCGGACGCGTATTCCAGCGCGGCGACGAAGGCGCCGGCGTCGAGGTGCAGTTGGCCGCCCTCGCGGAAGTAGCGATTCCTGCCCACGGCGATCAGCGGCGCGCCGTCACTCATCAGGCCAAAGGCCTGATCCAGCGCCGCGTAGCCGCAATACTCGGCTGCATCCGCGAGAAACACCGCATTCGGGTCGCGGGTCTCCAGCCCGGCGAAATCCGGTGCCAAGTCAGGGTGGATGATGAGCAGCGGCCGCAGGCCCGCTTGCTCGAGGTACGCCCGCGCGGCCAGGGGTGCGGTGAAAACCTGCTCCGCCGTCACGGCGAAACCCATGCTGCAAAGGCGCTCCACGGTGCTCGCGCGAGTCCGGCGGCTGGTGTTGGTGACGAATCGCAACTGGATGCCCGCCGTCGCCAGGCGTTCGATGGCGTCTATCGCGCCCGCGTACGGGACGCGCCCGTCGTGGAGCACTCCGGCAATGTCGAGAAGGACGGCATTGACACCCATGATGCTGCCCAGCGAAACGCTGTGCGCCGGCGAGGTGACCGCCGGGGCGATGAATAACCAACACGCCGCGGCGTCGGCGACGGACGTTCAGTCGGCGGTTTTACCCAGCAACAAATCGACCTCGCGCTCCGCATCGAGCCAATCCGCAACCGGGTCGCCCCCTTCAAAGCCTCGACTCATAGCCCGAAAATAGGCCGCTTCAGCGATCTGCTGACGGCGCTGCTCGACAGAGATCGGGCGGGCAGCCTGCTTGAGTTGGGCTGCAGCGCCAGTCCCTTTGGCGCGGGCACCAGTGGGCTTAACGCTGATCTCCGAAAGCTTTGGTTCACTTTGCGGTTTTCTGGCCGTCGTCGCGGCCTTGGCGGCCTTGGCGGCCTTGGCGGCCTGCTTAGCAGTCTCTTCCACGTCCACGGTAGATTACCTCCTTTCATCAGAGATACGCGGGGCCAACAACGAACCACCCGCGTGAGGACGTCAAATACTCTACCGCACTGCGCGGGAGCATGCGACAGATATTGGCGGTGGATTGTGCCTACCGATCCTAGAGCCCTGCAGCAGAACGGAACGGCCCGGTTTCCGCACCAACAGGCCTTGTGGCCCTCCCGTCAGGCGGCGGGCTTCCTGAACTTCAGCGTGAAGCGGTCGCTCTCGCCGATGGCCAGGTACTTGTCGCGGTCTTCGTCCTTCTTGCGCAGTGTGGGCGGTAGCGTCCAGACACCGGTATCGTAGTCCTTGGTATCTGCCGGGTTCGCATTGACCTCCGATTTCCCCTCCAGCTCGAAGCCCGCGGCTTCCGCCAGCTGAATTGCATAGGCCTCGTTCACGTAGCCGGAGGCCGCTTTCGGGTCCTGTTCCACATCCGCATTACCGCGGTGTTCCACCACGCCGAGCACGCCGCCCGGTTTCAGTATCTTGTAGAACTGCGCGAACATGTCTTCGGTGTAGCCGCGCGGCAGCCAGTTATGAATGTTGCGAAAGGTCACGATCATGTCCACGGACGCTGCCGGCGCAAAGTCCCACTTCTCCGGTGGCATCAGCACGCCCATTTCGACGTTGCCATAGAGGTCTGGTCGTGCCACCAGTTTGTCGGTGAAACCCTTGACCCCGTTACGCACAAATTCCCGTTCGTCTTCCGGGTCCCAGTGCGCGGCGATATATTTGCCCTGGTCATTCACGTACGGGGCGATGACTTCGGTGTACCAGCCACCGCTGGGCCAGATTTCCACCACCGTCATGTCCGGTTCCAGGCCGAAGAACTCCAGCGTTTCCACCGGGTGACGGGAAACGTTACGAGCGCGGTTTTCTTCGCTGCGATGCTCGCCGGCCGCTATGTCCCTCAGCCTCGGCCCGGCGACTTCAGGCTCGGCGACAATCACCGGTGCGGCCGGTGGCGCAGCGGTTTCGGCGGGGGCACTCGCTTGCTCCGGTCCACCGCAAGCAGCAACGGCGACGGTCAGAAAAACGGCAAAGAACGGACGGCGAAGGCCCATGGGTTTCTCCACTGGTAGAGGTGTTTTTGAGAGGGGCCAGACTGTAGAACATCATCCGTGGCATTGCCACGGGCAGCCGGGCTCAGGCGTAGGCGGCGCTGTGAATGTGGCTCAGCTTGGCCGGCTGGGACAGGCGATAGAAATCGCGCAGTTCCTGCAGCATTTCGCCGCCGGGCAACCCGCACGCATACCGGGCTTCCAGGCTGCGACAATACCAGCCGGCAAAACGCGCAGCGTACGAGTAGCGCTCGTGTTCTGCTGCCGACAGCGTGGCGTGAAAACGCGGTGATTCGAACAGCACGGCGAAGAGCGTAGCCTCGAGTTCCGGGCGCGCCTGATGGGTCGCGAGGGTGCGCGCACCCATGTACTTGTCGATTTCTGCCTGCAGTTCGAGTTCCAGCAGCGTGACCCGGCGGTCTGCGCTGGCATTCCAGGTCAGGTAGTTGAAGTGACTGAGCCCTTCAACCACCTTGCAGAAATCCTCGAAATTGTCGGCATCCAGGTATTCGAAAGGATCCCGCGAGGCCAGGCGGTCGAGGAGTTCGGCGTCAAGGTATAACGCCAGGTGCAGTTCGTCCTTGTCTTCCGCAACCAGCAGCTTTTCATCGGTTTCGCGGCTACCCTCGCCCTCCAGGGCCCTGGCCTGGCGAGCATCCGTGATCAGGTAGTCGCGAACGTCGGCCGGCGGCTCGATTCGGTAGAGCTGGGCTAGAAGTGTCTGCAGATTGCGGAGCATGATGGGCTCATCAATGCTCGTGCCGGTTGCGCGCTGATTCCAGCGGTTCGATACCCAGCTCGCGAAGCAAGCGCGCAGCGCGCGGGCTGCCGGTGCGCACCCACGCTTCATACCAGCGCAACGCGTCTTCCACATCGTGGCCGCGCGCCGAATCACGAACCTCGTTGAGCACATCCACCATGTTGGTGAACTTGGCGCCGAGTTCCTCGAATACGTCGCTCATCACCCGGCCGCGCAAGGTGCCTTTTATGCTGCCTGCCAATGTGCTGTACGCGCCACCGCCCATCTTCACGTAGTAGCCCACATCCACCGGCGCATGCCGCAGGAAGTCGTCGAAAAAGCCGGCTACGAACAGCGCCACGTCACCGACGCGCTGCAGGGCGAAGTGATGCTCTTCCTCCGTGCGGGCTTCAACCGCGTCGGCCAGCATGAGCGCCAGGGGCCGCAGCTCCGGCCCTTCCGGGCCTGCATCGTAGAAATCTTCGGAGCGTGCAAACAGTGTCAGGAGATTGACAACGTAGTGCGAAGCCTGGGTGTCGAGCACCACATGATTCGCAGCCATGGCTGCATCTACGGAGTCGCGGAAGAACTCCGTGAGGCTGGCGACGGGCTGGAGCCCGTCCGCTGTCGCGTAATCGGCGCTCATAGTCATTAACTTAATAACCTATTAGCGGCCGGTTCACGTGTGATCTGTGTCACGCAACCGATCATGCAACGACGGGCGACCACAGGGCGGATATTACAGACGGCATGGGCTAGCGGTTAAGGCCGACACAGCAGGGCGTTCTCGCGCCGCGCCCGCTCAGCATCACTGTCGGCAATGGCTGCAACACGCTGCAACTGGGCGACATAGTGGGCCGGCAATCCGTGATGGGCGGCGCCGTGCAAGAGAAAATCCAGGTACCAGTTGAATGGCTGGAGGTCGTCAGCGATTGCTCCGGCCCGCGCCCGGTAGGAGAAAGCAGAAACATTCTCGCCGCTGACCGGGTGACATACCTGCAACTCCGTGCGCGCGTACCCCGGCCCTTCGATGGCATCCAGAACTGCCGCATGGGCAACGCTGACGGAGTAGATAACGCCCCAGACCTCAATGGCTGGCACGGGAACGATGTTGGCCTTGCCGGAACCATCTGCGCCGCGTTTATGGAACAACAGCCCATGTTCCGGCAACCGGGCCACGCCCAGCGGCACGGCGGAATGAACGCGGGCGCGAAGGCGCCCGGTGTGCATGTTCGACCCGTAGGCGAAGTACAGCAGCGTCATGCTGCTAACCCCGCGTCAGATCGCGACTGCCAGTGTCGGCTGCCAGCCAAGCTCGCGGACATCCGCTTCGCTGCCGTGCTGAATCACCCGGAAATGCAGAAACTCACCCGGGCGCCTTAGCGCGATACCGAACTCGATTTCCAGTTCGTCGCCGCGGATCCTGGGCGTGTGCAGAAACCAGCCTTCCCTGGCGCTGACACCCGCCAGCGCACCGTTAGCCTGCAACGCGTTGAGAAAAGCCTCAAGCTGGGCCCGCAAGTCAGCAATTCCGGAGGCCGCCTCACGGCGAAACAACATCCAGCGGCAGTTCTGCACCATGCCCGACACCACGAACAGCGCGGTGCGGCGCCAGCGCAGCGCGCACCATTCCGGCGCCAGCCCGGAGCCGCGGGCCGTGGTCACGCCACCGTGCAGATCCACCCAACCCGGGGCCGCGGCGGTCAGGGGGTTCACACCGGCACGTATCAGCGCCGAAATCTCTCTGGGTGAAAGCTCCAGGTGCGCGCGCCAGTGACAGCGCAGGCGCAACGGCGCAGACGCCGGCAGCGACCACGCGCCGTGGTCCTGATCCCGGGCTGCCAGGGCCCCGGCGAGGGCGCCCAGCACGCTGCTGTCTCCGGGCAACGGGAAACACGTCACCACGTTCGGACTCGCAAACTGGCCGCGTTGTCTGTCCGCGATCACGTCGCGGGCCAGCTGCCAGTGGCCGGGCGGCTCGACCAGCAGCAAGGCCTGGCGGCGGCGACAATAACGCTCGGCCGCGAAACGGGCCACCGGGCCGAGGCTCAGGCCGGGCGCGGGCGGCAGGATGCATAGCAGGTCCAGGCGCGCGATCTGCTCCAGCGCGTAGAGACCCGTGCTTTCTCGCGGCGAACCGATCAGGTCGTAGTCGGACAACATCTCCGCCGGCAGTCGCGTGCCGTCCGCATAGACGTAGTCGGGGTTCATCAACGCGCCGGGACCCACCGTGGGGAGCGGACGCTGATGTGTGCCGTTATCGCGCAGGCGCACCAATGCAGAGCGCTGGAGGGCGTCGCCCACGTAGTCCGGATCGCTGGCGTGGGCAGACACCTCCTGATAAATCTCCTGCTCCACGACGGCTGCCTTGTTGCCGCCGTCGAGACGGTGCACCGTCAGGTTGAAGTGCGCGCCCGCGTCGGCGGGAATGCCATCGTAGTCAACAGACGCCCGCAGGTACTCCAGCGGCCCGGGGTGCAGTGCTTCCAACACGAACGTGCTACCGCTGGCGGGCAGGTGAATCTGGTTACGGCGCGAGGAATGGCAGACCCGGACGACAATGGCCATCGTGCCGCCGTTGCCGAAATAGCGCTCGAGATAATGCTGGAGACGACTGTCTTTATCAGGCGATCCGAAACGCTTCAGATATTCGGCGACACTGCGCACCGCCACCGGCATGTCCACTGGCCCGCGAGGCGCGGGACCAATGAAGGCGGCGACAGTTTCCCGGCCCAGCAACGTGGGAACGTCCGAGGACGCATCCTCAACTACCAATATACCGCTCGATGCAGTGTCCGACATTTCGGCCCACCGCCAACAACAACCCTGAGGAAATTCTAGCAGGCTAAGCGCCGCGGAGTGAGGATTCTCGCGAAGACATGCTTCAGTCGGAGGCGGTGTCGGCGACTTGTTCCACGGGATCGTGCAGGATCACATTCTCGACTCGCCGCGCCTGGGCCAGCGCCGCTGCAAGGCCATCATCACCGGCCAGTATCGACACGGGGAACCCGCGATGGTCCTCTGCAATCACAACCAGCCGGGATTGATCGACATCAGCGGCGCCATTGGGCATCTCGCTGGCCCGGGTCGCCGCCCGCTGCTCGAGTGCAGCCAGCCAGTCGCGCTCGTCTTCGGCCAGCGCCGGATGGGCCTCGAGCAACAGGTCATTGCCGTTGCGTCCCAACAGCAGCGGCTGATTCACGATATTGACCGGCGTCCCCACGGGAACCCGGTCGTAAAGGAATTCAATGTCTTCCGGGTAGAGCCGCACACAACCGTGGCTCACCCGCATGCCGACGCCGGCGGGCTTGTTCGTGCCGTGAATCAGGTAGCCCGGCAAACCCAGCTGCAGTACCCGGCTGCCCAGGGGATTGTCCGGGCCGGGCGGCACCTGGGCCGGCAGCGGGTCGCCCATCTCTGCATGTTCCCTGCGGATGGATGCCGGTACAAACCACACCGGGTCGCGGGTGCGCGCAACCACTGTCGTGGCCCCGGTCGGTGTCGCCCAGTCTTCCCGGCCGATGCCGATGGGGTAAGTCTCCACCACCCTGGGTTCACCGTCGACGGCGGGCGGGTAGTAGAACAGGCGCTTCGCGGCAACGTTCAACACGATGCCTTCGCGCGGCGCGTCGGGCAGCACGAAACGGGTGGGCAGCACGACGGGCGTCCCCTCACCCAGCATCCACGGATCGACGCCCGGGTTCGCATCTCGCAACTCGTCAAAACCCAGGTCATAGGTGCGGGCAAATTCGACGAAGGTGTCTTCGGCACGGGCCAGCGCAATCTGCAACTCGCCCACCGTACCTTCACCGTCCACGAGCACGAAACGATTCGCGTCCAGCGGCGGCTGCGGAGTGAACTCGACGCTTGGCGGCGCGCCAGCGCCCGCACTCTCCGGTGGCTTGAACACAGCGTCGACGAGGCTGCAGCCTGCCAGCAGGGTCACTGACGTCAGCAGTAAGGGCGCCCGGAAAGACATGCTGTCAGCGCCGGCAGGCCGGGCGCTTGCCTTCGGCCCGCGCTCCATTGAACTCGTCGAGGGCCTCCGGCAGCTGGGCGATCAGGCCGGAGATGCGGGTGGTCGACGACGGGTGTGTGGACAGGAATTGCGGCGGCGACGCGCCGCCCTTGGCATCCATGTTTTTCCACAGCTGCACGCTGGCCCGCGGATCGAAACCGGCCTCCGCCATGAAGCGCAGACCGACGACATCGGCCTCACTTTCCGCGCGGCGGCCATAGGGCAGCGTAAGGCCGATCTGCGCCCCCATCGACAGCAGGTCGTAAGTGGTCTGGCCTCCGCCGAGCACCGCGGCACCCGCAACGACCGCGCCCTGCGTGGTGTACTGCCGGTTCACCTGCTCGTAAGAATGGCGCTCGGTCACATGGGCAACTTCGTGGCCGATCACCGCCGCGAGCTGGTCCTGGTTCTCCGCCACCTTCAGCAAGCCGGTGAACACCCCGATGTGGCCGCCGGGCAGCGCAAATGCGTTGACGGCCTCGTCGTCGAAAACCACGACTTCCCAGTCCAGGCTTGCGTAAGGCTCGTTCACCTCGGCAAGGATCGCGTCCGACACGCACTGCACATAGCCGCGCACGCGGGCATCGCGCGACTCCACCATCTGTGTGCGCATCTTCTGGAACTCGGCGTCCGACTGGATCTGGAGCTCGCGCTCACTGACGATGGGCACGGTGCACCCGCTGACCGCGAGTACGCTCAGCAACAGTCCAATGCGATATAGCCGAACCATGGCACCTTCCGTATTCACAGTGAAAACCCGATTATAAATGCAAGCCGCTGCTGCTCAGCGAAACCACGTGCGGTCCCAGCGGGCACGCCCGAAAGCCTCGGCAGCCGCGTCCATCGCGTGCATGATGCGCTCCTGCAGGCTTTGTTTGCCCTTCCAGCGCACGCGGTATACGTCACCGTCCTGCACCGCGTTCAGCAGATAGTCGTCGCTCGCGCCCAGTTCATCGATCAGACCCAGTTCCAGGGCCCGGGTTCCGTACCAGTGCTCGCCGGTCGCGACCTGGTCGATGTTCATGGCCGGCCGGTGCTCGGCTACCAGCTCCTTGAACAGGCGGTGCACCTCTTCCAGCTCTTCGCGAAGCTTTTCGCGGTCGGCCTCGGTGTTCGACCCGAACATGGTCACAGTGCGCTTGTACTGTCCGGCTGTGACTTCTTCCCACTCCACGCCGCGATCTTTCAGCGCGCGGTTGAAGTTGGGCAATTGTGCCAACACACCGATAGAACCGATCACCGCAAAGGGCGCCGCAATCACGCGATCGGCGATGCAGGCCATCATGTAACCGCCGCTGGCCGCCACCTTGTCGACGATTGCCGTCAGCGGAATGCCCCGGCTCTTCAGCCGCTGCAGCTGCGAAGCGGCCAGGCCGTGCTCGTGCACCGCCCCGCCCGCATTCTCCAGCCTCAGCACCACTTCGTCATTGCCGGTGGCCACACTGACCACGGCGCTGATTTCCTCGCGCAGGTGGCTCACCGCAGTGGCGCGGATATCACCCTTG
Source organism: uncultured Chromatiaceae bacterium (assembly GCA_964613615.1). GTDB lineage: Bacteria > Pseudomonadota > Gammaproteobacteria > Steroidobacterales > J054. The sequence continues at coordinate 58,842 of CAZTIB010000133.1, forward strand.
AAGTCGAGCACGAAGTAGCGCTTGCGGTGGTGATCGTCGCCCGCAGCCTTCTTTTCCTGCTTGCGCGCCTGCTTGTCGGCCTTTTCCTGCTTCTTGAACGCCGCCTTGCTCAGTGCGGCGCGGCGCACCGCGCGGCCAAGTTCCCGAAAGCGGTCGTTGAGCTTGTCCACCCGAATGCCGGTGGCAGACCCGCCGCGGCGCGACGCGCCGGCAATCAGGGCCAGGGCCACGCCCAGGGCGGCCAGCAGCGTCACGGTCTTGGCCAGGAACAGTCCGTATTCGGCCAGCAGTTCCATCATCCTGTTGTTCCGGTGGCAATGCCCAGGCCGGCATTGTTCCGTTCAAGCGCCTGCTCTGCACGATAGCTGGAACGCACCAGGGGCCCCGACACCACCTCGACGAAACCCCGCTGCAAACCCAGCTCGCGGTAGCGCAGAAACTCCGCCGGGGTGACGAAGCGCTGCACCGGCAGGTGGTTCACGGTGGGCCGCAGGTATTGGCCGAAGGTGAGTATGTCCACGCCTGCGGCCCGCAGATCATCCATGGCCGTGAGGACTTCAGCCTCCGTCTCGCCAAGGCCCAGCATCAGGCTGCTCTTGGTCAACAGGTCGGTGCGCACCGTCTTCGCCTCTCGCAGCACCGCCAGCGACTGGTCGTAGCCGGCGCGGGGATCGCGAACTTCGGGCGTCAGCCGACGCACCGTTTCCAGGTTGTGTGCGAACACGGCCAGCGGCGTGGAAGCCACGACGCGGACCGCGTCGACATTGCCGCGAAAGTCGGGCGTCAGGGCTTCTACGGCGGTGCCCGGGTTGCGCACCCTGATAGCTACTACGGCCGCGGCATAGTGCTCGGCGCCGCCATCGGCCAGATCGTCGCGATCCACCGACGTGAGCACCACGTAGCTCAGGCCCATGAGTTCCACCGAGCGTGCGGCCTGCTCCGGTTCTTCGGTATCCAGCCAGCCAGCCGGGTTGCCCGTGTCCACGGCGCAGAAGCGGCAGGCCCGGGTGCAGACACTGCCCATGAGCATCAGGGTGGCGGTACCGGCGTTCCAGCATTCGCCGATATTGGGACAAATGGACTCTTCGCACACCGTGCTGAGCTGGTGCTCGCGCACGTTGCGCCGCACGGTGTCGAAGCCAGCCCCCGTGGGCAGCTTCGCCCGCAGCCAGTCGGGCTTGCGCTGAACCGGGACATCTTCCCAGCCCCGGCGCCGGTTCACGCCGTTTTTTACCGCCGAGAAGCCCTTCCCGGTCTGGTACTTATCGCCGCTGCGGACGATGGGTATACCTTTGAAGTCGCTCACAAACTGTCCGGATGTCGTAGCACAGGGGCTATTCTCGCACGGGGGATTCCGGGGGTGAAAGCGGCGGTTGGCGGGCACCAGGGCTGCAGGCAAAAAAACGCCCGGCACTAAGGCCGGGCAAGTACAGGGGGAAGCCTTTAGTCAGCCTTGCATCGACATCCTGTCAATCAGTGGACGCGCGACCAGTTGAGTAATTCAACGTCGTCTGCGTCCCGCTCAAAATTCTTCGCCAGCAGGGTCTCGATCTCGATCGGGTCCAGCACCTGGTTGGCCGGTGCGCTCACTTCGACCACACCGCTATACTCGTCCGCAAATCCGTCATCGGCGGAGCGCAACAGAAAACGGGTGTAGAACTTTTTGCGCATGGACCAACCCTATTGGCATAACGTCAGAAATACTGTGAGCGCATCCACAATATCTGCGCCGCAAATGCGCTGTGACGTGGTTCACAAACGCGCTGGCGGCCGCGCCAGCACTGGCTGTGCAGAGCGGGTATCGGAAAAGGCTCGCCCGAGGCGCCTGCAGGTAGTCGTGCTTTCGAGCCTGTTGTTTTTGCAAGTCATGCCGCTCGATGCGGCGACGCTGCAGGAAGCCGAAGCCCGTCAGACGGAGGCCGAAGCCTCGCAGGCCGCGCTGTTGTCGCCCACCAGTTACTTGCGCGGAACTGAGGCCCTGCAACAGGCGCGCGAGACCGCCGGTGGCACAAGTCGCCAACAGTCCATCGATGCAGCGCTCAGCGCTTTCGATGCAGCACTCAATACTGCGGCGACCGCCCGCGAAGTGCTCGGCGGAGCCCTGGCAAGCCGCGGCGCGGCCAACGAGGCCGAGGCCTTCCGACTCGCAGCCACTGGCTGGGCGCGTGCTGAAAAATCTTTCAACGACGCCGTCAGGGCCCTGGAACGCGGCAAAGTGCCTGCGGCACAGCAGCGGGGCGGCCGCGCCATGGAGCTGTACCAGGTGGCAGAGCTGAGCGCCCTGAAGGCTCGATACCTCGGCGCCGCACGCAACGCGATACTGGATGCCGAACGGGTGAAGGCCGACCGCCTCGCACCACGCAGTTTCCTGCGGGCCCAGGAGTTGCTGGCGAAAGCGGAAACCGCGCTGGACAACAATCGCGATAGGACGGCAGAACCAGCCGCGCTGGCCAACGACGCTGCCTATCAAGCTCGCCTTGCCATCTACATCGCTGGACAGGCACAACGTATTCGCGCCAAAGATGCGAGCGTCGAAGACCTGATCCTCGAAAACCAGGCGGTCATCGGACGACTGGCCGAGACCGCGGGCACGAGTGACGACTTCAGCGCAGGTTATGCCACCGCAGAGACACAACTGCGCGACCAACTGGAACGTCTGCCGGTACTCGAGTCCGAACTCGAACAGAGCCGGCGCCAGGTAGCAGGCCTGGAAGATGAGATTCGCGAACTCGACCAGCGACTCGGCAGCACCAGTGCCGAACGGCGCGACCTGATGCGGCAGGTAGAAGCCAACGCCCGCGTCCGCGAACAATTCGCCGTGGTCGAAACCCTGTTTACCCCCGAAGAGGCCGTAGTCCTGCGCAATGGCGACGACCTGATACTGCGCATGGTCGGCCTGCGCTTCCCGAGCGGCTCTGCCCGCCTGGACGACCAGGCCAGGGCCCTGCTCAGCAGACTCGAGAGCGCCATCGACATATTCCCGCGCTGCCAGGTGCGGGTGGAAGGCCACACCGATTCATCCGGCCGACCTCAACACAACCAGACGCTGTCGCAGAAACGCGCCAAGGCAGTAGCCGACTACCTGGTCGAGACCACCGGCATCCAGGAATTCCGCGTCCAGGCCGCCGGCTACGGCGACAGCCGCCCCGTCACCAGCAACCGCACCAGGGAAGGCCGCGCCCAAAACCGCCGCATCGACGTAGTCATCGTCCCAAAACTAAACGAAGGCGCTTAGACCGGGATTTTCCAAGCCCCTTCCCAAGAGGCCCGCCGTTCGTATTCTTCGACAGCAGCGACGATAAACGCCGGCGTGTGGTCGCCGGGGACATTCCCCCGCGCTCAGGTTCAGAAAGAGATTCGCTTGGGGAAATGTCCCCGGCGACCACACGCCCTTTTCTGAAAGGTTCTCCAGAACAACTACGCTGGTGCCAACCCGCGCAGCGCCGCCGGAGCGACTCCCCCGCGCGAATCTCTTTCCGCACCTGAGCGCGGGGGAGTCGCTCCGGCGGCGCTGCGCGCGAAACACCCCCTACGCCAGAAAACGAGTCTCACTCTCCCCGCCACCAACGCGCAATCCCCGCCGCCACCTGCGGATTAATCATGTACCCGTAACACTTGTGAACATTCAGCCCGTGTGGCCCCCGAAAATAATTCTGCAGGTCCACCTCGTCGACAATCTCCTCCACCAACCCCAACTCCAGCATCTGCCGATAGTCATTAGCCATACGTTGTTGCAACGGGATCAGGTCGCCCACCGCGGCCAGGTTGTGCCAACGGCGGATGTTGTCGGGATAGCACTCAGCGCCGGAAGCATGACGCCCCAGCAAGCGATGACGCATGAAATTCAGCCCCAGCGGGCTCGCCAGGCTCATAAAAGTATCTACGCGCAGCGGGCTGTGCTGCTGCCGACTCAGTTCCCACAGCACGTCGAAGGCAATCACCGACCCCATGCTGTGCGCAATGACGAGAACTCGCCGGCCCTCACCCCACGCGTCACGCAAGGCGCCCCGCACGAATTCCCGCACGCGCGATGCGATCCCCCCTTCGTTGCGCAGGTAAATGAGACTGTCGTGCATGGCTTCCTTGATGCCCGGATTCAGAATCCAGTCGATCAGGAACGGAAATGCGTCGGTGAGCAGATAACCGAAGCGCTGCACCGATTTGTGCCAATGGCGGGCCTCTTCCAGGTCCCGCGCTTCCGGGCCGGGCAGGCTCAACAGACGTTCCAGGCCGGGCTCATCGGGCCGCGGATCGCTCGGCGCCGGGTAAAACAGGTGCGGCCACGGCGCTATCTGGAGGCAGTCCGGATCGGCAGCCAGCTCAGCTGCTACATTCGGACTTGCCCGCCGGAGACCTTCGTGCAGGCAGCGCCACAGGTTTTCCCGATGCACGGAGGCCGGCGGCTTCGGCTTGATGCCGGGTATATAGAGAATGGTTCTTTCGCCGCCGTTCACGGGCCGACCCCGGGGTAAAGCATTAACGCGACTTGAGGTGCCATGAACAGCACGTTAGGTTTAGTGACTACGTAATTCAAGAAGGGCGCGCGAGAGCGCCCCAGGCAGAGGTCAGCCAATGAAATATCTGCATACGATGGTCCGGGTTATAGACCTTGAGGCATCCATCGACTTCTACTGCAACAAACTCGGGCTGCGCGAACTGCGGCGTTGGGACGACGAAGGCGGCCGATACACCCTGATGTTTCTCGCCGCCCCCGGTGATGAATCTGCGTGCATAGAGCTGACCCACAACTGGGATCCGGAGGAGTATGGCGAAGGGCGAAACTTCGGGCATATCGCCTACCAGGTGGAAGACATCTACGCCACCTGCAAGCGGCTCATGGACCATGGCGTCACGATCAACCGCCCGCCGCGCGATGGACGGATGGCCTTCGTTCGTTCACCGGACAATATTTCTGTTGAACTACTGCAGGCTGGTTCAGCGCTGGATCCGGCCGAGCCATGGGCATCGATGCCGAATACCGGGCATTGGTAAGTATTGATCAGGCGCTGAGCCGGTTCTGAACGCGGAAGCGCCCGGTCTGCACCGTAGCGTTAGGGGAATCACGCACAACCGTGCGGTTGCGACCTTCTTCCTTCGCCTGGTACAGGGCCTCGTCAGCCATCTGAATGGCGCCTTCCAGGCTGCGGTCCGTGTCTGGCATCACATTCGCGACGCCGATGCTGACAGTGAGATAAGGCCCGGTTGCAGAGCGCTGGTGCGGTATCTTCAGCGCCATGGCCGACTCCCGCAAAGTTTCCGGCAACGTACGGCCGTATTCCGTGTCGGGACCGTAGAGCACCAGGGCGAATTCCTCGCCGCCGAAACGGGCTACGAAGTCCAGCGGCCGGTTCGCGGCCTGGCTGATCACCGCGGCCACGCGCTTCAGGGCATCATCACCAGCCTGGTGACCGTATAGATCGTTATAGGCCTTGAAGTTATCGATGTCGATCAGCATCAGGGTGAGCTGGTTGTGCTCGCGCCGGGACTGGCGCCAGAGGCGATGCAGGTGCTGGTCGTAGCTGCGCCGGTTATACAGGCCCGTCAGGCCGTCGCGCTCGGCGAGTTCGCTGAGCACCTTGGATTCGAGAAATGACAGTCGCAACGCGTGCTCGAGCTGATAGCAACACACGGCACCGATCAGGTTGACGAAGCCGAGCGCGGTGGTGGCGAAAAACCGCTCCGTGGGATCGATGTTCCAGTGGAACAAACCCCAGGTATAGGTGGCCGAAATGAGCACGGCAGTGACCGCCGCGTGCCGGAACGGCAACCCACAGGTCACCCAGACGATGAAGATCCACGCGATCGTCGACGCGAAATAGAAAGACATGCCGTGCATCGATGCCCGCGTGACGATGGAATTGATCATCAACCCGAGCAGCAGAAGGGTACCCGCCAGCAGGTAGAAGTAGAGCTGGTGACGGCCCGGGAGCATGGATACGTACAGCGTGGCGAGCAGCGTCGGCACGACCACCAACACCTCGAAGGCGATCATGAAACCAACCGCTTCAGGTTGCGCGAGCCGGGCGCCTATCAGCACGAGCACGGTGGCCAGCGCGAGGGCCACCAGCAATCGAGCGCGACCCGCCGTTTCACGCGCATAAGTGTGGAGGAATTCTTCCTCGACGAACGGCGTGAATCTGAGCCAGTTAAAGCCCTGCTGGCGCTGTTCGCCGAAAGGCGAGTTGAACTGTGTGCCGCTGACCATGCCTACCCGAATCCCCTGCGCAGCCGAAACCGCCCAACGCGGTGGCAGAGACTGTCGAACATAGGCTGGGCTGCCGCGATGCGGCTGCGTCAGCTTTCACAGTTTTGACGAAATAACGAAGAATTGACCCTATATGGTCGAAAATGCTCAAACGGGGTCAGGCCGGACTCGCGGCCTCCCAGTCCAGCAATGCCGCTTTCCGCTGCGGGCCCCAGCGGTAGCCGCCAGCCCCGCCGGCCGCCGGCAATATCCGATGGCATGGCACCACCACGGCAATGGGGTTACTGGCTACCGCCCGGCCAACGGCGCGCGCGGCGCCCGGGCGACCGATTGCCGTCGCCAGCTCCCCGTAGGAGCAGGTCGCACCGCGAGGAATCCTGCGCAGCGCCTGCCACACCTGCTGCTGAAACGGCGTGCCGCCCGCATCAACGGGCAGCTCTGCCGCGTGGCTGGCACCAAAGACCTGCGCGGCCAGCTTCGCCATCGGCATGCGATGCAGCTCAGCATCAGGCTGCGCGGCCCGCAGACGGGCTACCGCAGCCTCCCGATCATTGTCCGTAAACTCGATACGGCACAGGCCGCGGGGAGTCCGTGCGAACAGACACTCACCAAAGCGCGTGGCGCAAAAGTCATACTCGACGATCGTGGTTTTCGCGAACATGCTGCTCTCCAGCCCACCGTGAATGTAGCAGCGATCATCCGCCTGCCAAGCGTCGCCTGCAAGTCATTACGCAGCGCGCGTTGGCTGCGCTATTCTCGCGCCCTTCTGGTGCCTTTCCGAATGCGCAACTCATGAACGACGGTTCCTCGCCCGCCTGGCTGCACGTGCCTGCCGAAGTGCTGTCCGTGCTCGTCGCCGTTGGCCTCGCTGTGCTGGTGGGGCGGGCAGAACTGCCGGCGCCGCCGGCGCGCAGCGACACCGCGCTGCAGCCGCCGGCTTTCGAGCCCTGCGGCACCGGCGGTTACCTGCGGGGGCAACTGCACGGCGACATGCAACAGGCCATCGACTGGGCCGACGACGGCATGCGCTGCGACGGCATGCTGCGCCCGGACGACTCGGGACTGCGACTGATTTTCGCGCCGGCTGAAGGCGCGGACGGACCGTTGCTGGTGATCGGCCTGGACGGTCAGCCGGACGGTGCCGCAGGCCGCGAGCTGGTGGCTAACGTCACGATCGTGGACGAGGGTAACGGCCGCTTTTTCAATTCGGGTCCCGGCGAACGTTGCTGGGCCCAGGCATCGCAGCTGGAACCCGAGACGGGGGGGTACAGGGTGGCCGGCCGCCTGTACTGCGCGGGGGCCCTGGCCGAGGTCAACGGCCCCGGCAGCGTCACACCCGGCGAATTCGAGTTCGCCGGGCGCATTCCGGCGCACGACGAATGACGCGGGCCTGGGGGTGGCCCTGGCTGCTGGCCGCTGTCTTGCTACCGGCAAGCGTGGCCCTGGCGCTGCAGCCGGCGGAGCGAGTCGCCGACTTTCCGGCCGGTACGGTGGTGCTCGAAACATCCAGCGACCGCTGCGTGCGCATCAACGTGCGCTTTGCCGACACGCCGAAGCGCCAGTCGCAGGGGCTGATGTTCATCGAACAGATGGACGAGTTCGAGGGCATGTATTTTCGCTACTCACCTCCGGGCGAGATCAACATGTGGATGAAAAACACCTACATCTCGCTGGACATGGTCTTCATTCGCGCCGACCAGCGCATTGCGCGAATTGCGTTCAACACGCAACCGTTCTCGGAGACAAGAATCAGCAGCGGTGGGCCGGTAACCGGCGTGCTCGAACTGAACGGCGGTTTCGCCAGCCGGTGGCGGTTGCGGGCCGGCAACCGCTTGTTGCTCGTCGACTGACCCGCATCGGGCTCAGCCGCTCGCCGCGGCCACCTGGCAGGCGACTTCGTAGCGCAGGTCGTAGCGCCCCGCGTTCATCTCCTCGAAACGGAACGGACGACGATTGACGATCTCGAAGCCGTTCGGGCACAGGCTCTTCAAGTCCAGCCAGGTCTGCAGCCACTCCATGCGCTTTTCTTCGGCCACCGGGTTGGCGTCCGGGTTGGTGGGCGACAGCTTGACGTCGAAGTACACCACGTCATCCCGGTCGTACGGCACCGTCAAGCGGCTCTCGTTGTGCCGCTCGAAATCCGCCGACTTGTGGATGTCTGCGCAACCGGCAACTGCCAGTGCCAGCACTGCAAAAAGGCTTCGCCCTGCAATCATGATCGACCTCCCTACCCGACTGATTCGCGCGCCCGACGGTCGCGCCGCCCGAAGCGGCCGGCCCACCACCACGCGGCAAGCGTACCTGCGAATACCGCCAGAAGCATTAATGTGGCCAGCGCATTGATCTTCGGACTGACGCCCAGGCGCACGCTGGAAAACACTACGATCGGGAGCGTCGATGCGCCGGGCCCGGTGACAAAGCTGGTGATGACCAGGTCGTCCAGCGACAGCGTGAAGGCCAGCAGCCAGGCCGAGACGAGGGCGGGGGCGATGGCCGGCAGCGTAATGGCGAAGAACACCCGCGCCGGGGTTGCACCCAGGTCCATCGCGGCTTCTTCGACGGCCGTGTCGAGTTCGCCAAGCCGCGCGGTAATGACCACCGTGGCGTAGGCCGTGCAGAAGGTCACGTGCGCAATCCAGATGGTCAGCGTGCCGCGCTGCGCGGGCCAGCCGAACCACTGGCCCAGGGCCACGAACAGCAGCAACAGCGACAACCCGGTGATGACTTCGGGCATCACCAGCGGCGCAGCAATCATCGCGCCGAACGCCCCGCGGCCGCGGAACGCGCCGAAACGCGCAAGGGTCAGCCCGGCGAGGGTCCCCAGCGCGGTGGCGGCCGTGGCGGCCAGCACCGCGATCTTCAGGCTCAGCCAGATCGCCGCGATAATCTGCCGGTCACGCAGCAACTCTCCGTACCACTTGGTGGAGAAGCCGGCCCAGACCGTCACCAGTCGCGACTCGTTGAACGAGTAGATCACCAGCACCAGCATCGGCAGATACAGGAACGCGAGGCCGACGATCAGCGGCAAACGGTGCAGCCAGCGCCGCATCACCGGCCGGCCCCCGGCTGACCACGCACCGCCGTGACGGCGACTGCGCCCGTACCCGGGGCCTGGGCCCGTTGGTAGAGCGCAATGGGCGCAAGCAGAAGGGCGAGCAGCACGATGGCAACGGCAGAGGCCAGCGGCCAGTCACGGTTGTTGAAGAACTCCTGCCACAGAACCTTGCCGATCATCAGCGTATCCGCACCGCCGAGGAGTTCCGGAATCACAAACTCGCCGGTGGCCGGTATAAAAACCAGCAGGCACCCGGCCAGGATACCGGCGCGCGATAATGGCAGCGTGATCTGCCAGAAGCACTGCACGGGTTTGGCGCCGAGGTCAGCGGCGGCTTCAAGGAGTCGCTGGTCGAGTTTCACGAGCGTCGCGTATAGCGGCAGCACCATGAAGGGCAGGTAGGTATAGACGATACCGATATAGACGGCGAGATCAGTACGCAGCAGCGTTAGCGGCGCATCCACCAGCCCGAGGCCGAGCAACAGCTGGTTCACGTAACCGTTGGCGCCCAGAATGCCAATCCACGCATACACGCGGATCAGGAAAGACGTCCATGACGGCAGGACGATCAGCAGCAGCAGAAAATTACGCTGGCGCGCATCGGCGCGGGCGACGCTCCACGCCAGCGGGTAGCCGATCAACAGGCACAACAGCGTGGATACGCCGGCAATTTTCAGTGAGTTCAGGAACGCCAGCGCGTAGAGCTCATCCGTATAGAGAAAGCGATAGTTGTCCAGGGTTGCACGAAGATCGAGCCCGTCGACGGTGCGCGCGAGGAGTTCCGTGTACGGCGGTACTGCAATCAGCGCGTCGGCCAGGCTGATTTTCAGCACGATGGCGAAGGGCAGCAGAAAAAACAGCGCGAGCCAAAGGATCGGCACGGCGCCGATGACCCGCCGCGCGGTCAGGGTGAAGCGATTGCCCGGCGCGGCCATCAGTCCGGCAACAGCACGCCGTCGCGGGTGCGCCAGCCCACGTAGACCTGCTGGCCGAGGACTGGCGACAGGCCGTCCACTGAGTGCGGGGTCAGCGCCGTTACCAATCGACCGGCCGGCAGGCGCAGATGATAGCGAACCCGGCTGCCGAGAAAGGCGAGGTCTTCGACCACGGCCGGGCTGGCGACGTGCTCGTCGTCCATCGGTGCCTGGCTCAACAACAGTTTTTCCGGCCGCACAGCAAGGCTGACCGGCGCACCCGCTTGTGTGCTCCCGCCAGCAAGAACCTTTAGCGGCTGCTCGAAATCCTGCGCAACAAATGCGAGTAACCCGTCGCTGCCCGGGGCCGTTTCCCCGTCAAACAAATTCACGTCACCCAGGAATTCAGCCGAGAAGCGACAGTTCGGCGCCTCATAGACTTGCTCGGGCGTCCCGGTCTGAACAATGTGTCCGTCGCGCATCAGGGCGAGCCGGTCCGCCATGGCCATGGCCTCCTCCTGATCGTGCGTCACGAGTACGCAGGTGACGCGGACCTGGCGAATGATCTCCGCCAGTTCGAACTGCATCTCGGCCCGGAGCTTGCGGTCCAGCGCCGCCATCGGCTCATCCAGCAATAGCAGCTTCGGCTCTTTCGCCAGGCTGCGCGCCAGCGCCACGCGCTGCTGCTGGCCACCGGAGAGCTGGTCCGGCTTGCGGTCTTCAAAACCCTGCATCTTCACCAGCGCGATCACGCGCTGGCTGCGTGCATCGATCTCGCGCGCCGGCAATTTGTCCTGCTTCAAGCCGAAGGCAATGTTCTGGGCGACGCTCATGTGCGGGAACAACGCGTAGGACTGGAACATCGTGTTCACCGGGCGGCGATACGGTGGCAGGCCCGCCATGCTTTGGCCTTCGATCATCACCGTGCCCGCATCGGGCTCGTCGAGACCCGCCATGACCCGAAGGAGCGTGGACTTGCCGCAACCCGACGGGCCGAGCACCGCGAAAATTTCGCCACGCCGAATGCCGAGACTGACGCCGCTGACAGCCGCCACCGAGCCGAAACGTCGGTGCAGATCGCGGAGCTCGACGAACGCCGGCCCGGAAGTCACCGGCCCGTCTTGATCGCCGTCCATACACGGTTCATCACGCGATCGACCTTCGGCGGCGTGACCTTGTCGGAGTACAAGCGGGCCCGCACCTCGGAAGGGGGATAGATCGCCGGATCGGTGCTGATGGCCGCGGGCAAGAGTGCCGTAGCCGCCGCGTTCGCGTTCGCGTATTTCACGGTCTCGGTCACTTGGGCGATGACCTCCGGGCGCAACAGAAAATCGATGAAGCGATGGGCATTATCCACGTTCCGCGCGCCAGCCGGGATGGCCAGCATGTCAAACCACATCAGCGCGCCTTCCCGGGGAATCACGTATTCGATGTCAATGCCGTTGGCCGCCTCCAGGGCACGATCCCGGGCCTGCAGGATGTCGCCGGACCAGCCGAAAGCCACGCAGACGTCACCGTTGGCGAGGTCATTGATGTATTGCGAAGAGTGAAAGTAGCGAATGTAGGGCCGGATCCCTTCCAGCAACTGGCGCGCCTGCTGCTGATACTGCTCCGGCACCTCGCTGTTCGGATCGAGCCCAACGTAGTTCAGCACGGCGGAAAACAGTTCCGACGGCGCATCCAGAAATGCAATGCCACAGTCCGCGA
>CAZTIB010000134.1:0-15020 GCA_964613615.1 uncultured Chromatiaceae bacterium
GTCGAGGGCCAGCACCGCGGTGCTCGTCTGGCCGCTGTCGGTGTGCTTGCTAACCCGGAAGTGATTGTCTGCCTGGCTGGCCACCTGGGGCAGGTGGGTAACGCACAGCACCTGACCACGACCTGCCAGCGCGCGCAGCTGCTGGCCGACCATTTCGGCCACGCGGCCGCCGACACCGGTGTCTACCTCGTCGAATATCAGGGTGGGAGCGAGGCCCTTTTTCTTGCGAGCCGCCACCTGTAGGGCCAGGCTGATGCGCGACAGCTCCCCGCCGGACGCCACGCGGGCCAGCGGGCCGCCCGCCTGGCCCGGATTGGCCGCAACGATGAATCCCACGGTCTCGGCGCCATGGGCACCGATTTCCGCGTTTTCCCGCGGCCGCAGGTCCACCTCGAACCGGCCACCGGGCATGCCCAATGCCTGCATCTGTTCGGTGACCTGCTTGCCCAGCCCGGCTGCAGCCGCATGCCGGGCCGCGCTGAGGGCGGTGGCGGCGTCCTGCAATGCCGCCTCGCAAGCCGCCAGGACACCGGTTAGTTCGGCCCGCCGCGTCTCGCTATGCGTGATGGAGTCGAGTTCGGCTGCGAGTTGCGCCTGGAGGGCTGGCAGGGCCTCGGCATCGACCCGGTGCTTGCGTGCCAACGTGCGTGCATCCGCCAGGCGCTGACTGACTTCTGCTTCGCGCGCGGGGTCGTGGTTCAAGCCGGCCAGGCGTTCACGGATGGCCGTTGCCGCTTCGCTGACCAACACGCCGGCTTCTTCTGTCAGGCGCGCGGCCGGGCCAATAGTGGGATCGGTAGTCGCGAGTTCCGCAAGGCTTTGTGCGGCGCGACCGAGGATTTGCTGCGCGGAGCCTTCGTCCGCTTCATACAAAGCTGTCAGTGCGTCCTGCAGGCCGGTTTCCAGGCGTTGGCCGGCACCCAGCACCCGCTGCAGTTGTTCCAGCTCAGCGTACTCACCCGGTTGCAGGTCCAGGCCGGCCAGTTCTTGTACCTGGAAGTGCAGCAGTTCGGCACGCTGTTCGCGGTCACGACTGGCGACATCGTGCGCATTCAGTTCATCGCGCGCGCGCCGCCACTCGGCATGCGCCATCTGCATGGCTTCGGCCAGGTGAGTGTGGCCGCCAAACTGGTCCAGCAACTCGCGCTGGGCGCCGGCGTGCCGCAGCTGAAGATGAGCCTGTTGGCCGCACAGATCCAGCAGGCGCTCGCCCAGGTCCCGCAGGGATTGCATGCTCACCGGTTGATCATTGATGAAACCGCGGGACCGGCCTTCCGCAGTCACCACCCGGCGCACCACGCAGCCTTCATCCTGCTCGAGGGACTGTTCGGCCAGCCAGGCCTGCGCCGCTGCCGGCAGCGTGGCTGCATCAAACACCGCTGAGATTTCGGCGCGTGGCGCACCACTGCGGACCAGCCTCGCTTCGCCGCGGGCACCGAGCGCCAGGGCCAGCGCGTCGACCAGGATAGATTTTCCCGCGCCCGTCTCGCCGGTCATGACGCTGAGCCCGTCGGCAAATTCCAGGTCGGCCGCGGCCACCACGGCCAGGTTGCGGATGTGCAGGCTGCTTAGCACCGACGCTCAGCCCGGCCGCTGCGACTGCCGGTTGCTGCGCCCCCAGTGGAGCTTGCCGCGCAGAATCTCGTAGAAGTCGTAACCGGGTGGATGGATCAGCTCCAGGGTTTGCTCGCTGGCCGTGACCAGGAGGCGATCGCCTGCGCCGATGTGACCGATGACGTCACCGTCGCAGCACACGGCGGCCGCGTCTTCATCTTGCTCGCGCAGACGAATCTCCGCCCGGCTGTTGCCGGGAATTACGATGGGCCGGTCGCTCAGCGTATGCGGACAAATGGGGGCCAGCACCAGCGCGTCCAGCTGGGGCGTCAGGATCGGGCCGCCGCAGCTCAGCGCGTAAGCCGTGGAGCCGGTGGGCGTGGCAACGATCAAGCCATCACCACTGTGGGTATTCACGTAAACGTCGTCCACCAGGGTCTCGAACTCAAACATGCGGCCGGAGTCCAGGCGTTTGACGACCACATCGTTCAGCGCCGCGCCCGCCGCCTCGCCCCGCGCCGAGACGATTTCCGCGTGCAGCAGGCGGCGCTGCTCGCGTTCGCAGTCGCCTGCCAGCACGCGGTCGACGGCGGCCAGCATGTCGGCGGGGCTGATGTCGGCCAGGAACCCCAGGCGGCCGCGGTTGATGCCCAGCAGCGGCACCGCAGCCGATACGGCAAAGCGCGCGGCGTAAAGCATGGTGCCGTCACCGCCCACGGCGATGATGAGATCGGCGCCGTCCATCAACGACTCATCGTCGGCCCGACGCACGCGATCCGGCAGGTCGGGGCCGAGATAGGCGCCGCCCACGGCCACCGCGCAGCCGCGCTCGAGCAGGTGCCCCGACAGGGCCGCGATGGATTCGCCCGCTTTCGGGTCGCGCCAGTTGCCGGTCAGCGCAATGTTGTTGAATGGATTGGCCATGAGCAGCTTATGTCCTGTCGGGCTGGTGGCCCGCATCCTGTCTCCCGCCGGGCAACATTAGCCCTGCCGTCCGCAGCGCGGCAAGGGGGCGGGCGACGGGAGTTCTCCTTGACAGATTTTCGGCGCCGTTGCTAGCTTGCAATCAGGCATTATCTGGCTGGATTTCCGCTGGCGATATTGGCATGCAACCCGACCACGAAACCCTGGAACCGACAGACCGCGCGAGGCAGATCCTGCGGGCGCTGGTCGAGCACTACATCCGTGAGGGCCAGCCGGTGGGTTCGCGGACACTGGCTCGCCATTCCGGCCTGTCCCTGAGTCCGGCCAGCATTCGTAACGTGATGGCGGACCTGGAAGAACTGGGTTTCGTCTCCGCGCCGCACACCTCGGCAGGTCGCGTGCCCACGGCCAAGGGATACCGGTTTTTCGTCGATACGCTCGTCAAGTTGCAGCCCCTTCGGAGCCGCGAACTGCAGCAGCTCCAGGCGCAGCTCGACGAGGAAACGACGGCGGGTTCCCAGTCCCTGGCTGCCCGGGCATCGGGCGCGCTGTCGGCCATCACCAGCCTGGCTTCGGTGGTTACGTTGCCGCGGCAAAGCCAGATGAAACTGCGGCAGATCGAATTTCTCCCGCTGTCCGATTGCCGGGTTCTGGCAATTTTGGTGGTCAACGATAAGGAAGTTCAGAACCGCATTCTGCAAATGGAGCGAGATTATTCCGCCGACGAGCTGCAGCGCGCGGCCAATTTACTGAACGAGCACTACCAGGGGCGCGAACTGCCGGATATCCGCACGGACATGTTGCAGCAGCTGCACGGCATGCGCGAGACCATGAACAATCTGCTGATCGATGCGGTCACGATCGCGCAGAAAGCCCTGGATATCGAACTCGAGCAGTCCGGTTTCGTAATTTCCGGTGAGACCAAGCTGATGGACTGCCACGAGTTGTCCGATGTCGAGACCCTGAAGCAGCTGTTCGAAGCCTTCAACGAGCAGCGTGATCTGCTGCGTTTGCTGGATCGCAGCATCGCGGGTGACGGCGTGCACATCTTTATTGGCCAGGAGTCCGGCTACCAGCTGCTGGGCGACTGCAGCCTCGTGACCTCGTCCTACTCTGTGGATGGCAAAGTAGTCGGCGTACTCGGCGTGATCGGGCCGCAGCGCATGGCCTACGAGCGTGTGATACCCATTGTCGACATTACGGCCAAGCTCGTTGGCGCGGCCTTGAATTCGTCGAGCTAGTCCCCAGACTTGTTGTCTACGCCGTTCCCGGCGCGCTTGGCCGCGCCCATCAACTATCGGAGAGACCCAGCATGACCGAGAATTCGGGCGAGAAGGCCACGGTTGCGGACCCTGAGCCCGGCGCCGAAGGGGTGCCCGCTGCAGAAGAGCTGGAACGCCTGCAATCCGAGGTCGAGGCGGCTCGCGACCGCTACCTCCGCACGGTTGCCGAACTCGACAATCTGCGCAAGCGGTCGGCCCGGGAGCTTGAGAACACCCGGCAATATGGAATTGAGAGATTTGCCGGCGAGCTGCTGGCCGTTGTGGACAGCATGGAGATGGGCGTGTCGGCCGGGGAGGCCGCAACGGCGGAGGCGCTGCTGGAGGGTGGGGAGGCGACCCTGCGGCTGCTGTTGACGACGCTGGAGAAGTCCGGCGTGGCGCTGGTGGACCCGGTTGGTGAGCCCTTCGACCCGCAGCTCCACGAGGCCATGGCTACCCAGCCGTCGGCGACGGCGGAACCAGGCTCGGTGCTGATCGTGGTGCAGAAAGGCTATACGTTGAACGGTCGCTTGCTGCGCCCGGCGCGGGTCATCGTTGCAGCTGAGCCGCCCGCCGGCAGCGGCGCCGAAGACGGTGCTTGAAACCGCCGCAAAATCCCCCACATACGGAACTGACGAACAGTACGACGGAATTTATCTAGTACGGCGCTAGCGCCAACGGAGACAGAAATGGGCAAAGTGATCGGAATTGATCTGGGTACCACCAATTCCTGTGTCGCGGTCATGGAAGGTGACCAGGCGAAGGTAATCGAGAACAGCGAGGGCGATCGCACGACGCCGTCCGTTGTCGCCTTCACGAAAGACGACGAAGTCCTGGTGGGCCAGCCGGCCAAGCGTCAGGCGGTGACCAACCCCGCCAATACGCTGTTCGCGGTAAAGCGACTCATCGGCCGGCGTTTCGATGACGAAGTCGTGTCACGGGACATGGAAATGGTCCCCTATAGCATCGTCAAGGCCGATAACGGTGATGCGTGGGTCGACGTCAACGGTAACCAGATGGCGCCGCCGGAAATTTCTGCGCGCGTGCTGATGAAAATGAAAAAGACCGCCGAAGACTATCTCGGCGAGCCGGTCACAGAAGCGGTCATCACGGTGCCGGCTTACTTTAATGACTCTCAGCGGCAGGCCACGAAAGATGCCGGCAGAATCGCCGGGCTCGAGGTCAAGCGCATTATCAACGAGCCCACTGCGGCTGCGCTGGCCTACGGCATGGATAAGCGCCGTGGCGATCGCAAGATTGCCGTTTACGATCTCGGTGGCGGCACCTTTGACATCTCGATTATTGAAATCGCCGAAATCGATGGCGAGCATCAGTTCGAAGTGCTGGCCACCAACGGCGACACTTTCCTCGGCGGCGAAGATTTTGATCTGCGCATCATCGAACACCTCGCAGGCGAGTTCGAGAAAGAGAGCGGCGTGAACGTGCGCCAGGACCCGCTGGCGATGCAGCGTCTGAAAGAGGCTGCCGAAAAGGCCAAGATTGAGCTGTCTTCGGGCCAGCAGACCGATGTGAATCTGCCTTACATCACGGCGGATGCCAGCGGACCCAAGCACCTGAACATCAAGCTCACGCGGGCAAAACTCGAATCCCTGGTGGACGATCTCGTCACGCGCACCATCGGGCCCTGCAAGACCGCACTGGCGGACGCGGGGCTGAAGATGACGGACGTGGACGATGTGATCCTGGTCGGCGGCCAGACCCGCATGCCCAAGGTGCAGGAAGCGGTGAAGGACTTTTTCGGCAGTGAACCGCGCCGCGACGTGAACCCGGACGAGGCGGTGGCCGTTGGCGCTGCGATTCAGGCGGGCGTGTTGTCCGGCGATGTGAAGGACGTGCTGCTGCTCGACGTCACGCCGCTGTCCCTGGGTATTGAAACCCTGGGCGGTGTCATGACGCGGCTGATCGAAAAGAACACCACGATCCCGACCAAGGCGGAACAGGTGTTCTCCACGGCGGACGACAACCAGACGGCGGTCACCATTCACGTGCTCCAGGGCGAACGCGAGCGCTCGGCAGACAACAAGTCTCTGGGTCGCTTCGACCTGTCGGATATCCCGCCGTCGCCGCGTGGCCTGCCGCAGATCGAGGTGGTTTTCGACATCGATGCGAACGGCATTCTGAACGTGTCAGCGAAAGACAAGGCCACGGGCAAAGAGCAGAAAATCGTGATCAAGGCCTCCAGCGGCCTGTCGGACGACGAGATCAGCCGGATGGTCGGCGATGCCGAGGTTCACGCGGAGGAAGATCGCAAGTTCCGCGAGCTGGTGGATGTGCGTAACCAGGCCGACGGGCTCGTGCACGCGGCGGAGAAATCCCTGGCCGACCTCGGCGAGAAGGTCAGTGCGGAAGACCGCGCCAACGTGGAATCGGCTGCCAACGACCTGAAAGAGGCGCTCAAAGGCGAGGACAAGGCTGCCATCGAGGCCAAGGTGCAGGCCCTGAGCACGGCTTCTGCCGGGCTGGCCCAGCAGGCTTACGAGCAGGCGCAGGCTGCCGGTGATGAGTCGGCCGCGCAGGGTGGTGGCTCGGCCGACGACTCTGGCGTCGTAGACGCTGAGTTTGAGGAGGTCGACGATAAGGAAGGTAAGTCCGGCACGGCCTGACCCGTCGTGACTGCGGCGACAGCAGCCCGGGCGGCGCGGAGCCGGCCGGGCTGACGCATTTTTCCGCACAGGAGGCCGAATGGCCAAGCGTGATTACTACGAGGTGCTCGGCGTCGAACGATCGGCCGACGAGGCCACGCTGAAAAAAGCGTACCGGCGCCTGGCCATGAAGCACCACCCGGATCGCAATCCGGGCGATGCGGAATCGGAAGCGCAGTTCAAGGAAGCCAAAGAGGCCTACGAGGTCCTCAGCAACGCCGACAAGCGTGCCGCCTACGACCGCTTCGGACATGCCGGCGTTGACGCTGCCAGTGGCGGGGGCGGAGGCTTTGGTCCGGGCGACGCCTTCGGGGATATTTTCGGCGACGTGTTCGGCGATATATTCGGCGGCGGTGGCCGGCGGGGCCGGCGCACGGTGTTCCGCGGCGCCGACCTGCGTTACGAACTGGACCTCGATCTCGAAACCGCGGTGTTCGGCGACACCGTCAACATCAAGATTCCCACCCTGGACCGCTGCGAAACCTGCGAGGGTTCCGGGGCCAAACCCGGCACAGGGAAAACCAGCTGCTCCACCTGTGGCGGCAGCGGCCAGGTTCGCATGCAACAAGGCTTCTTCTCCGTGCAGCAAACCTGCCCGAAATGCCGCGGTGCGGGCACGATCATTGAAGATCCCTGCAAGACTTGTCGTGGCGAGGGCCGGGTCCGGTCGGAGAAGACGCTGGCGGTGAAGGTGCCGCCCGGGGTCGACAACGGCGACCGCATTCGCCTGGGTGGCGAGGGCGAAGCCGGGCAGAACGGCGGTCCGCCCGGCGACCTGTATGTCGACATTCGCATCAGGCCCCATGAGCTCTTCGAGCGCGATGGCGCCGACCTGGCCTGTTCCGTGCCCATCAGTTTCACCACCGCGGCGCTGGGAGGCGCCGTGCAGGTGCCCACGCTAAACGGCGAAGTGACTTTGAAAATCCCGGCGGAAACGCAGTCGGGCAAGTTGTTCCGGCTGCGGGGCAAAGGCGTGAAACCTGTGCGCAGCCAGTCCACCGGCGATCTGTATTGCCGGGTAGAACTGGAGACGCCGGTGCATCTGAGCGCCCGCCAGAAGGAGTTGCTGCATGAGCTCGAGCAGACCCTGGACAACAGTGGTGCCCGGCATCGACCAAAGTGGGCTTCGTGGACCGACGGCGTGCGCCGGTTCTTCGATAACATGACCTCCTGAAACCAGGGGGTACAACATGTTGCGAATTGCGATTCTGGGGGCCACCGGGCGCATGGGACAGGCACTGCTGCGGTTGACCGCCGCGGCAGCAGACCTCGAAACTGGCGGGGCTGCAACAGAGCCGGGGGACACGGCCCTGGGGCAAGATGCCCACGCGGCCCTTGGCCTGGCGCCCGCCGATGTCCTGCTGACCGATGATACGGCCGCTGCACTGGCCGATTGCGACGTGGCCGTCGACTTCACCCTGCCCGCTGCCGCTCCCGGCAACGCCTGTGCCTGCGTGGCGGCCGGTGTGCCGCTGGTGATGGGCACCACCGGGCTGACGGCAGAAGGCCAGTCGGCCCTGGAAGCCGCGGCCGGGCAGATACCCGTGCTGTATGGGCGAAATATGAGTCTCGGCATTAACCTGCTGACTGAACTTGTACGGCTGGCCGCTGGCACCCTGGGGCCTGAGTACGACATCGAAATTATCGAGGCGCATCACCGGCACAAGGTGGATGCCCCTTCGGGCACCGCGCTGCAGCTGGGTGAAGCGGCTGCCGCGGCCCGGGATCGAGCGCTGGACGACGTGGCGGTCTACACCCGCCACGGACAGACGGGTGCGCGGCCTCCAGGTTCCATCGGTTTCGTGTCGCTGCGTGCCGGCAGCATCGCCGGCGATCATCGGGTGCTGCTCGCGGCCGACGAAGAAATCCTGGAACTGAGCCACCATGCCGTGAATCGCGACGTCTTCGCCCGCGGGGCGTTGCAGGCCGCGCGCTGGCTGGCCGGGCAACCGCCCGGCCTGTATTCCATGCGCGAAGTCCTGGGCCTCGAAAAAAACTGAGGCCCCAGCGGCAGTCGCGGCCACAAAATCTTGCCTGGACGGTTGGCCCTGTGAGCCGCCGCAGCTAGAATAGTGCGGGTTCCAGCTTATTCATTCGTGAGCGGGAGGGAGCCGCGAAGGGCCCTCCCGTTGACTGTACCTGCGCAAAACGCAGACTCGAGGTGATTGTGGCGACAGAGCCGGCCCTGCTGGCCCTAGAAGATGGCACCATTTTTCGCGGCATTTCCGTCGGCGCTGCGGGCAAGACTATTGGTGAAGTGGTCTTCAACACTGCCATGACGGGCTACCAGGAAATCCTCACCGACCCGTCCTACTGCCGGCAGATCGTCACCCTGACCTTTCCCCATATCGGGAATACCGGCACCAACAGTTTCGACCATGAGAGCGGGTCCGTGCACGCGTCCGGCCTGGTGATCCGCGATCTGCCCGTGGTGGCCAGCAGCTGGCGGAACGAAGTGCCACTGGGCGAATTTCTGCAGCGGGCGGGCACCGTGGCCATTGCCGGCATCGATACCCGCCGCCTGACCCGGGTGCTGCGCGACAAGGGTGCGATGTCGGGCTGCATCATGACCGGCGATGCGGATGAGCATACGGCGGTGGCTCACGCCCGGCGCTTTCCGGGCCTCGCAGGCATGGACCTTGCCCGGGTCGTAACCGCAGAGCAGGGCTACCAGTGGAGCATGGGGAAAACCTGGCCGCCGGCAGAACAGATACCGGTCAAGCGCATTAATCCGTCCAATGTCGTGGCCTATGACTTTGGTATCAAGCGGAATATTCTGCGCCTGCTGGTGGAAGAAAACTGCCAGATCGTCGTGGTCCCGGCGGCAACGCCGGCCGCCGAGGTACTCGCGCTGGAGCCGGACGGGGTGTTCTTGTCCAATGGCCCGGGCGATCCGGAGCCCTGCGATTACGCCATCGACGCGATTCGCGAGATTCTTGCCGCGGAGGTTCCGGTGTTCGGAATTTGCCTCGGCCATCAGTTGCTGGCCCTGGCAAGCGGTGCCCGCACCCGGAAGATGAAATTTGGCCATCACGGCGCGAATCACCCGGTGCTGGACCTGGACAGCGGCCGGGTGCTCATCACCAGTCAGAACCACGGTTTCGCCGTCGATGAGGCCAGCTTGCCGTCGAACCTGCGGCCGACCCACCGTTCACTATTTGATAATTCACTGCAGGGAATTGAAAGAACTGATTGTTTTGCTTATAGTTTTCAGGGTCACCCAGAGGCAAGCCCAGGGCCCCACGACGCCGGGCAATTGTTCGGTCGGTTCAGCGCCGCGATGCGTGAGCGGCAGACTCAGCGTCTGCGGTCCAGGGCCGGTTGAGGCCCGCTGACAATGCCGAAGCGCACAGACATAGAGAGCATCCTGATTATCGGCGCCGGTCCCATCGTGATCGGCCAGGCCTGCGAGTTCGATTATTCTGGTGCCCAGGCCTGCAAGGCACTCCGCGAGGAGGGCTACCGCGTGATCCTGGTCAACTCGAACCCGGCCACGATCATGACCGACCCGGAGATGGCCGATGCGGTCTATATCGAGCCGGTCATCTGGCAGGCCGTGGCCAAGGTGATCGAGAAAGAACAGCCCGATGCGCTGCTGCCCACCATGGGTGGCCAGACCGGGCTGAACTGCGCGCTGGACCTGGTGCGTGAAGGGGTGCTGAAGCAACACGATGTCGAGCTGATCGGCGCATCGCGCGAGGCCATCGACACGGCGGAAGATCGCGATCTGTTCCGCAAGGCCATGGCCGACATCGGCCTGGAAGTCCCGCGGGCGGAAATAGCTCATTCCATGACCGAGGCGCTGGAGAAACAGCCGGGTATCGGCTTCCCGACCATCATCCGGCCGTCGTTTACGCTCGGCGGCAGCGGCGGTGGCATTGCCTACAACCGGGAAGAATTCGAAGCCATCGTCGCCCGCGGGCTCGACCTGTCGCCTACTACGGAAGTCCTGCTGGAAGAGTCTGTCATCGGCTGGAAAGAGTTCGAGATGGAGGTGGTGCGCGATTGCAACGACAACTGCATCATCGTGTGTTCCATCGAGAACGTCGACGCGATGGGCGTGCACACTGGCGATTCCATTACCGTGGCGCCGGCACTGACACTCACCGACAAGGAATACCAGGAGCTGCGCAATGCTTCCATCGCGGTTTTGCGCCGGATCGGGGTCGATACCGGGGGCTCCAACGTGCAATTTGCCGTTAGCCCCCGGGACGGGCGGATCCTGGTTATCGAGATGAACCCTCGCGTGTCGCGGTCTTCGGCCCTGGCTTCCAAGGCCACCGGTTTCCCGATCGCCAAGATCGCCGCCAAGCTTGCCGTCGGCTACACGCTGGACGAATTGCGCAACGACATTACCGGCGGCGCCACGCCGGCATCTTTCGAGCCGACTATCGACTATGTCGTGACGAAGATCCCGCGTTTCACCTTCGAGAAATTTCCGGGTGCCAACGACCGCCTGACCACGCAAATGAAATCTGTCGGCGAAGTCATGGCCATTGGCCGGACTTTCCAGGAATCGTTGCAAAAGGCGCTGCGCGGACTGGAAACCGGTATCGACGGGCTGGTCGAGCGCCTGCCGGCAGAGCCCACCGAGGACGAGCTGGACGCGCTGCGCGAGGAGCTGCAGATGCCGGGCGGTGAGCGGCTGTTGTACGCCGCCGATGCGCTCCGCGTGGGGATGTCCGTGGAGGAGGTGGCCGGTCACAGTCACATCGACCCGTGGTTCGTCGCGCAGATTGCCGACCTGGTGCAGCGGGAGAAGTCGGTGCAGGCCGGCGGCCTGTCGGCGCTGTCACCGGCCAGCCTGCGCGAATTGAAGCGCAGAGGTTTTTCAGACAGTCGCCTGGCGCACCTGCTGCGTACCGAAGAGAGCGTGGTGCGCCAGCATCGTCATGACGCCGGCGTGCGGCCGGTGTTCAAGCGAGTGGATACCTGCGCCGCCGAATTCGCCACGTCCACGGCCTACCTGTATTCCACCTACGAAGAGGAGTGCGAGGCCGAGCCGTCGGAGCGCGACAAGATCATGATTCTTGGCGGCGGCCCCAATCGAATCGGCCAGGGCATCGAGTTCGATTACTGCTGCGTGCATGCCGCGCTGGCGCTGCGCGACGCAGGATTTGAGACCATCATGGTCAACTGCAACCCGGAGACCGTGTCCACGGACTACGACACCTCCGATCGCCTCTACTTCGAGCCGCTGACGCTGGAAGATGTGCTTGAGGTTATCGTCGTCGAACAGCCGAAAGGCGTGATCGTGCAGTACGGTGGTCAGACGCCGCTGAAGCTGGCGCGGGCGCTGGAACGCGCCGGTGCACCGATTATCGGCACCAGCCCGGACAGCATAGACCTGGCCGAAGACCGCGAGCGGTTTCAGCAGCTGTTGCAGCGGCTGGAGCTGAAGCAGCCGCCGAACTGCACGGCGCGGACTGAAGATGAGGCCGTGCAGATGGCGGGCGAGGTCGGGTTCCCACTGGTAGTCAGGCCGTCGTACGTGCTGGGTGGCCGCGCGATGGAAGTGGTGCACACCGAAGACGATCTGCGGGCGTACATGACGCACGCGGTGAAGGTGTCCAATGACAGCCCGGTATTGCTTGACCGCTTTCTCGATCAGGCCGTAGAAGTGGACGTCGACTGCGTGTCTGACGGTCACCAGGTCATCCTCGGCGGCATCATGGAGCACGTGGAGCAAGCCGGTGTGCACTCCGGTGACTCCGGTTGTTCGTTGCCACCGGCGACATTGGGTGCAGAAGTGCAGGAAGCGATCCGCATTCAAACTGTGCAAATGGCGCGCGCGTTGAATGTGTGCGGGCTAATGAACGTTCAGTTCGCCATACAGAACGGCGTGATCTACGTGCTTGAAGTCAATCCCCGGGCGTCGCGCACCGCGCCTTTCGTGTCGAAGGCAACCGGGATCCCGCTGGCCAAGGTGGCGGCCCTTGCCATGGCGGGCATCAGCCTGGCCGAGCAGGGCATTACGAAAATACCCACGCCAGATTATTACAGCGTCAAAGAAGCGGTTTTCCCGTTCAACAAGTTCCCGGATTCCGATCCAATCCTGGGTCCGGAGATGCGTTCGACGGGGGAAGTCATGGGTACCGGTCGTTCCTTCGCCGAGGCCTATGCGAAAGCGCAGCTGGCTTCCGGAGTGATTTTGCCGCGCCGGGGCACGGCCCTGCTGTCTGTCCGTGACCGCGACAAGCCCGGGGGAGTGAAGCTGGCGAAACTGCTACAGGAGCGCGGCTTCGATATCGTGGCCACGGATGGCACCGCCATCGCTCTCGCCGAGGGTGGCGTGCGTTGTCGGCGGGTGAACAAGGTTCGCGAAGGCCGGCCGCACATCGTCGACATGATCAAAAACGATGAAATTGATTTCATCGTGAACACTACGGAAGGCAAGCAGGCCATCCGCGAGTCTGGAGCCATTCGCGCGGCTGCAGTGCACCGTAAAGTCACTTACTACACGACACTCGCGGCGGCGGTCGCCACCAGCATGGCACTGGACCATCTCGACAACGGTGACGTGAACCGGCTGCAGGACCTGCACAAGGAGGCCGTCGCGTGACCCGGTGGCCCATTACGGCACGCGGCGCCGAACAGCTGCGCTCGGAACTCAAGCGTCTGAAGAGCGAAGACCGGCCGCGCATCGTCAAGGCGATCGCGGCGGCGCGCGAGCACGGCGACCTGAAAGAGAACGCCGAGTATCACGCCGCCAAAGAAGAACAGGGCTTTCTCGAAGGTCGGATCAAAGATTTGGAGGCCAAGCTCTCCAACTGCGAAGTCATCGATGTGACCAAACTGAACGTGAGCGGGCGCGTGGTCTTCGGTGCCACCATCGACCTGGTGGACGAGGACGATGCCCGGGAGGTTACGTACCAGATTGTCGGTGAAGATGAAGCCGATATTGGTTCCGGCCTGGTATCGGTGTCTTCGCCCATCGCCCGGGCGTTGATTGGCCGGGAAGAGGGCGACGTGGTGGAAGTGGCCGCGCCCGGTGGCCGCAAGAGCTACGAAATCGTCGCAGTGCGCTACGTCTGAGGCGGCCTGTCGGCGCCCCGAGGTCTGGGATGGCCCGTAAATCTTCCAGTCGTAGATGGCTCAACCGTCAGGCCGGCGACCCTTATGTTCAAAAGGCTCGTGCCGAAGGCTGGCGTTCGCGGGCCGTGTTCAAGCTCGAGGAAATCCATGGTCGGGACCATTTGCTGCGTCCTGGCATGACCGTGGTGGACCTGGGGGCGGCTCCCGGTGGCTGGAGCCAGTTTGCCGCCAGCATCGTTGGCGATTCCGGTCGCGTCATTGCGCTCGACCTGTTGCCGATGGACCCGCTGGCAGGCGTAGAGTGCATCCGCGGCGACTTTCACGACGAAAATTTACTTAACGCTGTGGTGGCGTTAGTGGGAGAGCGCAAAACAGACCTTGTGCTTTCCGATATGGCGCCCAATATCAGTGGAGTGCGGTCTGTGGATCAGCCCAGAGCCATGGCGCTCGCTGAACTGGCCCTCGACGTGGCGACGCGAGTGCTCAAGCCCGGAGGCAGCTTCGTTTGCAAGCTCTTCCACGGCGAAGGCTTTGACGAATTTGTGCGTGTGGTTCGCCGGCACTTCAAGACCGTGACTGTGCGCAAGCCCTCGTCCTCGCGGCCCGGAAGCCGCGAGACCTATCTGGTAGCCAGAACCTATCGGATGGTGTAGGGTCCAATGAACCCCGGCCACAGGGCCGCTAGGCTGAGACAAGACATTGAACGACCTCGCAAAAAACATCATTTTGTGGATTGTTATCGCCGTCGTATTGCTGACGGTTTTCCAGAGTTTTGGCACCGGTGCGCGCCAGTCGACGGCGCTGGATTATTCAGCTTTTCTTGAGCTGACAGAGACCGGCCAGGTCAAGAACGTGATGTTCGACGGTGAGGCCGTTCGCGGCGAGCTCGTCAGTGGCGAGCGCTTCGTGACCTACAGCCCGGAGACGGACAACACGGTGCTGATCGGCGAGCTGCGCGAAAACAACGTGCAGATCAAGGCCATGGCGCCGAAGGGCCAGAACATCCTGGTCAGCCTGTTCGTGAATTCTTTCCCGGTGCTGCTACTGATCGCCGTGTGGGTCTACTTCATGCGCCAGATGCAGGGCGGCGCCGGTGGTCGTGGTGCGATGTCCTTCGGCAAGAGCCGGGCCCGCCTGCTGGGTGAAGACCAGGTCAACGTCACCTTCCTCGACGTGGCAGGTGTGGAAGAGGCCAAGGAAGAAGTTGTCGAGATCGTCGACTTCCTGCGTGATCCGGCCAAGTTCCAGCGCCTGGGCGGCAAGATTCCCAAGGGCGTGCTGATGGTGGGTTTGCCCGGCACGGGTAAGACGCTGCTGGCCCGTGCGATCGCCGGCGAAGCCAAGGTGCCGTTCTTTACGATTTCCGGTTCCGACTTCGTCGAGATGTTCGTGGGCGTGGGCGCATCACGTGTCCGCGACATGTTCGAGCAGGCCAAGAAACACGCGCCGTGCATCATCTTTATCGATGAAATAGACGCCGTTGGCCGACACCGCGGTGCGGGCCTCGGTGGCGGTCATGACGAACGCGAGCAGACCCTGAACCAGCTGCTGGTGGAAATGGACGGCTTCGAGGGTAATGAAG
>CAZTIB010000135.1:0-3984 GCA_964613615.1 uncultured Chromatiaceae bacterium
TCAGGCTGTGTTCGAGCAGTTTGCTGACAGTTCGCTGAACCTCGCGTTGCGCGCCTTCGTCCCAAATCTTGATAACCGCATCGGGACGATCACCGAACTGCACACCGAGATCGACAAGCGGTTCGCGGCAGCCGGCATCGAGATCGCCTTCCCACAGCGGGACGTCCACATCCGAAACCGTACGGAAAGTACCCTTACCGACGCCAGCGAAAGCTTTGCCGACAGCGAAGCATCGAGAATTCGAGGGTCCGAGCGGAATACCGCGAAGTGACGTAGACATCCTTCAAGTCGAGTCGTGCGAGCGTGGGCCCCGGCGCCCCAGCAGGGCTACCTACATTTATCATGGCGTCACCACTTCTCTTCACGTCCTGCCAGGGCGCGGAGGTCATCAACACCGATGTCCGTTCGCGACTTTTCGAATTGCCGTCGGTTGGACAATCCTCGGCGGAGAATGTGGGGCTCCAACTCGCGTCGGTGAAAAGGACCTCGGCGCGCAAGCAATTTCGTTTCCAAGCGTCGGTCGCGATCACCTCGGTCAGGAAACGCAAGGAACAGAACTCGCCTCGGCGGTCGGCCCGAAGCAGATTTGAAGTAGTCGCTCCGGCCTGGATCCTGAGCAGCAACGCGACGAGGCCGCTTTAGCTTTCTGCGCCGCGCGGTATTGCCCTCGGCACTGCAGATCGATGTCGCAACGGCCCCGGACTTCTTGCGCCAGCCCGGCGGCAGACAGTGCGACTGCGGTGAGGGCAGAAACAGAGGACGCATAGTTATTCTCCCAGGATCTTGGCGACGCGCAGCCGGGTGAAGCTGATGTTGCGGTAGTGGCCGGATTCCCAGAACAGGCCCACGGTCTCGGCATCGACCTGCACCAGGGCGGAGTAGGCGAAGGCGCCACCCACGATGTCATGGCAGGTGGGCCAAGTCTTGCCACCGTCGCGGCTGACGTAGAGGTAGCCGTTGTTGCGCCCGCCGGGGCTGGGCACGCTCAGCAGCACGCTGTCGGTGAGCTTGCCGTCGACGTCGCGTAAGGTGAGCAGGCTGCCGTTGCACTGGCTGGCCTTGAGGTCGGGAGCCTGGGCGAGTTCGCTCCAGGTCTTGCCGCCGTCGGTGCTACGGGCCTGCTGGCGGCCCTGGCTGCGAGTGCGTTCGTTGAACAGCAGGCTGCCGTCGGGCAGTTCGGTGACGCGCGACTCGCACGAGTAGACGCGTGTGTTACTGGTCTCGAGGATGCGTGAGAAGTGCCATGTCTGGGCGTGGTCGTCGCGGTACCAGGTGCCGATGTACTTGCCCTGGAGGCCGCCCTTGTCGTCGTAGAGCCAGGCGCCGCCGGCCAGCATCAGGCGGCCGGCATGCTCGCCCAAGGTGAGTTGGCGACCCTCGCTGGCGCCGAAGTGACCGCGGACGATGTACTTATCGTGCTTGGGCATCTGCGCGGTGATGTCGCGCGCCACGCTCCAGGTCTCGCCGCCATCATCGCTGCTCACCATGAACTGCAGCTGCAGCGGCTCGCCCTTGTCGAGCATCGCCTTCTCGAGCGGCGCCACGAACTTCTGGCCGCGGCCCTTGGCTTGGCTGTAGTCGAAGCGGAATACGGTGTAGAGGGCGATCAGGCGGTCCTTCTTCGCGTCGTAGACCAGGCCGTGCGACTGCACCGAGCCGTTGCCTGCCTCGGTTGCGACGCGCGGCTGGCTCCAGGTCTTACCGCCGTCGTCGCTGAAGCTGACCACGAAATCCTGGCCCGAGCGCTCGGGCCAACTGTGCTTGTTGCCAGCCTGGACGCCGCACACCAGCCGGCCGTCCCAAGTCTTGACCACCACCGGCTCGCGGTAGTTCTGGTACATGTCCTTCTCGCGCACGCCGTCATCGTGGCCGATCACGCGGTTACGCTTGGCGGCGAACACCTCGACCGGCGTGCCGGCCCAGTCGACAGGCTGGAATTTCTTCTCGGGCTTGTCGGCTCCCAGCGAGGCCGGCGTCAGCAGTAAGGCGGACAAGAGCGCGATCGTGCCGAAAGGTGCCTTGTTCATGGTTTCACTTCTTGCGGGGATCGAAGTAGGGTTCGTAGCTCCAGTTGCCGCGGCCCTTGCGGGCGGTGACTTCCTTCATGTAGCGATGGCGCAGCTCGGGCTGGCACATCGGGTCACGGGTTTGCTGGCGCCAGGCTTTAAGCGCTGCCTTGAGCGAAGACAGCTGCTGGGCGTACTTGGGATCCTCGGCGAGGTTGGTCCACTCGTACGGATCGTTCTTCAGGTCATAGAGCTCGAAGGGCCGGGCAGCGAGCCAGGTAGCGTAGCCGGCCTGGACCTTGGGATCGGCCTGGGCCAGCTCCTCGGCGTTCGGCGCCTCTTGCTTGTGCTTTTCTTGGTAATAGCCCGCCAGCACCTGGTTGGGGCTGGGATGCAGGTTGGCGATCAGCTTGAAGCGCTCGTCGCGAACCGACTGCTGAAGGTGGAAGACGCAGGCGTTGCGGCTGCACGGCCAGTACTCGGCGAAGGTGTGGGTGCGCCAGATTTCGGGAACCTTGTTCTTGAGCAGCGGGCCCAGGTCGCAGCCGGGCAGCTCGATCGAGCCCTCGGCCGGCATCTGGAGCCCCGTGGCGGCGAGGATGGTCGGCAGGACGTCCAGCGTGCTGACCATGCGCGGCTCACGATGCGGCACGTCGACGCCGGGCCAGTCGATGATCATCGGCACACGCAGGCCCGCTTCGTAGCAGGTCACCTTCCCGCGGGCCAGCTGCGAGCCGTGGTCGGAAAGCCAGATCACCAGGGTGTCGTCGCGCTTGCCGGACTTCTCGAGGGCCTCCATTAAGAGCCCCATGCAGGCGTCCAGGCGCGACAGGCAGTTGTAGTAGTTGGCGATGCTCTCACGCAGCCGTGGCGAATCGACACCGACGTAGGCCGGCACCTTGATGTCATTCGGAATTACCCAGTGCTCGGGCAGGCCGTTCACCGGCTCGCTCTGGAACGGCGTGTGGGCATCGGGATAGTTGACCATCAGGAAGAATGGCTCGTCGCCGGCGGCGAAGAACTTGGCCGCGTGGTCGGCGTACTGGGCGACCTTCTTCTTGGCGAAGTTGCTGCTCTTGACTGGCCAGAAGTCGATCGGGAAGGCCTTCGCCGGGTTGACGTGCAGCTTGCCGATCATGCCGGTGCGGTAGCCGGCGCCTTTCATGATCTGGTACAGGTTGGGAATACCCTGGTACGTGTGGTAGCCATGCGTGGCCAGGCCCAGCTGACCGTTCTGGTGCGGGTACAGCCCTGTCAGGATGCAGGCCCGGCTGGGGCTGCACACCGAGAGCGGCACGAAGGCCCGCTCGAAAAGCACACCACGCTCGGCCAGGGCGTCTAGGTGCGGCGTCGGCACGGTCTTGTCGCCATAGCAGCCGATGTCGGGACTGTGGTCTTCGCTGGTGACCAGAAGGACGTTGGGGCGGACTCGCGCTGCCGCCGGCTCCGCGTTCGCCGATTCAGCGGCTTGGCTCGACCCCAGGCCCGCGAGCAAAGTCGCGGCCAGGCCGAGGGCGGAAATCAGTCGGGTCTTCAAATGCATGATGAACTCCGGAGCAGCAGGCTCAGTCGGCTCGTGAAGTGGTGGAATTGGTAGAACACAGTTGTCGGCAGTACTCGAATAACTATCGATCATAATGTCAACTCGTCTGCACTTCACAGGGTTCTCAGCCCCGAATTTGGCAAGAGCTGGGCGCCCAGCCAGTGCGAATGGCATAGGCTTTCGAGACCCCTAATCAGTCCTGGTAAACCTATAAGGTCGACAACCTGCCGCAGTTGGCCAGATGCAGTCTCTTACTTCGGTGAAAATGACCTCGGCGCGCAAGTGATTGCGTTTCGATGCGTCGGCCGCGATCACCGAAGCAGATTGGCCTCGAACAGGAAGTCAATATTCGACACGCCAGTCGAACTACGGAGTTACCCCATGGTTAATTCAGCAGCGGCTCAAGACCTGGATTCTATCTGCGTCCATCTGCGT
>CAZTIB010000136.1:0-13201 GCA_964613615.1 uncultured Chromatiaceae bacterium
CTTCGTAAACAACACGTCGAAGTCCCAGTCGCTGAGCCCATGCGGATGCTCTTCCTGCGGCTGCAGCGTCATCAGGTCCACCACGTTCACGACCCGAACCTTCAGCTCCGGCACGTGCTCGCGCAGGATGTCCACCGCCGCCAGCGTCTCCAGGGTCGGCGAATCACCGCAGCAGGCCATCACCACGTCCGGCTCGCTGCCTTCGTCGTTGCTCGCCCAGTCCCAGATGCCGATGCCCGCGGTGCAGTGCTTGATGGCCTCGTCCATGCTGAGCCACTGCGGCGCGGGCTGCTTGCCGGCCACCACCACGTTGATCAGATTCCGGCTGCGCAGGCACTGGTCCGTGACGTACAGCAGGCTGTTCGCGTCCGGCGGCAGGAAGACGCGCACGACCTCCGCCTTCTTGTTCACGACGTGATTGATGAAGCCGGGGTCCTGATGGCTGAAGCCGTTGTGGTCCTGACGCCAGACATGGGACGACAGCAGGTAGTTCAACGATGCAATCGGCCGGCGCCAGGGGATCTCATGGCACACCTTCAGCCACTTAGCATGCTGGTTGAACATGGAATCGATGATGTGAATGAAGGCCTCGTAGCAGGAAAAGAAGCCGTGCCGCCCGGTGAGCAGGTAGCCCTCCAGCCAGCCCTGGCACTGGTGCTCGCTGAGCATCTCCATCACCCGGCCATCTGGCGCCAGGTGATCGTCGTAGTCGTAGGTATCCGCAACCCAGGCTCGGTTCGTGACCTCCAGCGCATCCTGCCAGCGGTTCGAGTTGTTCTCATCCGGGCTGAACAGGCGGAAATTCTTGTGTTCCAGGTTGCGCTCCATCACCCCGCTCAGGAACTTGCCCATCATGCGCGTGGACTCCGCGGTCGTCGCGCCCGGTGACGGCACGTCTACGGCGAATTTCTGGAAATCGGGCATGCGCAGGTCTTTCATCACCAAGCCGCCGTTCGCGTGGGAATTGGCGCTCATGCGGAACTCGCCCTGCGGCGGCAAATGTGCCAGTTCCGGTGCCAGGCGGCCTTCCGAGTCGAACAACTCCTCCGGCCGGTAGGACTTCATCCATTTCTCCAGCAGTTCTACGTGCTCCGGGTTCTCGTGCATGGCGCCCATCGGCACCTGGTGCGCGCGCCAGTACCCCTCAGTTTTCTTGCCATCGATCTCCTTCGGGCAGGTCCACCCCTTCGGCGTGCGCAGCACGATCATCGGCCAGCGCGGCCGCTCGCGGAAGCCGTGGCGGCGCGCGTCGCTCTGAATGTGCTGGATTTCACCGATCACCGTGTCGAGCGTCTCCGCCATCAGCTGGTGCATCGTTTCCGGCTCGTCGCCTTCAACGAAATGCGGCGTGTAGCCGTAACCGCGGAACAACTGGTCGAGTTCCTCACCGCTGATTCGTGCCAGCACGCAGGGGTTGGCGATCTTGTATCCGTTCAGGTGCAGGATCGGCAGCACCGCGCCGTCCGTTACCGGGTTCAGAAACTTGTTCGAATGCCAGCTGGTGGCCAGCGGTCCGGTTTCCGCCTCGCCATCGCCCACCACGCAGGCGACGATCAGGTCGGGATTGTCGTAAGCGGCGCCGTAAGCGTGAGACAACGCGTAACCGAGTTCCCCTCCTTCGTGGATCGAACCGGGAGTCTCTGGCGCCACGTGGCTCGGAATACCGCCGGGAAACGAGAACTGTTTGAACAGCCGCTGCATGCCCTCCTCGTCCTGCGGGATATTCGGATAGAGCTCGGTATAGGTGCCTTCAAGGTAGGTATTGGCTACCAGCCCCGGGCCACCGTGACCGGGACCCGTGATGTAGATCATGCTGAGTTCATCGCGCTTGATCACGCGGTTCAGGTGCGCGTAGAGGAAGTTCAGGCCCGGCGTCGTGCCCCAGTGGCCCAGCAAGCGCGGCTTGATGTGCTCCTTGGACAGCGGCTTTTTCAGCAGCGGATTGTCGTACAAATAAATCTGGCCCACGGACAGATAATTGGCCGCCCGCCAGTAGGCATCGATCAGTTCGAGTTCGTTTTTCGACAGCGGGTTTTCCATGCCGGTCTCCTTGCTTTTTTAGTCGGGCACCTTGGATGCCCCATTGCCACGCCCGTCAGCCAACGCTTGCGGTTCAGTTTTTTCCGGTCGCGCGCAGACAGAGGACGGTTTCATGCGCAATCCAGCTTTCTTCGTCTGCTGCTACAACATACACCTCGACAGCTGCCCCGTCCGCGTTGATACGGGCTGCTTGGCCGGGCAGCAGGCCAACGGCGGCGCCGTTACGCTCCGCATCCAAAACAACACCACACCAGTCCATGTCCTCGCAAATGCTATTTCGAATGTCCGGTGCTGCTTCTCCAATGCCGCCGCCAAATACTACGGCGTGCGCACCACCCAGTGCCGCGAGATAGGCCCCGATATATTTCTTCGCCCGGTAACAGAACAACTCAACCGCCAGTTTCGACGGCTCGTGTTTCTCCTGTGTGACAGCGGCCAGCAAGTCTCGCATGTCGTTGGTCCGGCCGGACAGCCCCAGCAGTCCGGAGTCCTCATTCAGCCAGCGCTCCACCTCCGCCGGGTCAGCGCCTTCTTTCTCGCACAGGTAGCTGACGATGGACGGGTCCAGGTCGCCGGACCGCGTTCCCATCACGAGCCCCTCGAGCGGTGTGAAGCCCATGGAGGTATCGATGCTGCGACCCCGGTCGATGGCTGCCATGGAACAGCCGTTGCCCAGCTGCAGCGTGATCACACGCGACGCGTCGCGCGGTGTTCCGCTCGCGTCCAAATAGCCTTCCAGCAGCGATGCATGCGCGATGCCGTGAAAGCCGTAACGGCGTATGCCATGCCGTTCGGCCAGCGCCATTGGCAACGCGTAACGCTTGGCTCGCTCAGGCATCGCCTGATGGAAGGCCGTATCGAACACCGCAACCATGGGGACTTCCTCACCCAGGGCCTCCCTGGCACCCCGGATGCCTGCGAGACAGGCCGGATTGTGAAGCGGTGCGAGTTCACCAAGTGCGTCGATCTCCGCAGCGACCCCGGCATCGATGAGCACTGGTGCCGAGAAGCGGTCACCACCGTGCACCACGCGGTGTCCAACGGCATCCACAGTACTCGCGAGGCCTGCACTGCCAACGCCAGAATCGCCGTCGGCCCATTGCGCGAAGAGCCTTTGGATCGCGTGACGATGATTGACGACGGTCTGCTGCATTGACACGACAGGCAGATCAGCTACCTGTAGCTCGAGACTGGCCATGCCGCCGATGCCCCTGACCGCGCCCTGAACCAGCGAGGTCTCACTCTCTTTCGCGTGGCTCCGATC
This sequence comes from uncultured Chromatiaceae bacterium, assembly GCA_964613615.1. Classification (GTDB taxonomy): domain Bacteria; phylum Pseudomonadota; class Gammaproteobacteria; order Steroidobacterales; genus J054. The sequence goes on from CAZTIB010000136.1 coordinate 3,305, forward strand.
GACCTTTTCCAGATCGAACAAACGGAGCTTGACAGAGGAACTCCCGCTATTGATTACCAGGACGCGCATGATGCACTGGCCTTAGCCCTCCCTCAGGCTTCCTTCACCAACACGACCGCTGGCAACAGCAGTTTCGCATAAACGGGGTCGAACCGAATTATCGTCTTTCCGATCGTAAATCGGTTCGCCCCCTTCTTTCCTCGAGCTGGTACCCGTAGCGCTCGATCAACTCGGTCGCCGTCTCGCTGCTCAGGAACTCCAGGAATGCCCTGGCTGACCCGTTGTTCGAGCCCCGGGTGAGTAAGACTGCATCCTGGCGAATGGGTGAATGAAGCTGATTAGGCAACTTCCAGCTGCTGCCCGACTGGGGATCTCCAGGACGCATGACCGACGACAGGGCTATCAAACCCAGCTCCGCATTGCCACTGGCGACCATCGCGTGGGCCTGGCCAACGTTCTCGCCCATCACGATGCGGTCCCGCACATCCTGGTAAACATCGAGGGCTTCAAGAGCCTGCACCGCCGCAGTGCCATACGGCGCGAGGCGGGGGTTGGCGATTGCAAGGGATCGGAAGTCGCCGGCGCGCAGGACAGCAGCCCCTTCGCCCTGCAAGCGGTCCGGGTCCGGACTCCACAGCACTAACTCGCCGATTGCATAGGTGCGTTGGGAGCCGCGCACCGCCAGGCCCGCATCCACCAAACGCCGCGGTCGCTCCTGGTCCGCCGACAACAGGACATGGAAGGGCGCACCGTTGACAATCTGGGCATAGAGCTTGCCGGTGGAGCCGATGACAAGGTCGATCGTGTGTTCCCCGCTTTGCTCGAACTGCCTTTCAATTTCGGCCGCCACCGCCGCAAAGTTCGCAGCCACTGCGACCAGTGCCGTTTCTGCGTGCGACGGTGCCGGCGCAGACACCATCACGATCAGCCATGCGGCGAGGGCGGCGGGCCTCATTCCAGGGCCAGGCTGATCGCCGTGGTCAGCCGTGAAAGACTTTCTGAATCAATGATATACGGTGGCATCAGGTAGACCAGCTTGCCAAAGGGCCGAATCCAGACCCCGGCCTCGACAAAGTTGCGCTGCACTTCCGCGACATTGACAGGCTCGTGCAGTTCGACGACGCCGATCGCGCCAAGCACGCGGACGTCAGCGACCGCGGGATGTCCCGCGTAAGGTGCAAGCTCTTCGCGCAGTTGGGCCTCTATGCCGGCCACTCTTCCCTGCCAATCCGTCTCGCCAAGCAACTCGATACTGAGTGATGCCACCGCGCAGGCGAGCGGGTTCGCCATGAAGGTGGGTCCGTGCATCAGCACGCCACCATCGGCTTCGATCCCTTGCGCGACACGCGCAGTCGCCAGGGTGGCTGCCAGCGTCAGGTAACCGCCGGTCAGTGCTTTGCCGATGCACAAAATATCCGGGACCACGCCGGCGTGCTCGCAGGCGAACATCCGACCGGTGCGGCCGAAGCCCGTCGCGATTTCGTCCGCAATCAGCAGGACGTCGTACTCGGCGCATAATTCGGCGACACCCGCCAGGTAGTCGGCCGAGTAGAACCACATGCCGCCGGCGCCCTGCACGATTGGTTCCAGGATAATCGCCGCGATTTCGTCGCGGTGCGCGGTGAGCAATGCAGCAACGTCGTCGAGTTCGCCGGGGCGCACGGCTTCACCGAATCGGCTAACCGGCCGGGGCGCAAACAAATGCTGCGGCAGCGCGCCGCTGAAGCGCTCGTGCATGCCGGTGACCGGGTCGCAGACGGCCATCGCGCCGAAAGTGTCACCGTGATAGCCACCGCGAAGGGTCAACAGGCGCTTGCGCTTTGGCTGACCCTGGGCAAACCAGTATTGCAGCGCCATCTTGATGGCGACTTCCACTGATACGGAGCCCGAATCAGCGAAGAACACGTGCTCCAGGCCGGCGGGGGCGAGTTCCAGCAATTGTCGGCCGAGTTTCATCGCTGGTTCGTGAGTCAGCCCACCGAACATCACGTGGGCCATCTTCTGCAACTGGTCGGTCACTGCCGCATTCAACGCCGGGTGGTTGTAACCATGAATCGCGCACCACCAGGACGACATGCCGTCTATCAGTTCCCGGCCGTCGGCGAGTTTTATGCGTACGCCATCGGCCGAAACGACTTCGTAGGCCGGCAACGGGTCGATGGCCGACGTATACGGGTGCCAGAGATGCGCGCGGTCGAAGTCCGTCACTGGGCGGGGTCCGGCAACAGCGACAGGTCCAGGTGCGCGGCTGCATCGGCCACCCGCGGATCCGGACCCAGGTTGCGGATGAGACCAATTCTCGGTGCCGGCAACCAGTCATCCAGCGTCGCCAGGTTCTCCGCCTCCGCGGCCATGGTTGCCCCGGTCACGTTGGCGACCCAGCCTGCCAGCGTGAGCCCCGCTGCGTCGATTTCGCGCGCCGTGAGCAGCGCGTGGTTCAGACAACCCAGTTGCATGGCCACGACCAGGATCACCGGCCAGCCCAGATCCGCGGCCAGGTCGGCCATGGTGGCGGGCGCGTCCAGCGGTACCAGCCAGCCGCCGGCGCCCTCCGCCACCGCAAACTCTGCGTGGCTGGCATCGAGTTGCCGCCGGCAGTGCGCCGCGAGTTCATCAGCGTTCAGCCTGCGCCCATCGCGGGCGGCGGCGATATGCGGTGCCATTGCGTCGTGCAGCACCACCGGGTTCACGGCCGCATAGTCGAGCGGAATACTGGCCGTGGCCTGCAGCAGCCTGGCGTCTTCATTCACATAGGTGCCGTCGTGACTGACACCGCCGGCGGCCACGGGTTTCAAGCCGATGGTGGACCACCCGCGCGCGTTCGCGGCATGCAGCAACGCGGCGGCGACCAGCGTCTTGCCCACGGCGGTATCCGTACCGGTGACAAAGTAAGCGCGCGGCTTCAAGGCTGCCGGTCTCGGTTACCGAGAGCGATGGCGAGGCCGGACAGCAGCCGGTCTACGTCGTCTTCCGTGTGCGTGGCAGCGAAGGTTACACGCAGCCGCGATGTACCCTTTGGCACCGTCGGCGGACGAATCGCGCCCACCAGCAGGCCTCGTTCCTCCAGTGCCGCACTCGCCGCCACCGCCTGGCCCGGCTCGCCGAGCACGATGGGTTGTATCGGTGTGGTCGAAGCCATCAGCGTGAGCCCCAGTTCGCCGGCGCCGGCCCGGAATCTTGCGACCAGCGCTGCCAGGTGTTCGCGCCGCCACTCCTCTTTAATAGCGATCTGCAGGCTGGTGAGGGTCGCGGCCGCAACGGCCGGCGGCAGCGCGGTCGTATAGATGTAGTTTCGCGCGCGCTGGATCAGCGTTTCGATCAGCACGTCTTCGCCGGCCACAAACGCGCCGGCGGTGCCGAAAGCTTTGCCGAGGGTACCGATCAGCACCGGCACGTCTGCGGTGCCAAAGCGATCCGGGTCCACCACGCCGCAGCCGCGCTTACCGTGCACGCCGAAGCCGTGGGCGTCATCCACCATCAGCCAGGCGCCGTGCCCGGCGGCGACCGGCACCAGCGCGGACAAGTCGCAAAGATCCCCGTCCATACTGAAAGTACCGTCCGTGACCACCAGCTTGCGGCCACCCTCTGCCGCTGCGAGCTTGCCCGCGAGGTGTGCGGTGTCGCGGTGACGAAACCAGTGAAACTGCGCGCGGCTCAGCCACCCGCCGTCCAGCAGGGAGGCGTGGTTCAGGCGATCTTCGAACACGTGGTCGCCCTGGCCCGTGAGCGCGTTGATCACGCCGACATTCGCCGCGTAGCCACTGGAGAAAAGGAGCGCCCGCGGGCGCTGCGTGAACTCGGCGAGCGCATCTTCCAGCTCATGGTGCACGCTCATGTGTCCGCAGACCAGGTGCGACGCGCCGCTGCCGGCGCCCCAGCGGTCGATGCCGGCCTTGAAGGCCGCGCGCACGCGCTCGTCGGCGGCGAGACCGAGGTAGTCGTTGCTGCAGAAATTCAGCAGCCGGCGGCCGCCCAATTGCACCTCGCGGCCCTGCCCCGCCTCCAGCAGCCGCCGGCGCCGGTACATCTGCTGTTCGCGCAATGTGTCGAGTTGCGCCTGCATGTCGTCAAAGCTCGTCAAGACCCGCCTGCTGACCAGTTGTTGGAGGCTCGTCATTCTAACCGGGTTGCAAGGGCCGGCCGACGCTATGCTGGCCAGACTCCATGCAGCACAACGACGGGGCCCCGATGGAGATCTGGCAGATAGGCAACGTAAGCATCACGCGCATCATCGAAACCGAAGACACGTCGATGACCGCCGAGATCATGCTGCCGGACGCGACGCCTGAACGCGTGCTGGCCATCGGCTGGCTGCGCCCACACTTTGTCGACGATGACGGGCGGCTCATCTCCAGCATTTACTCCTTGTTATTAGAGAGTCAGGGCAAACGGCTGGTGGTCGACACCTGCCTCGGCAACGACAAGCCGCGCGCGGTGCCCGACTGGAACCAGCGGCAGGGCCGGTTTCTTGACGAGATTGCCGCGGCCGGCTTTCCGCGAGAGTCCGTCGACTACGTAGTGTGCACGCATCTGCACCCGGACCACGTGGGCTGGAACACCATGCTGGTGAACGGTGCGTGGGTGCCGACCTTTCCAAACGCGCGCTACCTGTTCAGCCAGGCGGACTGGGACTGGCTGGATCAGGCGCCGGTGACACCGCTCGGCGACTACTGCGGCGACTCGGTGCGGCCCATCATCGCCGCCGGCCTCGCGGAACTCATTACGCCGGACCATGCCATCACGGACGAGGTCCAGCTGGTGTCCACGCCCGGCCATTCACCCGGGCACCTGAGCGTGCGGATCGAGTCGGGCAGCGACCGCGCCATCATCACCGGCGACCTGATGCACCATCCCTGCCAGATCGCACAGCCGAAGTGGTGTAGTAACTTCGACTTCGACCAGGGACGTGCACTCACAACGCGGGAAGATTTCATCGCGGGCCACAGCGGCGAGCCCGTACTCGTGATCGGCACGCACTTCGCAACGCCCTCTGCCGGCTACATCGTGCCCGACGGGGCCACGCATCGCCTGGTGCTGACCAGGAAATAGCGCGACTTCACCGGCCCTGCCCGACTGGCCTCTGCACGAGCCCATCACTAGGTAGAAGTCCTTAGCCCCGATCCGCAAGCCACGCGCGATCGCATGCTAGATTCACCGCTGATGTCATCAGCGGCATCCGTCGAGGGGGATAAAAATGGACCTGGACCTGATTCTGGAACCCGACCTCACGCCCGACGAGGTCAAGGAACTCGGGCTGCTGGCCGAGCAGTTCGGCTTTCGCGCCATCTGGTTGCAGAACTACGCGCGCGCGCGCGACGCCTTCCTGACCGCTGTGCCGCTGGCCATGGCGACGGAACGACTGCATGTCGGTGTGGTCGTGGTCAGTCCCTACGAGATGCATCCGCTGAAGATTGCTAACGCAATCGCCACGCTGGCCGAATACGCCGGCGGCCGAGCCTGCATAGTCGTCGGCGCCGGCGGCGAATGGAACGGTGTGATGGGCATCGATTACGGCAAGCGACTGACCACCGCGCGCGAAGCCCAGCAGATCGTGATCGGTGCGCTGTCGGGCGGCGGCTTTAACTTCGAAGGTGAGATCTTCCACGCCCGCGGCTTCGCCGCCCCGTGGTACGAGGGCCCGCGGCCGCTGATCTACGGCGGCGCCAGCGGTGCGCAGCTGCTGCACGTGACCGCCGAGCACGCCGACGGCGTGATGATGAGCGACATCCAGCCGGCCATGTTCCCGGACCACATGCCGCACCTCAGGCACGGGCTCGAGCAGGCCGGCCGCAGCGGCGACGATTTCCAAATCAGCAATTTCCTGGCCTGGCACGTCAAGGCCGACCCGGAGGACTCCTACCGCGAATCCCGCCGGGAGCTGATGATCCGGGGCTGGCTCGAGCGACCGTGGCTGGAACCCTACCTTGAAACCGAGGCAGTAGAACTCGTGGAACAACATAAGAGCGCGTTCCTGCAGGCTTTTCGCGACCGTTCCGGCCATGTGGAAGGCGTGCCACCAGACATAGTGCAAACCCTGGTGGACGAGCTGAGCATGGCTGGGGGGCCTGATTCCGTCGACGGGCATATTGAGCGCTTCAAGCGCTTTGCTGCCGAAGGGTTCACGGAAATTGCGGTCAGAATCCACGATGATCCAGCAGATTCCATACGGATGCTGGGCGAGCAGGTGTTACCTGCGCTGAGATAGACTGCGGGTTTTCCGGGCAAGGACCCGTCAAGCGCCAGCGAGCGCCAGCCCATCCGGTTGTTGTACGGAGAGGATGTGGGCAAATTTGGGCAGGGATTCGCCCTTCGGTTTATCGCCGGGGCAGCGGTTTTTCTCGTGGCGTCCCTCGCCGCGCCGCCCCTGTTTGCCCAGGACGAGGGCCAGATTCTCTACCAGGAACCCCTGCGCCTGCTGCCGGCGGATGCCGGCCGGGATGTCGCAGATCGCCTGGTCTTCGACGCGCACGGCCGCCGCTTCGAGCTGGTCATGACCCCAAACGCGCGCCTGCAGCGCCGCCGCGTGCTGCTGGACTATGACCTGCTCCGCGGCCGAGTCGACGGTGCGCCCGACTCATGGGTGCGCCTGACCCGTCGCGGCGACCGGCTGTCCGGCATGTTTTTCGACGGCGTCGAACACTACGCCATTGAACCGTGGACAGACATCGCCGAGATGTCGGCGACCGGCGGCGACAACGCTGGCGCAACGAATGCCGTCTACCGCATGCGCGACGTGCTGCTGCCGGTGGGCGCTGCCAGCTGTGGTCCGGCACTGCCGGCGAAAGTGGTTCGCGGCGACGTGGCCTTCGCCGAGCTCGGCGAGGAGCTGGGCAACCTGCCCACGCTCGAGGCGCAGGGCGCCACCCGGCGTATCGAGCTGCGGGCGGTCGCCGACTACGAATTCTTCCAGGCCTGGGGCATCACGTCGGAAGCGGAGATCCTGTCGCGGATGAACGTCGTTGACGGCATCTTCAGCTCGCAACTCGGGCTGGAAGTCGATGTCGCGGCGATCGAAGTCTTCCAGACCGCCGCCGACCCCTTCACCACCGACGTGCCCGGCGACCTGCTGGACGAGGTGGTGGACTACCGGTTGAGCCGCGCCACCGGCGAGGGCCTGACACACCTGTTTACGTGGCGAAATCTGCAGGGCACGACCCGCGGCATCGCCTACCTTGGCAGCGCGTGCATGACCACTTTCGCAGCTGCCCTCAGCCAGCAAGTGGGGTCGAACCTGAACTTTGGCTCGCTGATCGCCGCGCATGAAATCGGCCACAACCTGAACGCCCAGCACGACGGCGAGGTATCTACAGATCCCGGTTTTCCAAACGCTTGCGACACGGTGCCGGAAACCTTCCTGATGGCCCCCACCATCACCGGGTCTGACCAGTTCTCCCAGTGCAGCATCGATACGATGACGAACTACCTGAACACGCTGCCCACTTCCTGCGTGACGGGAATCGGCCCCTACCTGGACGGCGTGCCTGCCAACCTGGCGGCGGTTGTCGACACGCCCACGACCCTGAACTTCCGGGTGATCAATCAGGGTGGCGCGGCGACCGGCGCGGAGCTGAGCCTGACCTACCCGGCCAGTCTCGACGTGCAGCCGCAGGGCGTGGCGTGCACCCTGAACCAGGGCAGCGCGCTGTGCGACCTGGGCGACCTGGCCGACGGCGAGCAGGTGCCGTTGAGTTTCCAAGTGCAGTCACCCAGCGCGGGGTTGTTCGCCATGATCGTGGCATTGGCCACGGACCTGACGCCGGACGCCGATCGCGCCACAATCACGATCAACGTGCAGACCACGGCCGCTGTGCAGGGCGGTGGTGGTGGTGGCGGCGGCGGGGCGCTCGGGCCCTGGGCCCTGGCGCTGCTGTTCGGGGGCTGCCTGGCCCTGCGGCGACGCGCTACTCGCTCGTAACGGTGCCGGCTGCTACCAGCGCATCGATCTCGTCCGCCCCGTAGCCGGCTGCTGCAAGAATCTCCCGCGTGTGCTGACCGGCCCGCGGCACGTCGATTCGCACGCCAAACCGTTCGCCGCTCATCTCCAGCGGCAACCCGGGCAGTCGCATCTGCTGGCCCTTGTGCTCCCCGTCGGTCACCGTTAGCGGCAACAGACCACCGCCGGCTGCGAGATGCGGGTCGTCGAACAATTCTTCCGGCTTCGCGATCGGGGCGAACGGCAAGCCGGTCTGCTCCAGCTTGTCCATCAACTGCGCCTTGGTGTACTGGCGGAACGTGTCCTTGATCACCGGCAGGATGCGCTCTTTGTGCGTCACGCGGTCATTGTTGGTGTCGAGACTGGAGTCGTTGGCAAACTCCTCCAGGCCGAAAGCTTCGCAGAACACCTTCCACTGCTTGTCGCTGACCACGCCGACAAACACCTGATCGTCGTCACCGGTATCAAAAACCTGGTAGATGGCCCACGCGGATACGCGCGCCGGCATGGGTGCTGCAGCCGTGCCAGTCACCGCGTATTGCGCCATGTGCTGGCCGACGAGAAACACCGTGCTCTCGTACAGCGATGCGACGACGTGCTGGCCCTTGCCCGTGGCCTCACGCTGGAACAATGCCGCGAGCACGCCCGTGGCACCGAACATGCCGCCCTGCACGTCGATCACGGATGTGCCGGCCCGCAGCGGGCGGCCCGGCGGCCCGGTCATGTACGCAAGCCCGCCCATCATCTGTGCCACTTCGTCCAGCGCCGTGCGGTGTTCGTATGGGCCACTTAAAAAACCCTTCTCCGAGCAGTAGATGAGCCGGGGATTCAGCGCAGACAGCACGTCGTAGCCAAAGCCCAGGCGATCCATCGTGCCCGCGCGAAAGTTTTCGATCAGGACGTCGGCGTCTTCGATCAGCTTCAGTACGGCTGCCTTGCCCTCGGCGGCCTTGAGGTTCACGCACAGGCTGCGCTTGTTGCGGTTATACATCGGGAAGTAACCGGCACCGGAGCCCAGCAGCCGCCGCGTGTTGTCGCCGCCGGTGGGTTCGATCTTGATTACGTCGGCGCCCATGTCCGCCAGGATCAGCCCTGCCGCCGGGCCCATGACCATATGCGTGAACTCGATTACCTTGACGCCGGCGAGCGGCCCTGCGTGATCTTCAGACATCGTGTTTCCCGATTTGTTAAAATTAATCAGCCGCTTGCGCCGGCGGTCCCCACGTTGCCGGGCACCGCATTATGCCTCAAGGCCCACCGCCATCGCATTGCCAGACGCTTGTGCGCCGCGCGGGCTCCCAGCCAGGACACAACATGAACGACATCGACGTATTGATCAGTGAGGTCGGCCCGCGTGACGGGCTGCAGAGCATCAAGTCCATCATGCCCATCGAGGCCAAGAAAGCCTGGATCGAGGCCGAGGCCGCCGCGGGCGTGCGGGAGATCGAGGTGGGCTCCTTCGTGCCGCCGAAGCTGCTGCCGCAGCTGGCAGATACGGCCGAGGTCGTGGCCTTCGCCCGCACGATTCCGGGGCTCACGGTGGCTGCGCTGGTGCCTAACTTCAAGGGTGCAGAGAACGCGCTGAAGGCCGGCGCGCACAAGATCACGCTGCCGCTGTCCGTCAGCGAGACGCACAGCCAGGCGAACCTGAAGAAGACGCATGCGCAGGTGCTCGAAGAGGTCCGGAAAATCGTCGAGCTGCTTGAAACCCTGCCGGCCGACGAGCGTCCCGCCTTCGAGGGCGGTCTGTCCACCGCCTTCGGCTGCACGCTGGAAGGTGCGGTACCGGAAGCCAAGGTGGTGAACCTGGCGCGGCAGTTGATCGATTTAGGCTGCGACGAAGTGGGCCTGTCGGATACCACCGGCTACGCGAACCCGACCCAGCTGCGCCGGCTGATCAACTTGGTCTGGGCCGAGGTAGGCCAGGACAAGCTCACCGGCGTGCACCTGCACAACACGCGCGG
>CAZTIB010000137.1:0-7417 GCA_964613615.1 uncultured Chromatiaceae bacterium
GGAAGCCGAACCGCTACCCGAGCCGGAAGCCGAACCGCTGCCGGAGCCGCCGTCCAGGTAATCCGAATAGGTCAAGACATTGTCGTCACTCATTTACCGAACACCCCTTTTCTGTTGTTGTGATGTCCCCAGCCACGGGGACTCTCTGCGCAGAGTTGGCGGCGAAGTGAGGGCCCGTAAAAATTGCCCCCAGGAACCGGCTTCGGTTTCGCACGCCAGCTTTTTCTTATGCTTCGAATACGTTGTTATACGTACTTAATAATCCGTACCCTTTTTACTGTCAAGCAACAAAATCTCTCGCTAAGAAGAACGAGATCAAACGGCTTCTTTTAGTAAACATTTTTCTCGGTGCGCTATAGTGAGTTACGGGTCTAAGCTCGACAGCACCTCTTTTTCGGGCCAGCTTATGACAAATTAGAACAGCCGCCCGTCGCGGACCTCGCGCGCAAATGGCAGGCGGCCGTGCGGCACGATAACAAGCCGGACCCGCGCAACAACAACCCGCGGGTGTCGGTGACGAGGGCGGCCAGCCACAGCGATGATCGACAAGACACAGTTCTACATTGCCGGCGCGTGGCGCGATGCCCGCGATCGTGAAGAGAGGGACGTCATCAATCCGGCGACGGAAGCGCCCATTGCGCGTATCGCGCTGGCCAGTCGTGCCGACCTGGACCAGGCCGTGGCCGCCGCCCGCGAAGCTTTCGACGATTACTCGATGACCCGCGTCACGGAGCGCCTGGAATACCTGCAGGCGTTGCGACGAATCTACAGGCAGCGCCAGTCCGAGATGGCCGCGACGCTCACCATGGAGATGGGCGCGCCCATCCGGCTGGCAAAACGCTCGCAGACCGGCGCGGGCCGCTCGCACATACGCACCACCATCCGCACGCTGCGCAAGTTCCGGTGGGCACGTCCGAATCGCGACGGCAAAACGCTCATTGCCTACGAACCTGTTGGCGTCTGTGGGCTGATCACGCCCTGGAACTGGCCCATGAACCAGATTACCGCCAAGGTCGTGCCCGCGCTCGCCGCAGGCTGCACCGTCGTGCTGAAGCCCAGCGAGCTGGCCCCACTGTCGGCCATGCTGTTTGCCGAGATGATCGACGAAGCGGGCTTCCCGGCCGGGGTGTTTAATCTCATTAACGGCGAGGGCGACGTTGGCGCCGCGCTGGCGGCGCATCCCGGCGTCGACATGGTGTCTGTCACGGGTTCCACGCAGACCGGCCGGGCCGTTTCCATTGCAGGGGCCGACACGATCAAGCGCGTGACGCTCGAGCTCGGCGGCAAATCGCCGCTACTGATATTCGCCGATGCCGATGTCGAACGGGCAGTCAGAAAGGGCGTGAGTTCGTGTTTTGTCAACTCCGGCCAATCCTGCAACGCCGCAACGCGGATGCTGGTAGAAGCGACCGTGTATGACCAGGCCGTCAAGCTGGCAAAGGCGCGCGCCGATGCCACGAAGCTGGGCGACCCAGCCACTATGGGCTCGCATCTCGGCCCGCTTGCCAGCGCCGCCCAATATGCGAAAGTTCAGTCTCTGATCGAGTCGGGTATTGCCGAAGGCGCCACGCTGCTGGCGGGTGGCCCGGGCAAGCCCGAGGGCTTCGAGCGTGGCTACTATGTTCGTCCAACCATCTTCACCGACGTTAGGCCCGACATGCGCATCTGTCGCGAAGAAATCTTCGGCCCGGTCCTGTGCCTGATGCCCTTCAGCGATGAAGATGAGGCTCTCAAGCTGGCGAACGACACGCCCTATGGATTGTGCGCCTACCTGTACACGGCAGACGCGGACCGCGCGCAGCGGCTGGCCAGGCGGCTGCGGGCCGGTATGGTGCGAATCAACGGCGCATCGCATAGTTCCGATGCGCCCTTTGGCGGTTTCAAACAGTCCGGCAATGGCCGCGAGTTCGGCGAGCACGGCCTGCTGGAGTTCCTGGAGGTGAAATCGATCAGCGGGTTAAAGAGATAACCCTGTTTTGGCTGGTTGATGAACAATCTAATCGTCATGACTCGAAGAAGAAAAGGAACAATTCAATGGCGGTTCAACATCACGACTATGTAACCGACGATCTCGCACTGCAGTGGGCAAAGGAGCGCCTGGATTTCAGTTCCAGTGAACTGGTCAGCGTGGCGCCGTGGGCCCGGGTGCACAAGCTGAACGGCGATAGCGAGAGAGCCTATCTCAAGCAGCTGTCGCCGCGCCTGACCACCTCGCTCGGGACCACCGTGGCACTGGCGGAGCAATTCTCCGGCGAGATTCCGGACGTGATATCCGCGGACGCTGAGCGAGGCCTGCTCATGCTGAAGGACCCGCGGGGCCGACGCCTGCGGAGCGACGAAGACTACAAATCCCACCGCAAGCTGCTCGAGGCCTATGCGGAGATGCAGGGCCGGGCCAGGCACGCGCCAGAGCTTCTCGGCCAGTTCCCCACGCTGGACCTCGGCGAACTCGTGCCGTCGCTGCTGAATTTCCTGGGGCCGACAGACCCGGAAGCTGCCGCGGGTGACAAGGTTGCGGCCGCGTACTTTCTCGGCCGCACCCGCGCGAAGGACTACCATGATGCCTTCGCAGTGCGCGCCGATCTGTTGCAGGCCTTCATTGCCCTGGCCGCTGACCTCCCGCCAACGCTCAATCACTGCGACCTGCGGCTGAAGAACGCGGCGGAGACCCGCGACAAGAGAATCGTGCTCAGCAACTGGGAGCACGCGACCGTCGGGCCGGCTGGCCTGTCGCTGCAAGCACTGTTCCCCGGTGCGGCAACGGTGGCGACGCTGTTCGCGGGTCCGGCCGCAGCGCGCAGCATCGACAATGCGGCGCCAATAAAATACGCGCTCGACACTTACGTAGAAGCCCTGGCCGGTGCCGGGTACGCAGCGCCCGAAGACCTGCAGCGCGCCCTGCCGGCGGCCGTATGCGCCGGGCTGATCCAGCACCTGGTCTGGTACGCCGATTATCCGTCCGACAGTCGCAGCTATCGCCGCCGGGTGCGGCGCATGCTGCAGTCGCGGCTCAGCGACCTGCTGGACCTGTGCGACCTGCTCGCCCTCGGGAATAGCGAGACGGTGTTGCGTTGCGCGCTGGACTACCGGCTCAAGGGGCGGCCCTACCGCGCCGAAGCCCTGTTGCGACGGCACGTGGCGATGCACCCCAACGACCCGGACACCAATGCCCAGCTGGCGCGCACCCTGCAACAGCGCGGGAAACGCGCCGAGGCACTGACAGTGTACGACGATGCCCTGGAGCTCAGCCCGGACGACGCAGGTCTGCACCATGATTACGGCCTGGCCTTGCTGGAAGAACTGCGTGTCGACGAGGCCATTGCGTCGCTTCGCCGGTCGATACACCTGGGAGTGGCGTCGAAAACGGCCGCCGAGGACCTCGATCGCGCCAGCCGGATGAGCCGCTGCGTGCAAGAGGCCCGCCGCCCGGAAGTGGCGCCGACGCTGCCCGTTTCGGCGGCCGAACTGGCGGCGGGACAGCTGCGGCCCGAGTCCGTCGAATTGGCCCGCAAGCTGTTCTTCGAATACGGCCTGCTGGTCATCGAGAACGTGTTCGATGCGGAGCTGTTGCACACCTGCAGGGAGCACTTCGTTCGTGAGTATGCCGATTATTTTCGCCCCGGCAATCGTGCACCGGATGCGTTATCGATTGGCAACCAGCGTTACCAGATTACCTTTGCGATAGAGGGCCCATTCAACAACCCGGGCATTTACGCCAACCCTTTCATCATGAACCTGATGGAGCGGCTGCTCGATTCCAAGTTCCAGCTGGGTTGCACCGTGTGTGCCGCATCCCTGCCCGGCGCCAAGGACCAGCACCTGCACAAGGACCATCGTGCACTGTTCACGAAGGACGTGGATGACCCACCGATGGCCTTGCCACCGTTTGCGATCACCACGATGGTGCCGCTGGTGCCGCTGGACGAAATGACCGGTACGACGACCGTACGCAAGGGCAGTCACCTGTTGTCCCAGCGCGATTCTGCCGCCCTGCCGCGCCAGCTTCCCATCGTGGATGTCGGTTCCTGTTTCCTGATGGATATGCGGCTGTCCCACGCGGGTCTCGGCAACAAGACAGACCAGGTGCGGCCAATCCTCAACATGGTGTACCAGCAGCGCTGGTTTGCCGACAACAAGAACTTTTCTAAACAGCATGCGCTGAAGATGCCCCCCGGCGAGTACGAGAAGATTCCCGAAGAACACCGGAAACTGTTCGCGTGGGCGGTGCAACCGGGCCCGGACATCGGCCGGTAGTTGCCGCAGCGTGAGCGCACCCGGGGCCTGCGTGCCGGTTCCGGGCACACGCGGCCATGCAGGCTAGCGACTGTCTCGTTTGCGCTTTGCGCTGCGGCGGCGTTCTATGCGAACGCAGGCGATCGACCGGTCGGTGCCACCCAGGGAATGCTTGTACTGCTCGTCGCCGCGCAGCAGGTGATATTCCTGCATGCCCTGCCCGATGGCCCAGCGAATGTTGTAGGCGTGCAGCACGAGACCCGCTGGGAGTCGCCGCCACGCCATGTCCCGGGCGGTCACGTAAAACAGCATGCACCGCTTTTCCCTGTCGATGAAGCTCGCGTTCACCGCAACCGGACGATCCTGGTCCAGCAACAACGACATGTGAATGATGCCGGCTTCCAGGCCCTGCTCGAGAATCCGGTGGTACTTCTGCGCCATCACCTCGACCTGGTCGCCTTTGCGCTCGGCCCACCGGAGCTGCCAGAACTGCGTCAGCGCGTCGATGTCACGCTCGCGCGTTGCGGAGACCGATTCCACGATCCGCAGATCGTCGGCAGCGTCGATCTGCCGCATGAATCGGCGAATTTTCTGGCGCGTATTGGCGCTCACGTGCAGTTGGAGATACTCGTCAAAGGTCGCTGGGAGCGCCACCGTAGGGCAGATAAGGAGGTTGATGCCGTCGGTCTTGCTGGTCCGGTTGCGATAGGTGGTGCGGAACTCGGCGGCCGGGAATTGGCCCTTAAAGAGCTCGAGGCGCCGGTCGGACGCGCGAATGTTCTCGAGGTGGAGCCTTTCCCACGACATCTCGTCCCTCAGATGCCGGGCGAGGGCCGGGATCGCGTCTGCTTCGTGGTCGGGATGACAAATGACACCGGTGTAATCGGCCCAGAAATTGCCGGCCATGTAGATCTCGCGAACCTCGCGCTGGCGGGATTTACGGAAACGTTTTTTCAAACGAAGTGGCAGGAACGCAGCGTAGTTTGAATCACCTGCTGCCGGGTCCGCAGCGAGGACGCACCACTTCCGGGGCCTGCGGGTGAATAACTGCGAGAGCCAGATCCACGACAGGAAAAACTGTGCTTCGGGATCGACCGAATACACAGATTCCCAGTTCGCACGAAGATCATCGAACTCTGCATGGGTGTTGATGGTGTCTATACGCATCCAGCGAAAAAGTATACTGCGGCTGCCAAGACCCCAAGAAGACCAAAAAAGCATCTCGATGCTGCTTTTCTGACCGCATATAGGGTTGGCCCCCGTTTTTGGACCTCTGGCTAACTGATCGGGCATACTGGGCGGCATGGATGTCGACGTCTTCATTCCCCCTGCACTGTCGGCTGCAGAGACCATCGAACTGGGCAAGCTGGCCGAAAGCGTTGGCATTCGGGAAGTCTGGACCTACAACTACATTGCGGATCCCGATCCCTTCGTCAACCTGAGCTGGCTCGCCCACGAGACCTCGACAATCCGCATGGGGCCGGTGGCCGTCAGCCCGTTTCAGCTGCATCCGTTGATGATGGCGAACTCGGTGCTGACGCTGAACGAACTGTCGCAAGGCCGTGCGGACATCATCGTCGGCGGCGGCGGCGCGGTGATGGCGGCGATGGGCATGAAACCCAAGCGCAAGCTCAGGGCGGTTCGCGAATGCGTAGAGTTCCTGCGCCTGGCGGCCGATTCGAAAGACAAGGTCGTTAATTTCAAGGGTGAGTTGTACACCGCCTACGGTTACCAGGCCGAGTGGCTCACCCAACCGCCGCCCGGCATCTACGTCGGCGCCAACGGACCGCAGATGGCCAGCCTGGCCGGGCGCCTTGCAGACGGCATGATGATGAGCGACTTCACAGTGCCGATGGTCGAAAATATCGTTGGCATCGCAAACGAAGCGCGCTCCAAGACCACGCCCGCCGCCGACGAGTTCCGCGTCAACAACTTTTTTGCCTGGCACATCAAGGATGATGAACAGGAAGCCATCAGCGAAGCGAAGCGTTACCTGGTGCTTCGCGGGATACTGCGCCCGCAATATCTGCGGTCATTCATGGACGAGGACGAAATCGATTTCGTGCAGACTCACATGGGCGTGTTCTGGGAAGCGTGGCGGAAGCAAACGGGCGAATTCCCGGGCGTACCCGAAGACATGATCGACCGGCTCCTGGACGAACTGACACTGACAGGCGATCCCGGCAGCATGGACCGCCAGCTGGAAGAACTGGAACGTTTTCGCGCCGCCGGTCTGACGGAAATCGCCCTCGGGCTGCACGAGGATCCGGCTGAAGGGATCCGGCAGATCGGAAAGTACGTGATTCCCGCGCTGCAGTAATCTCCGGACACCGTTCGGGGAGTAACAGCCGAGACATGAACTATTACCGCTCTTTTGCCAACCTGATCGGCGCCATCGGCGTAATCACGCTGGGCCTCATTCTGGCCGTCGTGCTTTACGCGTGGCAAGCGCCTCAACCCGACGTTGAAGTGCCAGCGCAGCCCGCAGCAGACTTCGATCCGCCGTGGGCCAGCAAAGATGCGTCGGTGGCTGATGAACTGGATCCTGACATGCTGGCACCACTGAAAGAGCCGGTGCTGCCGGCGCCATCCCGCCTGGACGGGAGTGACTGGCTGCCAGGGGCACAGCCGATGCAAGATACCGCGCCGGAACTCGATGTCCATGTCAGCGGCACGAAACACGATTCCGACGCCACGCCCGTCTCCCGTGAAGATTTCATGCCACCGAGCCCACTGACAGGGCCGCAAGATCCTTGATCCGGCAACTATAAGGACTGACTGGCTGAACCCAGTGGACCGGAGCCAGGTGAACCCTGCGTCAGGACCGGCTGTTGCGCGGGCCTTGCAGCAGACATTAACCTGCCGTCATACGTTCAAAACAAATGGGGAACCCCTGATGTCAACAAAAGCGACCACCGCGCGTCTGTCCCTCAGTGTCTTTGCCGGCATCGGTTGCCTGATGCTGCTTGCAGCGCCGGCAAGCTTTGCGGGAGCGCATAAGACGGTCCTGCCCCTGGTCGACATCGAAGTTGATCCGGAGGTCAAAGCCGACGTCACGGCCGTGGTCATGGCTACGGCCGAACGATGGAATTCCCAGGATTACGCCACGGTGCTGGAACTGTGGGACCCGAACGAGCCCTACCCCACTTACCTGGCTGAGGAACAGGCGCAGTGGTTCGTGGGC
>CAZTIB010000138.1:0-7411 GCA_964613615.1 uncultured Chromatiaceae bacterium
AAATGGTGGATGACTTCGCCGGTGTGCACCCGAACGCGTGCATCCTGCCGCACTGGACCGTCGATGCAGTCTGCGTGGTGCCGGGCGGCGCACACCCTTCCTACACCCACGGCTACTACTCGCGGGACAACGCCTTCTATCTCGCCTGGGACGACATTGCGGCCAGCCGCGAGGGTTTCCAGGCCTGGATCGACACCCACGTGATGCAGGGCGGTCCCGAGGACTTCGCCCGCTACAGCCGCGTGGGCGGGAATTGAAGATGGGGGACTACACCGCCACCGAAATCATGACCGTCGTCGCAGCACGTTGCCTCGGCAACGACGACGTGTGCTTCGTCGGTATAGGCGCGCCGTCGGCGGCCAGCAACCTGGCCCGCCTGACCCATGCGCCGGACCTCACGCTGATCTATGAGTCCGGCACCATCGGCACGCGCCCTGACGTACTGCCCCTTTCCATCGGCGACGGCGAACTCTGCGACACGGCGCTGACGACAGTGGCCGTGCCGGAGATGTTCCGCTACTGGTTGCAGGGCGAACGCATTTCGGTGGGCTTTCTCGGCGCCGCGCAGATCGACCGCTTCGGCAACATCAACACCACCGTGATCGGCGACTATGACGCACCCAAAGTGCGCTTGCCGGGCGGCGGCGGTGCACCGGAAATTGCCACGTCGTGCCGCGAGGTGTTCATCATCATGGCGCAGAATCGCCGCGGCTTTGTCGACTCGCTGGATTTCCGGACTTCCCTGGGTCACGGCACCGGTGGTGACGACCGGGCGCGCCACGGCGTGCACACTAAAGGCCCAACCAGGCTCATCACCGATCTCGCCATCCTGGAACCGGAGCCGGACAGCCACGAGTTTGTCGTCACATCCTTACACCCGGGCGTCACACGGGATGCTGTGACCAGCAACACCGGCTGGGCGCTGCGCTTCTCCGCAGAGGTCGCGGAAACGCCTCCACCAACCGCCGATGAACTCGCCGTCCTGCGGGACCTCAACGAGCGTACCGAAACCGCCCACCGTCAGACCGCCGCATGAACGCTTATATCTGCGATTACCTGCGCACGCCATTCGGACGCTTTGGTGGGTCGCTGTCTGCCGTGCGCACCGATGACCTGGGCGCGATCCCGATCCGGGCGCTGGTGGAGCGGCACCCCAACATCGACTGGAGCCAGGTGGCTGACGTGATCTTCGGCTGTGCGAACCAGGCCGGCGAAGACAACCGCAATGTGGCCCGCATGTCTTTGTTGCTCGCCGGTCTGCCGGAGACCGTGCCGGGCGGCACAATTAACCGTTTGTGCGGGTCAGGCCTGGATGCCGTGAACGCCGCAGCCCGTGCGATACGTTCGGGCGAAGCCGAACTCGTCATCGCCGGCGGTGTCGAGAGCATGTCCCGCGCGCCACTGGTCATGTCGAAGGCCGACAGAGCGTTTGCACGCACCCAGGAAATTTACGACACAACAATCGGCTGGCGCTTCGTCAACCCGTTAATGGATCAGCGCTACGGGACAGACTCCATGCCAGAAACCGGCGAGAACGTGGCAGCCGACTTTGACATCAGCCGGGAAGACCAGGATGCCTTTGCCTGTCGCTCTCACCAGCGCGCGGTGCGGGCACAGGCTTCGGGCCGCCTCGCGCGCGAGATTGTGCCCGTGACGGTGCCCGGCCGGAAGCGCGAGCAAACCACGGTGGTGGACTCGGACGAGCACCCGCGTGCCGATACGACGGTTGAAAAGCTCGCCGCCCTGCCGGCGCCGTTTCGCACCGGCGGCACGATAACTGCGGGTAATGCATCAGGGGTCAATGACGGTGCGGCCGCGTTGCTGATTGCATCCGACGCCGCGGTGAAACGGTGGGACCTCAACCCGCTGTGCCGCATCGCCGGCGGCGCGGTGGCGGGAGTCGCGCCACGCATCATGGGCATCGGGCCCGCACCCGCCACCCGGGCTTTGTGCGAACGCCTGAGCTGGCAGGTGACTGACATCGACCTGCTGGAGCTAAACGAGGCTTTCGCCAGCCAGTCGCTGGCCGTGTTGCGCGAACTGGGTATCGCCGACGATGCCGACTACGTGAATCCCAACGGTGGCGCAATCGCCCTGGGACATCCGCTGGGCGCGTCGGGCGCCCGCCTCGCCGGCACACTCGCGATGGAACTGCATGATCGCGGTGCCAAGCGCGGTATCGCCGCCATGTGCATCGGCGTCGGCCAGGGCATCGCTCTGGGGCTTGAAGCCCTGTAGGCACGCTGTTCCCGGCCGCCATACGGATCGGGTATCGCCTGTCGCAAGCAATAGTATTTTACTTCGGCAGAGACGGACTCCTAACATGGTGATGTCGTTGCAACAGCTGCGGCCGACAATGCGAAATTCCTTCGAAGCACCATGAACAAACTTGAAATCAGCCACGTTGAAACGGTCATCGTCGACCTGCCGCTGAAGCGCCTGCAACGCTTCTCGGCCCTCGGTTCCCGCACCCAGAGCGTGGTGATGGTGTTTGTGCAAACCGCTGAAGGCGTGCAGGGCATCGGCGAATCCGTCACGCCTTCCGGCCCGTGGTGGAGCGGCGAGAGCGTCGAGACCATCAAGGTCATCATCGATACTTACCTCGCGCCGCTGCTGATCGGTGCCAATGCCTTCGACCTTACCCGCCTGATGGCGACCATGGACAAACAGGTCTATGCCAATCGCTTTGCGAAAGCGGGCGTGGAGATGGCGCTGCTGGATGCCGTCGGCAAGGCGCTGGACGTGCCGGTGCACAGTCTCTTCGGTGGCAAGGTGCGCGACTCGCTGCCGGTGGCCTGGCCCCTGGCCACGGGTGACCCCGAGCAGGAGATCGGCGAGGCGGAGCAGATGCTCGCCGACGGCTACGCCCGCAATTTCAAACTGAAGATGGGCGCGGTGGATGCCGACACCGACGTCGCGCGCGCATTGCGCATCGCCCGCGCCCTGGAAGGCCGGGCCCGGGTGCGGGTAGACCCGAATGAAAGCTGGGACGAGGCCACCGCGGCGCGGGCTATTCCGCAACTCGCCGACGGCGGCATCGAGATGGTGGAACAGCCCCTGCCCCGCTGGAACCTCGCCGGCAGCGCCCGGCTGACCGCCAGCAGCCGCATACCGATCATGCTCGACGAAAGCATCTGCACCAGCCACGAAATGCAGGAAGCGGCGCGCCTGCACGCCGGGTCCATCGTGTCGCTGAAGATCATGAAGGCGGGCGGCATGCGCGCAACGCGTGCGATGGCGGACATTGCCACGGCGGGCGGCGTCATCCTGTACATGGGCACCTTCCTGGAATCGTCTTTCGGCACCGGCGCCAACATGCAGCTGTGCGCGACGCTTGCGGACCTGCCGTTAGGTGGCGAACTGGTCGGCCCGCTGCTGCTGGCCGAAGACATCTGCGAGCGCCGCGCCGAGTATCGTGATTACCAGCTGTGGTTACAGGACGGCGCCGGTCTCGGCGTCCATGTTGACGCAGACAAACTGAAAGCTTTTCGCCGTGACCGCGCCTATTCCAGCCACGGCGCGGGCAGCACGGCACGCCAGGCGAGCTAGAGCAACGAGGAGACCCGTCAACGATGAGCGATCAAGTGCCCACCATGGAAACTGATGTCCTGATCATCGGGACCGGCCCGGCCGGTGCGGCAGCCGCCTGCGCGTTGTCGACATACGGCATCCGGAACATGGTAATCAACAAGTACGGCTTCACCTGCCGCACGCCGCGCGCCCACATTACTAACCAGCGCACCATGGAACTGCTACGTGACCTCGGCCTGGAACGCGACGTGGTGGAACAGGGCGTGCCCCACGAACTGATGGGCGAGAACACCTACTGCACCAGCGTAGCGGGTGACGAACTGGGGCGCATCAAGGCCTGGGGCACTCACCCGCTGCGCAAGGCGGACTACGACCTCGCCAGCCCCACCAAGATTCACGACCTGCCGCAGAACCTGATGGAACCCATCGTGATTCGCGCGGCTGCCCACCGGGGCGCCAAAGTGCGTTTCAACACCGAGTACCTGGCGCTCGAACAGGATAAGGACGGCGTAACCGCGCGGCTGCGCGACGGGCTCACCGGGCAGGAATACGACGTGCGCTGCAAGTACCTGGTTGGCGCCGACGGTGCGAACTCCAAGGTCCTGGAGGACATCGACCTGCCGCTGGAAGGCAAGATGGGGCTGTCCGGCTCCATGAACATCGTGTTTGAAGCGGATCTCAGCCGCTACGTGGAACACCGGCCCAGCATCCTGTACTGGGTCATCCAGCCCGGCTCCGATGTGGGCGGCTTGGGCATCGGCGTGGTCCGCATGGTGCGGCCGTGGTGGAAATGGCTCGCCATCTGGGGCTTTGAAGTCGAGCAGGGTGCGCCAGACCTGACCGAGGAGCTCGCCACCAGCATCGTGCACAAGCTGATCGGCGATCACGACATACCGGTAAGGATCGATTCCACCTCTACCTGGACCGTGAACGACATGTACGCCACCGAGGTGATGCGCGGTCGCGTGTTTTGCGTCGGGGATGCGATTCATCGTCACCCGCCCACCAACGCACTCGGTTCGAACACATCGATGCAGGATTCCTACAACCTGGCCTGGAAACTGGCGCTCGTGATACAGGGCCAGGCCGCGCCTGCCCTGCTCGATACCTACAACACAGAACGCGCCCCGGTGGCAAAACAGATCGTGCAACGAGCCAACAAGAGCCTCGGCGATTTCCCACCGATACTCGGGGCGCTGGGGCTACTAGGCACGGAGGATCCGGAGCAGATGCGGAAAAACATGTCTGCACTGAAGGAAACGACGCCGGAAGCCGCCGAGCGCCGGGCCGCGCTGCAGGATGCCATTGCTGCGACGGAATACATCTACAACGCCCACGGCGTGGAGCTGAATCAGCGCTACGACTCCGCCGCGGTGGTGCCCGACGGGACACCCGACCCGGGCTACAGCCGCGATGCAGAGTTGTACTACGAGGCTACGACCTGGCCTGGTGCACACATGCCCCACGTCTGGCTGCTGGAACACGGTCTCCAGGTATCCACGCTGGACCTGTGCGGTAAAGGGCGCTTCGCGCTGATCACCGGCACCGGTGGTGAAGCGTGGCAGGATGCCGCGAAGGCGGCCGAAGCGGCCTTCGGCGTGGAGATTGCGGTTCACATTATCGGCCACGGAAGCGAGCTCGAAGATCCTTATGGCGATTTCGCACGCATTCGCGGAACCGCGGAAACGGGCGCGATCCTCGTGCGGCCCGACCTGCACGTGGCCTGGCGCGCCGACCGCGTCTCCGATACCGCGGCCGCTGACCTGGCGTCCGCCATGGGCCAGCTCCTGGGCCGCCAGGCCGCCGCCTGAATCTCCGCCAGATCCGCACGCGGGCCTGCCGGGATTGCATTGCGGTCCCCGTTGCCTCTGCAGCATCCTAAGCTTGCAGAAAAAACCCGGCTGAAACGCTAACTCGCGAGGCAAACATGGCTCCACACACGACCTGCTCCACACGCGTCGCAGGCTTTGCGCCGCTGTCCGCCGCATTGCTCGGCATCTGCACGCTTAACGCTTTTGCAGCCGAGGGGCCGCGAAGCTTCCCGTTCCAGCACATTGATCCGGCCCCGCTGATAAACGGCTGGGAGGCCGAGGGCGAGACCTATGTCGAGCCATCCGTTGCGAAAAAGCTGGCCGTCGGCGAACGGGTCAGGGCGCCGGACTTTGGCGAACCCGGTCGCTGGTACGTGCAACGCCTGACCGACCGCACGTATTGGATGATCTGCAACGCGTTTGCGTCCACGGTTTTTGTCGGCGACGAAGGCGTGCTGGTTGTCGACGCATCCAACACCGTGGTGCCGGAGGACATGTTCGCGGCGATCCGCAGCTTCACGGAGCTGCCGGTCCGCGCCCTGGTGTACAGCCACACGCACACGGACCACAACGGCGGCGGGATCCGCCTGCAGCAGGCCCTGAAAGCCCAGGGTATAGAGCTGCGCATCATTGCCAGCCAGAGCGCGGCCCGGGAAATCATCGCGCACCAGAACAACGTGGCCACGCCAACGGAGATCCTGCGCGACGGCCGGTCGTCCTTCCGTTTCGAGAAGTGGGACTTCGTGCTGGGAACACCCATTGTCGCGGCCCACAGCGCGGCCGACAGTTATGTGCTGACGCCGGACGGTGTAATCATGTACGTCGACTTCAACTATCCCGGTCGCGTGCCGCTGGCCTACATCAGCTCGTCCATTAACATCACGGGCTGGATCGATTTTCTGCGCCACGTGCTCGGTGAAGACTGGCAGTTTGCCAATCTCGGCCACGCCAACGTGGGCTACAAGAAAGATATAGAAAGAACCTTTGAATACCTCGGTGACCTGTACGACGCGTACATGACCGAGATCGCGCCAACCTGGGCCACCGGCAGTGCGATCCAGGCTGCGGTAGAGGCCAACGGCCCCGGCCTGACTGCCGGCGTGTTCTGGGGCAACTACGTAGACCAGTCTGCGGAGATTATGGCCGCAAAAGTCTATCCGCAGTGGCAGCAACTGCCGCAGTCAGAGGTGATTCGCAGCCACGCCTATAAAGTGTTCGAAGACTGTTTCCTGAACTGGAACCCCGAGGTCGGCGCGGTGAGACCGGCCTTCTCGCCGATACCACCCAGGCGTTGACTACCCGTCACGCGGCCCTCGCCCGGCCGGGGCGAGCGGCTGGTGCTATGCACTCGGGCTGAAACGCCCAAACTGACCGCAGTAGAACAAGAGCGGCTCGCCGGCAACGCTGCGGAAGCTGAGCACCTCGCCGATCAGCATGTCGTGATCGCCGCCGGGGTAGCGATGCGTCACACGGCATTCGAAGTACGCGATACAGCCAGGCAGCAGCGGCACGTTGCCAGCGCCCGCCGTGGTCTTCACGTTGGCAAAGGGCTCGCCACCGGGCCTGGCGAATTTCAGTGCCAGTGACTCCTGGTCGGCAGCGAGCACGTTCACCGCAAAGTAGTCGGTGTCGTCAAAGGCCTGGTACTTCGCCGAATGCCGCGCCAGATTCCACAGCACCAGCGGCGGATCCAGTGACAGCGAAGCGAAGCTGTTCACCGTCACGCCTACCCTGTCGCCGGCCCCGGTCAGCGTGGTCACCACGGTGACGCCGGTGGCGAACTGGCCCAGCGCATCGCGCAGCACCCGCTGTTCGGTGTCCATATCAGTCATCTCTTTGTCCAGCCAGGGCCCGGGGCGGCGATGCCGACCAAGGCGCGCCGCACACTACCACGATCGCCCGCTATCGGCAGCCCTGCGACGTGCACTCACCGGGCCACGCACGGTTGGCATGGTCGGCAGATTCAGCCTAGAAATGAAAAGTCGTAGAGCCCGGTCGCCGGTCTCGGGTGCTGAATATCCAGGACCCGGGCCAGGCGCTCAGCGCCCTGCTGCAGCAACTCGGGCGTG
>CAZTIB010000139.1:0-12514 GCA_964613615.1 uncultured Chromatiaceae bacterium
ACCGGCGCGCAGCTGCTGGCGGAAACCCTCGAGTGGGACTACGGCATAGATCCCGCCGAAGTCTTCGCCGCGGCGGAGCTCGACATGTCACGCCTGCGGGTGCCGGGCGCCCGCTACCCGTGGCCAAACCTGCGGCTTCTGTGGGAAGAGGCGACGCGACGCTCCGCTGACCCTGGCTTCGGCCTCACTGTTGGCGCCCGCAGCCGGGTCGGCAGTTTCCAGGCCATCGGTTGCTCGTGGATCTCCAGCTCGAGCCTGCTGGAAGCCCTGCAGAGGCTGGTCCGTTACCGGCGCGTGCTGTCCACCGTAGATATCGACGTGCGGGTCGAACTGAAGGAGCCCGATGACTGGGAACTGTCGGTGCGCTTTCCGGACCCGTCTATAGCCCCCGGTCGAGCCAATGTTGATTCCTTTGTCCGGGGCATGGTCGGCCTGATGCAGGCGGCAACCCGACCCGAGTTCTACCCGCGGGCCGTCCACCTGCCCCACGACGATGCCGGCCAGGCCGATCGCTACCGCGCGGCCCTTGGGCCGGGCGTGCGTTTCGACCAGCCTTTTTGCAGCCTCGCCATTGCCCGGGCCGACGCCGAGGCCCCGCTGCCGGGCGACAACCCGGAGCTGGCAAACGCCAACGACATGGTGTCAGAACGCTATCTCGCGAGCCTTGATCCGGCGCGCATAGCCACCGAAGTGCGTGAGCTGCTGGTGGAAATGATGCCGTCGGGCACGGTGCGCCAGGAAGACGTGGCGCAGCGCTTGAACAGGAGTCTCAGCACGCTGCAACGCCAGCTGACGAGCGAGGGCCTCAACTTCCAGCAGCTGCGCGACGAAACTCGGCGACGCCTCGCCGAGAACTACATACGCACGAACGAACTGTCCCTCAGCCAGATCGCCTATCTGCTGGGCTTCTCGGACCAGAGCAACTTTTCCCGGGCCTTCAAACGCTGGACCGGCATGGCACCGCGCGAGTACCGAGCCACCAGCTAGCGGCGGGTCCTTCCAAACTCTGGCTCAAGTCCCAGATTTCTGCTGACCGTGTGCGTTCGCGCCCGCGGTGCGCGATTTCTTGACTTAAGTTGCAGCGCCCTCAAGCCGATATAGCTGAGAGTTAAGCGTTAGCCCGTGGGCTGTTGTTGCCCGCCGAGGAGCCGGAATGACCACCGCAGAAGACCTGAATGCCGCCGCCTTCAAATTTGTGCAGGGCCTGGCCACGGACCTGGACCGTGATGACCTGGAACTGCCGGGCTTTCCCGACACCGTGGCGCGTCTGCACCGCGACCTCGCCGACGAGAGCAAGTCCGTGCAGGACATCGTTGCCCTGGTCAATTCGGAGCCATCGCTGGCCGCAAGCCTGATCAAGCTGGCCAATTCCGCCGCCTTTAACGCCAGCGGCCGCGAAATCAGCGACCCGCAGGTTGCGGTGAACCTGGTGGGTTTCAACGTGGTGCGCAGCACCGCAACGGCCTTTGCGATGCGCCAGATGGAACAGCAGGAATGGCTGGAACCGGTGCGCCCGATGCTGGCAAAAATCTGGCGACGCTCCAACGGCGTCGCGGCCATCTGCCATGCGCTCGGCGGCAGCGTCGAAGGCGTCCGCGCAGATGAAGCCCTGGCGGCCGGCCTTTTTCACCAGCTCGGCAGCCTGTACCTGCTCACCAAGGCCCACCGTGAGGGGCTCGAAGTAGCCAACCATCCCGCCTGGGACGGCGTGACGCAAAACTGGCACCCGACGATCGCCCGTGCCTTCGTCGAGTCGTGGGGCATGCCCGCTCACGTGGGTGAGGCCGTGGAGCAACAGGACGGCGTGGCCGGTGGCGATGCCGAGCATATGTCGTTAATTGCCCGACTCGTGTCCGCATCCAAGCTCTACGACAGTCTGCAGGAAGCCAGTAACGGCGCCGCGCCGAAGGTAGAAGAGATGCTGGCCCCGGTGCAGCTGTCCGGGAGCTCGTTCATGGACCTGGTGGCGGCGAATCAGGCTGCCATCGACGAGACGCGCCAGGCGATCGGCTGAGCAGGCCACCGCGCGGGCAGCAGGCCACATCTCGCCGGCGACCGCCGCCGTCATGGTGAGCCGCGTTTACCGCAGGCGGGAAGAAATACTCAGACGGTGGTTATCGGCAGACGCCACGTGCGCACGGCGGGATCGGCCCCGTCCGGGCCATACACGTCGGTCTGATCACCCTGGCCACGCATCAGGGTCAGCGTGCTTTCGACTCGCCGCTGCTGGCGACGAATGATGCGGCCGTTGGCTTCATTGTGATCACGACAGGCGCGGGTCAGTTCCAGCAGGCGGGCCCAGCGCTCGGCGATGGCCGGCGACTCGGCCAGCGTCTCCATGGCGGCCGGACTCGGGGCCAGTTCACGGCGCTGCTGTTCCAGGCCGGCAGCGGCAGCGAGGTGCTCCTGCTTCTCGGCCGTCAGGCTCTCCAGGGCCGAAACGTCCCGGGCTTCCAGCGCAGTCTGTTCGCGCGCCAGCACGTTCAGCACCGACTCCAGCGCGGCCAGCTGCTGGTCAAGGAGTTCGGTCAGTTGCGTGGCAGCGGCCGGGTTCATCCGAGATCCTGCTCCAGGCGCATCAGTTTGCGGGCCAGCCGCTCGGCGTCGATTTCGTAGTCACCGGCATCCAGGCGCGCGCGCATGCTTTCCACGCGGTCGTTATCGACATCCGGCAGATCCTTCAGACGCGTTTCCACGTCACGCAGGCTGCCTGCCTGGCCGCTCAGCTTCACCGAGTCCCTGGGGGGCTCGGGCCGCTGCTGCTTGCCAGTGGCACTGGTCGGATCGCTCTTCTCCACCCCGCGGTTACGCGACGGGTTTATGTCAAGCCCCGGCCGGGCGTATGCACTGATTTTGTCTGCCATGGCTCGTTACTCCTGCGCAAACGCGCACGGTCCCGCCTATATATCGGCAGGTACTACGGGCACCTTTAGGGCTAATTGCAGTAAGTGTCGCTGATTCACTGCAGCAATACCTCGACGGACTTCGCGGACCGGACGATTGCCTCGACTTCCCGCCCGGAGCTCTGATTCACGACGCCGATCACCTGGCCGCGGACACCGTCTTCCTGGGCCACGCCGGCCATGCGAATGTCCAGACCACCAGATCGAGCCTGCAGAATGACCTGCTGGCCGCGTTTCACCAGTGCCGGCATTTCCAGGTGGCCGGGAGTGACCGCTTCGCCCGCTGCCAGCGGCCGACGCAGCTGCTGACCCACCGCATCCGCAGCCGCGCTCAGGAAACCATAATCCAGCTCACCGGTATCCCGTTCCGCCAATGAAATGTCGGCAGCCGTCAACACACTGTCGCGCGGCATCGCCCGCTTGGTGACCACCACCTGCTGAAAGACCGAAAGTTGCACAGGCACGTGCAGCTTCCATGGTTTCGGTCCGGCGCACTGCACCCGGGCGGTAACACGCGCCGAGCTGCGCGCGCGGAACGGCACCGAGGCCTCCAGCGGCTGGCCACAGGCCGGCAGCCGAATGCGCCGGTCCAGCTCGCCCGCCACCGCGTCGACTCGCCCGCCCGGTGCCAGCCACTCGGCATTGATTGCCGCCGCAGCCGCGGCACGAATTTCCTCATGGTCCTGCCACCGCAGAGCCTTTTCTGCAGCTGCGGGCGCCGCGGCGCCGGCGGCCGCTACCACGACCAGTATCTGCGTGAATCTGTTCATGGCCTGATCGATGCAAGACCCGTGCCACGTGCTGCGTCAACGCGAGCAGGCACGAGCCGTAATTAATGTGATGACAGACCTGAACGACAACCTCGTTCCGACGAGCACCGCGATGCGACTGGTGGCAGGTCTGGCGGCAACCGCTTGCCGCTCCGGGTCCCGCGGCGGCAACGCACCGGCAAGAAGCTGCCGGAGCCCGTCGATGATTCCGTGTGACGCCGGGCGCCATGCACGTTGGCACGCGTCTTGCTTTAACACCGACAGGAACAAAGCGAGATCGCGAAATGCCGATCAACCTGGACAACGAATTTGCACTGCAAGGCCGCGCCCTCGGGGTGGCCAGCCAGCGTCTCGGCCTGCTGGCACAGAACGTCGCCAATGCCGACACGCCGGGATACAAAGCCCGCGACGTCGACTTCAAGGGAGCGATGCAAAACGCCGGGCAAAACGCGCCGTCGATGCAGGTCACGCACGACAAGCACATTGGCCTGCCTCGCGCCGGCACACCCGCCGAGGTCCTCTATCGCGTACCGAGCCAGGCAAGCATGGACGGCAACACCGTTGATGCGCAGGTCGAAACCGGCGCCGTCGCCGAAACTGCGGTGCGCTACCAGGCCACGCTCACTTTTCTGAACGCCAAGATACGCGGGCTGCGACTCGCGATTACCGGGGGCCGATAGCCATGTCTCTGTGGAAGGTTTTTGATATCGCCGGCGCATCAATGAGCGCGCAGTCGGTGCGCCTGAATACCACGGCCAGCAACCTGGCCAATGCCAATACGGCCTCGGGCTCTGCGGAAGAGGCCTACAGTGCGCGCCATCCGGTGTTCGAGACAGTGATGGACTGGGAGTCCGAGGCCAGCGCCGGGGTGCGCGTGTCGGACATTACCACCAGTGACAAGGAGCCGGCGAAGGTTCACCAGCCGGGTCATCCCGAGGCCGATGCCGACGGCTACATCTACATGTCCAACGTCAATCCGGTGGACGAACTCGTGAACATGATTTCGGCGTCCCGCGGTTACCAGAACAGCGTGGAAATCATGAACACGTCCAAGGAACTGCTGCTGCGCACGCTGCGGCTTGGGCAGTAATCGCAAGGAGCTGACAAACCATGATCAATATGCCAACCACCGATTTCGACCTGGGTGAACTGACCCTGCAGAAGCCAACGCAGGAAGAACGCACCGAACTGGGCCAGGAAGACTTCCTGATGCTGATGGTCGAGCAGTTCTCCAACCAGGATCCATTCCAGCCGGTGGAGAACGGCGAATTCATCGCGCAGATGGCGCAGTTCAGCCAGGTGTCCGGCATTGCCGAGATGAACCAGTCACTGGAGCGCCTCGCCAATTCCATGTCGGCGAACCAGGCGCTGCAGGCCGCCACGATGGTCGGCCGCTCCGTGTTGGCCGACGGCAATCTCGGCACGCTGGGTAGCGAAACCAGCCTGAAGGGCGGCGTCGACCTGCCCTACGGCACCAGCGCAGGCTACGTCCGGGTATTCAATCCGCGCGGCGAGGTAGCCGGCGAATTCTCGCTGGGCACCCGCGGTGCCGGACTTGCCAGCTTCGAATGGGACGGCACGCTGGCCGACGGCGAACGGGCAGAACCGGGGACCTATCGCGTGGCGGCATTCATTCGCAACGACGGTGTTGAAGAGCCGCTGGCGACCTACGTCGGTTCCGAAATTCAGAGCGTGAGCCTGTCGGCCGGTGGCCGCAGCGCGCTGTTGACCACCGCAAACGGCCAGCAGGTCAGCTTGTCCCAGGTTAAAGCCATCATGTAAGACCCCGTCGACACGGAATGTCGAGCAGACAAACGAGTATGAGTACCAAGGAGTAGAAAGATGTCATTTCAAGTTGCACTAAGCGGTCTGAACGCCGCGTCCACCGACCTGCAGGTCACGTCCAACAACATCGCGAACGCCAATACCTTTGGCTTCAAGTCATCGCGTGCGGAATTCGCAGACGTCTACTCCGGCGAAGCCACCGGCATCGGCGCCGGCGTGCGGCTGACCGACGTGCGACAGGAATTTACCCAGGGCAATGTAGAGATCACCGAGCGCCAGCTGGACCTCGGCATCTCCGGCAACGGCTTCTTCGTCGTGAATGACGGCGGTGGCCTGCTGTACTCGCGAGTCGGTGCCTTCGGCCTCGATTCATCCGGTTTCGTGGAGAACGCCGAGGGCGAGCGCCTGCAAATCTATCCCGCTGACGGCGCCGGCGGCTTCAATACCGGCACGCTGAGCGACCTGCAGATCACCACGGACACGAGCCCGCCCGACCCGAGCGCGAACGTGGACATGAATATCAACCTGCCGGCGGATGCCGCCGCACCCAGCGTCGTGCCCTTCGATCCGAACGATCCGCAGACCTTCAATCACAGCACGTCGACCGTGGTGTTCGACTCCCTCGGCGTAGCCCACACCGCTACCTACTACTTCCTGGAAACCGGCGGTGCCTGGGAGGTCCACCAGACACTGGACGGCAACCAGATCGGCGGCGCTCAGCCGTTCGACTTTGCGGCCGACGGCAGCATTACGAACCCGCCGAACGGCGTCCTGACCTACCCGGCCTGGGATCCGGCCAACGGGGCGACCCCGGTCACGCTGAACCTGGACCTGTCCAACACCACCCAGTACGGCTCGAACTTCGTGGTAAACAGCATCAATCCGGACGGCCGCTCGGCCGGACGCCTGCGCAATATCGAGATCGACCAGACCGGTATCGTGTTTGCCAGGTTCTCGAACGGCCAATCCATTTCCCTGGGCAAAGTGGCGCTGGCCAATTTCTCCAACCCGGAAGGGCTGGCGAAGGTGAGCGACACGTCGTTCCAGGAAACCTTCAACTCCGGCGTCCCGCAGCGCGGTGAGGCCACCGAGTCGAACTTCGGCCTGATTCAGTCCGGCGCGCTGGAGGCTTCCAACGTAGACCTGACCGAGCAGCTCGTGAACATGATCACGGCGCAGCGCCTGTTCCAGGCCAACGCGCAGGTGATCTCCACGATGGATACGGTCACACAGACCATCATCAACATCCGTTAAAGCAACGGTAGGCAGGAGTAGAGGCGAATGGACCGGCTGATATACACGGCGCTGAGTGGTGCTAGCGGGAGCATGCAGGCCCAGTCCGTGGTCAGTCATAACCTTGCCAACATCGGAACGCACGGCTTCCGGGCGATGCAGCACACGCTGTTGAGTTCGCCCGTGGCCGGCGACGGACTGGAGTCGCGAATCGCGGTCGGTGAGCAACCGTTGAGCTGGGACGACTCCCAGGGGCCGGCTTTGCAAACTGGCCGCGAACTCGACATCGCCCTGGATGGCCCGGGCTGGCTCGCGGTGCAGGCCCCGGACGGTAACGAGGCCTACACCCGGGCCGGCAGCCTGCGGCTGACGCCGGAAGGCCTGCTGGAAACCGCGGGCGGCCACCTGGTACTCGGCAACGGCGGGCCCATTTCGTTACCGCCTTACGAAAAGCTGGAGATCGCCGCCGACGGCACCATCAGCATCGTGCCCCAGGGCCAGGACGCCACCACCATCGCGGAGGTCGACCGCTTCAAGCTGGTGAACCCGCCGCGCGAAAACCTGGGCCAGGTGGGACCGAGTCTCTTCGCGAACATCGACGGCAGTCCTGCCGAAGCTGATCCGGCAGTAAAGATCACTAACGGTCAGCTGGAAGGGTCCAATGTCAACGCGGCCGCGGCCCTGGTGCAGATGATCGAATTGTCCCGCCTGTATGAGATGCAGATTCGAACCCTGCACACGGCGGAAGAAAACGCCGAGCTGGCCGCCCAGCTCATGCGAGTCGGCTAATGCGGATAACGATGCGAGTACGGAGGAACTAGAACATGCAATCCTTGTGGATCGCGAAAACCGGCCTGGATGCGCAGCAGACGCGCATGTCGGTGATTTCGAACAACCTGGCCAACGTCAACACCATGGGCTTCAAGCGCAGCCGCGCGGTGTTCGAAGACCTGCTGTACCAGAACATTCAG
The DNA here is from genome assembly GCA_964613615.1 of uncultured Chromatiaceae bacterium. Classification (GTDB taxonomy): domain Bacteria; phylum Pseudomonadota; class Gammaproteobacteria; order Steroidobacterales; genus J054. Next base: position 7,663 of record CAZTIB010000139.1, read on the forward strand.
CAGGCCGGCGCGGCAACGTCCCAGGACACCGAGAACCCCATCGGCCTGAGCATCGGCACCGGCGCGCGGGTCGTCGCCACAGAGAAGACGTTTCAGCAGGGCGGCAGTGTCGACACCGGCAACCCGCTGGACCTGCTGATCGAGGGCCGGGGTTTCTTCCAGATCCTGCTGCCCGACGGCGACGTTGCGTATTCACGTGACGGCTCGTTCAAGATTGATTCCGAAGGCCGGATGGTGACGGCTGCCGGCTACGAGCTGCAGCCGGGCATTACGATCCCTGACGGTGTCGAAAGCATCAGCATCTCGCCCGACGGCATCGTCGAGGCGAAGTTGCCGGGTCAACCCGCTCCGGTGCAGCTCGGGTCCCTGCAGACCGCAGACTTCATCAACCCCGCCGGCCTGCAGCCGCGCGGCCAGAACCTGTTCCTGGAAACGGCAGCCAGCGGCACGCCGCAGCTCGGCACGCCCGGGCTCGACGGCCTTGGCAACCTCGTGCAAGGTTCCCTGGAAGGCTCCAACGTCAATGTCGTCGAGGAACTGGTGGCCATGATCGGCACCCAGCGCGCTTACGAGATGAACTCCAAGGCCATCTCCACCGGCGACCAGATGCTGCAGTACCTGAACAACAACCTGTAGGTCAGTTCATGAAGCACGCAATCAACCGGCTGACTCGCTCTCTGCTCGCCATGGCCACCCTGGGGGCCGCTGCGTTGAGTGGTTGCACCACAGTCATCGGCCCGCAGCCCGGACAGTATCCGCCAGCGCCCCCGCCACAGCCCCTCGCGCCCGCAACCGTGAACGGGGCCATCTATCAACAGGCGTCTGCTCAATCGCTGTTCGTCGACGTGAAGGCGCGGCGCATCGGCGACACGATCACGATCCTGTTGAACGAACGGACGCAGGCATCGAAAAGCGCGAGTACTGATGCCAGCAAGAACAGTGACTTCGATTCCGGCAGCCCGGTGCTGTTCGGCGATACGCGCCGGGTGGACGGCGACCGCATCGGCGAGACCAGCTGGGAAACGGAGCAGGATTTTGCCGGTGAGGGCTCCAGCAGCCAGAGCAACCGCCTCGACGGCAGCATCACGGTCACCGTGTTCGACGTACTGCCGAACGGCAACCTGGCGGTGCGCGGTGAGAAGTGGCTGACCCTGAACCAGGGCGAGGAATACGTACAGGTGACCGGCATCGTGCGACAGACGGATGTCAGTACGGAAAACACCGTGCCGTCGTTCAAGGTTGCGGACGCGCGCATTACCTACAGCGGCAAGGGCACGCTCGCTGACGCGAACAAGCCCGGCATCGTCGCGAAGATATTCATGCGGTTCTTCCCGCTCTGAGCAGGGGTAAACAGTGAGAACACAACCCATCAAATACAGAATCAGCAACCGGCCGCTGCTGCTGCTCGGCTGGTTGCTGGCGACCATGGCGCTCGGCACGGGCGAGGCCTCGGCCGAGCGCATCAAGGACCTGGCCAACGTCGCGGGCGTGCGCACCAACCAGCTGGTGGGCTATGGCCTGGTGGTGGGCCTGAACGGCACCGGCGACCGCACCACGCAGGCGCCCTTCACAACGCAGTCCCTGGTCAACTTCCTGGAGCGCTATGGCATCACCCTGCCGCCGGGCACCAATCTGCAGCTGAAGAATGTGGCGGCGGTCAGCATTCAGGCCGATCTGCCGGCCTTCTCCAAACCGGGCCAGACCATAGACGTGACGGTGTCGTCCATCGGTAACGCCGAGAGCCTGCGCGGCGGCGCGCTGCTCGCCACGCCGATGATTGGCCTCGACGGCAATACCTATGCCATCGCCCAGGGCAACCTGCTGGTGGTAGGCCTGAGTGCCACCGGCCGCGACGGCAGCAACGTGTCCATTAACGTGCCGAGCGTCGGCCGGATTCCGAACGGCGCCACCGTAGAACGCGAGGTGCCCAACAGTTTCGCGCAGACCGATTTCCTGACCCTGAACCTGCACCGCTCGGATTTCACGACCGCAACGAACCTGGCCAGCAGCATCAACGATTATCTCGGCGCCGGCACCGCGCAGCCCCTCGACGCGATGTCCGTGCAGATTGCCGCGCCACCCACGGCGGCCGCGCGCACGTCTTTCGTCTCGGTCATTGAAAACCTGGAGGTGGTAGCGGGAGCCGCAGCTGCCCGGGTGGTCATCAATGCCCGCACTGGCACCGTGATCATCAGCAACGAGGTCAAGGTGCTGCCGGCGGCCGTGTCCCACGGCACGCTGGTGGTCAGCATCTCGGAGGACTTCGAAACCAGCCAGCCCGCGCCCTTCGCGGAGCGCGGCCGGACGGTGGTTACGCCGGACAGCAGCATCGACGTGTCGGTCACCGGGCCCGGAACCTTCATGGTCAAGGGCGGCATGGACCTGAATTCGATCGTGCAGGGCATCAACAACATTGGTGCGTCACCCGCCGACATCGTTGCGATCCTGCAGGCGCTGAAAGAAGCGGGCGCACTGCGTGCGGAACTGCTGGTGATTTGATCAGCGGAGTCATGACGTGATCCCCGAAACTTCTGTCTACAACGACTTTAAAGGCCTGAATGAACTCGAGGCCGGCGCGCGCGAGCGCACCCCGGAAGCGACCCGTGAGGCTGCCAGGCAGTTCGAGGCCCTGTTCGTGCAGATGATGCTGAAAAGCATGCGCGAGGCGGGCTCGGAGTTTGCCGAAGATCGCGACACGACTTACGAGGAAATGTTCGATCAGCAGATCGCGCTGGAACTGACCCGGGAAAAGGGCCTGGGCCTGGCCGAAATGCTGGTACGACAACTGGGCGGCACCATGAGCCCGGAGTCCGCGCTACCCATCGACCAGTCGCGCCTGCGCGAGCGGATGGACGAGCGCCTGCCCTCCTCCCCGGTGCCGGACGCCGATGCGGCCACGCCGGCCGCGTCGCCGGTGCCCGAGCGGCGGGACTTCCGCCCGGACGGCCCGGAAAGCTTCCTGCGCAAGATCTGGCCTATGGCAGAGCAGGCCGCGAAGCAGCTGGGCGTAGACGTGCGCGCCATCGCCGCGCAGGCCGCGCTGGAAACGGGCTGGGGCCAGCGCCTGATTCGCGATGCCGAGGGTATCAGCGGTAATAACCTGTTCGGGATCAAGGCCGACGGTCGCTGGGACGGCGAGCGCGTCAGTATCAGCACACTGGAGTACGACAACGGCGTCGCCAAGCGCGAGCGTGCCGAGTTCCGCGCGTATCCCGACCTCGAGTCCGGCTTCGAAGATTACGTGAACTTCCTGCGCGAGAACCCCCGCTACAGCGACGCGACTCGCGGCAACCTCAGTGCCAGTGACTACGCCCTCTCCCTGCAGACTGCCGGCTACGCAACGGACCCGAAATACGCCAGCAAGATCAGCAACATTATGGACAGCCCGCGCTTCAGCCGGGTGGTCGATGACCTAAAGACCGGGAGTGAATCGCCGACAAGGCTGTAAACCCGGCGCGCGTCCGTCGCGCCGCAAGCCAGTGAACACGACATTATGGCTGCCCTGATTAACAACGGTTTATCCGGCCTGCTTGCCGCCCAGCGCGCACTGCAGGTCACGAGCAACAACGTCGCGAATGCGACGACGGAAGGCTATACGCGCCAGCGCGTGGAGCTCGCCGAGCGCCCCGCGCAGGTTGTGGGCGGCGGCCTGTCCATCGGCAACGGCGTGGGCGTCGCCGAGGTCAGCCGTATCTACGATCAGTTTCTCGCCGATGAACTGAAAAGTGCAACCATGGCGCAGAATCGGTCGCGCATTGTCAGCGCTCTCGCCGGCCGGGTGGACAACCTGCTCGGCAATCCCGACGCGGGTATCAGTCAGAGCGTGCAGGCCTTTTTCAGCCAGGCAGAGGCATTGAATCGCGACCCGTCGTCTGCCGTCAACCGCCAGCAGCTGATTGCCGAGGGACAGTCCCTCGCGCAGCGTTTCGCGCAGCTGGACTCACAGCTGGGCCAGCTCGGCGAGGAAGTGAACGGCCGGCTGGAGCAGGCGATCAACCGGATCAACGACATCGCCGCCAGCCTCGCCCAGGTCAACGAACGCATTACCACGTCCAATGTCAGCAATCCGAACGACCTGTACGACGAACAGGAGCGGTTGCTGACGGAACTCGCCGAACTCATCGATTTCAATGCGATTCGCCAGCCAACGGGCGCGGTGAATGTGCTGGCCGGCAACGGCCAGCCGCTGGTGCTGGACGTGACGGCCTACGAACTGGACATGGTGCAGAACGAGTTCGACGGCACCCGTATGGAAGTGGCCTACCGGGGCCGCAACATTTCGAACCTGATTACCGGCGGCGAAGTCGCCGGCCTGCTGGCCGTGCGCTCGGAGGTCCTCGAAGGCGCGAAGCGTGAGCTGGGCCAGCTGGCCCTGGGCATCACCGAGGTCTTCAACAACCAGCACCGCCTGGGTGTGGATCTGAACGGCGCGCTGGGCGGCGACTTCTTCGCCGCAGTGACGCCGATCAGTGCGGCGAGTGCGAACAACAGCGGCAGTGCACCGGTGACCGTCAGCATCGCCGATCCGGCCGGCGTGGAAGCCCGCGATTACGTGTTGCGCTACAACGGCTCCGCGTGGGAACTGTCGGACATCAGCAACGGCGCGCCGGTGAGCCTGAGCGGCACCGGCACGGCCGGCGATCCCTTCCTCGCCGGAGGCCTGGCCATCGTCGTCGGTGCGGGGGCCGCCAGCGGCGACCGCTACCGCGTCAGCGCCGTTAGCGGCGCGACGAGCGACATAGCCGTGGTCTTGCAGGATCCGCGCGCGATTGCGGCGGCCGGCCCGTTGACGACGGGCGTCGCACTGACCAACCTGTCCGACGCCAAGGTGTCGGGCGCCAGTGTGGACGAT
>CAZTIB010000140.1:0-8561 GCA_964613615.1 uncultured Chromatiaceae bacterium
CCACAGCGGCGTGCCGGCCGACAGGTCCGCCGCGGGGCTGGCCGCCGCAGCGAGCAACGCCGCCTTGGCCGTGACGGCATCGATCTCGGATTCCGGCCGTCCGCACACCTCGGCGACCAGCTCGCCGGCAGGCAGGCGGAACGCCTGGCCCCGCAGTGCCGTCAATTGGGTGCCGGTGTTCGAGCGACCTGGAGCGCAAGCTTGCTCACTGCAGGGCTGATTACAACGAGTATCGCTTACACAGTTCTCGCCCCGGCATGGCGCTTGCGATTTCCCCCGGCATGACCCATTCTTTTGTGATGTCTGTTAGCAAGCCTGACAACAGTGGCTTCATCCACGAGCTGCGTCGGCGTCGTGTTCTTCCTGCCGCCGTTGCCTACACGGTTGGCGCCTGGGCGCTGGTCGAAGCACTTGATCTCATGCTGGATGCCTTCGGCGCCTCCGGGGCAGTGATGCCAATCATCATCATCGCGGCCGCGCTCGGTTTTCCGGTCGCAATTGCGCTGGCCTGGACTTTCGACATCTCCATCAAGGGCGTCTCGCGCACGGGCGATGACCCGGGGGACTGGAACGACGTCGTCGCCGCCGATAGCCTGGCCCCGGAACGCAGGCGCCGGCTCAAACAGATCGATCTCGTCCTGGTTTCCTGCCTGCCTATCCGCAACGCAAACGCACTGGACCCGGAGGATCTGCTCGATATGCGCCACGCGATCGAGATCCAGTTCGCGCAGATTGCCGGCAAGTTCGGGGGTATTCCAATTGCCGATCCCGGCCTGGAGTTGCAGGCGGCGTTTGGTTATCCAAAGAAACGCCGGGACGACCTGCGACGTGCCATCGACTGTGCAAAGGCACTTTCGAACACCGTGTTCGACCTCCCCGCCGGTCTTGCCGACCTCCACGGGCAGGCCGCGCAGGTCGGCCTGCATGCCGGGCCTGTGCTGGTGCCGAAATGGGGCACGAGCACAAAAGCCCTGTCGGAAGGAGCGGTCCTCGGCAGGACCGCTCGATTTGCCGTGGGCGTCGCTCGCGCAGCGCCGCCGGGACAGGTCCTGGCCAGCGCGCAGGCCGAACGACTGGACAACGTCGCGCGCTGGCGAGAGGTCGAAGCCCGTGAACAGGAAAGTGAAACCACTACCCATGAATTTCTTTTAATGGACCAGTCCAAAGGCGGGTGAGATGCTCAAAGCCATCGTAAATAAGCCGATTCTCTGGATGCTGACATTCGTCATCATCTTCCTGGTCACACTAAGCTCTTTGTTCAGTCGCCGGCGAATGTCGCACGAGAACGGTCTTACCGCAACCGGGCGGATTCGAATCTTGGACGAACTGGAAATCCCTCCGAATGAATTCTTCCAGCCGGGCCGGGAATTCGAATGTCGCTTGCGTCATGCGACAGTCTCGTTCGACGACGACTGCCGTCTCGCGGCACGCAGCGCTTCGCTCAAGTTCACCGATGCCGATCACGCCGCGCCGCTGGATCTCAAGATGAACACCGGCACCGCAGGGCCGTTTTCCAGCGCCCGTGATTTTTTCGGCTTCATGGTCGCCACCATCCGCGGTCGCGAGACGCATATCAAGCCTTACCTGGACAAGAACCCGTTACTCGTCGAGGGCATCCGTGGCGCGGTCTGTTATCCGGAGACGTTCACGCAACTGAACTACCACAGCAAGACACCTCTGGAGTACACCGATACCGATGGCAAGAACTGGTACGTCAAGTTCAAGCTCCAGCCCTGGGATCGCGGGCCCGACGTGGGCCGCCCCAGCGAAGAGGAATTGGAGGAGTTCTGGCTGCAAAAAATCAGACCCGGCGAAACACGCTCGAAGAACTATCTCAAGGACGAATTTGCCGCCCGTCTTGACGCCGAGCCGGTACGGTATCACCTGCAGGCGCAGTTCTGCCCGGTTTACGAAGACGAAACCCGAGATCATGTGCTCAATTGCGCCATTCCGTGGGACGAGGAGCGTTTCCCGTGGCTCGATCTGGCCGAAGTGGAAGTGGACAAGTTGATGCCGCGCGAGGCCGGCAACCTGACTTGGTACGACCTGCGCAATCACCCCCGTAGTATGAGCATGCCCAAAGCAAGATCGATTTGGGACCCTGCCTCGGTCAACTACCTGCGCATGCACGATATCTGGGCCAAGCGCGCCCGCATGCTGGGCTACAAGTGGCGCGGGCAGCTGCCGCTGGACCCCGACAACCGCGATCCGTTGAGCGCGGCCCGCTCGGCAATCTGCCTGCCGCAGAACGAACCGGTCGCGACACGCGAATTGCGCAACGCCGAGCTCATCACCCAACGCTTCAAATACGAGTTCGTCAGCGGAGCGGGACAGCCGGCATACGTCAAGAACCTGCCGGAAAAGGAGTCCTTCAGCACCGCAAAGGCGTGGAAGATGACAAAGGACCTCATCGGAAGCGTCGTGAACGACCTGATATCGCGCTTCCAGGAACTGTTCAATCGACGCAAGGACCTGGCCGTTTTCGACGGACACTATCCGCTGTGGCAGGAACCATTGGTACATACCCGATTTGCCAGCGACATCGAATTCGGGCGCCAGCGCCTCAACGGTGTCAATCCGGTTCTGATCGAGCGCTGCGAACGAATTCCCGACAAGCTGGCCGTCACCGAGGATATGGTCCACCGCGTTCTGGATAACGGCGATACGCTCGAGTCGCTGGCCGGCTCGGGGCGATTGTACATACTTGACCACGCCGCGCTCGACGGCATCAAGGCCAGGAACGGTTATCTGGCGGTGCCCATCTCGCTGTTTTACACCAACGAGTGCAATCAGCTTCTGCCGCTGGCGATACAACTGGAGCAGCGGCACGGGCCGAAGACGCCGGTATTCACGCCCGACGACCCGTTCTGGCTGTGGACGGTCGTCAAGGCCTACGTGCAGGCGGCCGACGCGGCCTATCACGAAGTCTGCTCGCACCTGTTACGCACCCACATGGCCATGGAGACCTTCGAGGTAGGACGTCATCGGCAATTGCACGACCGCCATCCGATGTTTCAGCTCCTTCAGCCGCACTTTCATGACACCCTGGCCATCAACCATGCGGCACGCACCAAGATGCTTGCCCCCGGCGGCCCCATCGACAAAGTCATCTCGGCCGGTGCCGCGGGCAGCCTGGAGCTGCTCCGGCGTGAATACGCCACCTGGAACTTCTCGCTCTGCGACCTGCCGGCGGATCTCGCACGTCGCGGTGTGGACGATCCACAACTGCTCAGCAATTACTTTTATCGCGATGACGGCCTGGCTGTTTGGGGAGCCATTCAAACCTATGTTTCAGGAGTCGTGGATTTTTGGTATCCGACCGCCGAAACTGTCGTCGGCGACCACGAATTGCAGGCCTGGGTGGCCGAGCTGTCGGCGCCCGATGCAGGCAACGTGGTTGGATTGCTGCCGGCGGGGACGCTCGATAACGCCGAGGATCTCAAGCGCATCATGACCTGTCTGATATTCACCTGCACCGCCGAGCACAGTAGCGTGAACAACGGGCAGTACGACATGTTCGGCTACCCGCCAAACGTTCCGGGTTCGATGTACAAACCATGGCCGACCAGCAAGGACGACCCGCTCACCGAAGCCGACTTCGTGGCGTGTTTGCCCAATCACGCCAAGACCTATGCCCAGATGCAGATGGTCCATCTGCTGAGCGCACCGACCCGTTGGATGATCGGCAACTTTGAGGAACCGTATTTCCACGGCATTCCCGAGATCTGGAACCTGGCGCGAGACTTTCGCCGGGATTTGAGCGCGATCAGCGAGTCGATCGCCCGGCGCAATGAGGGACTCGAGGTGCCTTATACCTACCTCGACCCCAGGCAGATCAGCGAAAGCATCGCCGTATAGCCCGGCTATTTCACCAGGGCGCTCAAAATGCCGGCACCAAGCCGATGGTTTGCGGGGACTCGCAGGCGAGCAGCAGCGGTGAGCGTCGGGGGCATCATGTGCTATCCGGTTTTGTGGTGTGACCGGGCGGCGCATTTGGCCCGATCCCGCTCAACCGCCGGCTACGGCCAGCGCTTTCGCGCGATCGAACCAACTGCTAGCCCTTGAGTGCCGTCATGGCGGATCGGCGCACGTGCCAGTCGCCTGCATCGGGCAAATCGTCGAGCAGGCGCTGCACGCGCTGGCGATCGGCCGCCTCGTCGCTGGACAGGCCCAGGGCAAGTCGCTCGCACAGACACAGGATCTCCCAGGCGGGCGCCTGAAGTTCACGCGCCACCGTAACGCCTTGCGCGATAGCATCTGTGGCTGAAGCATTGCCGCGAGCGTGCTCGACGCGGGCACGCACCCGATGGACTTCGGGCTGCTCCACCTGGGTGCCATGGGTGCGAATCTCGTTCTCGGCTTCGTCCAGCCAGGCGGCTGCACCGTCGGCATCGTGCGCCATCAGCCTGACCTCGGCCGCCATACTCAGAAAGTAAGCACGCGACACGCCCAGCTGTATCAGGCTGCACACCCCCAAACCCTGCTCCACCAGGGCCAGTCCCTGCTGCACATCGCCGAGTAGCGCATCGGCCCAACCCTTCAGGATCAAAGCGAATCCGTGCCAGGTCGGGAAGCCGTACTCTTCGGTGACCTGCAAGACTTCCCCGGCCAGGTGCGCCACCCGTTTTGGATCGCGGTTCATTTGATGAACGCGGGTCACGAAGACGAGCGCCAGCGCCAGGGTGTACGGATGATCTATCTCGCGCGCGCGTGCGACGGCTTGCTCGCCGACCTCCAGCGCGCGTGTCGGTTGACCCAGGCACCACAATGCGGAGCTGAGATACGCGGCACCGGCAGCCATCGGGTCTTGTCCGAAAACGTAAGCGTGGTGCGCATGGTCATCGGATCGGTAGCCGGCGAGAATCTGCTCGAAGTGCTTACAGCAGGTTTGCAGGTCGCCCATGTGAAAACTCGAGCACCCCACGACCAGGTTGCCTTCGATAAGCAGGTCGTCGTCCTGGGCCTGGTGTGCAATGCCGAGCAACTGGCGCGCCAGTTCCAGGCTGCGGGTCAGTTCGCCCCTGGCGCCGTGGTGAATCCACAAGCCGAACAGGATCGGAATGAGGGTCGAAACATCCTGCAGCGACCCCGACAGCGACTGGGCGCGTTCATAGACTTCCCTGGTGCGCGGATCGGCGAAACCGACCGTGGCCATCAGGGCGGGCCCCTGAACCATACGCAGGCCGAGCTCCAGCTGGTCGCGGTCGGCGCTGTGCGCCAGCGCGTCGAGCTGCTCGAGTCCGTGACCAACGTGCTCGGCCGCTTCAGCCGCCGCCGATTTTTTCAGTGCATTGGCTCCGGCCGACTGGTAGTAGCGGGCAGCGCTGGCCGCCTCCCCGCCCGCGGCGAAATGACGGGCCAGCGTTTCCGGTTGGGTGACCGCCATGTCGGGGAATCGTTGTTCGAGCAATCTGGCGATACGCAGATGGTTGCTGAGCCGGTCCTTGCGTAACAGCGAGCGGTAAGCGGCATCCTGGATCAGCGCATGCTTGAACAGGTACAGCGAGCGCGGCGGCACCCCTTTCTGGAACAGCATTTCCGCGGCCAGCAACTCGGCGAGTCGTGCGCGCAGCGGCTCCTGCTCCATGCCCGCAACCGCTTCGAGCACTTTGTAACTGAACTCGCGCCCCAGCATCGAGCCGAGCTGCGCCACGCCTTTCGCCCTGCCGAGCTGATCGAGACGTGCCATCAGCGATTCCTGCAGGGTATCCGGAATGACATCGACGGCTTCGGGGCCGATTTCCCGGTCGCCTTCCGCGCGCTTCGCCAGGACGATCTTGACCACTTCCTCGACGAACAGGGGCACGCCGTCGGTCTTGCGCACGACCGCGTGGAGCACTGCATCGGGCAGCGTCGCCGCGCCCGGAATACCGTTGAGCAACGCGCGCGCATCGTCGAGCGGGAGGCGGCCGAGCGACAGCGCCGAAACATGCGAACGACCTGCCCATTCGGGTGCGAAACCGGGTCGGAAGGACAACAGTGCCAACAAACGCGACGTGGCCGCGTGGTCTACAAGCTGCGCGAGCAAGGCCAGCGAACTGGGGTCGGCCCAATGCAGGTCCTCCACCACGAGCAGCAGGGGGCGCTCCCCGGCATGGGCCAGCAGTATCGATAGCAGGGCCGACGCGGTGCGCTGCATTCGCATCGGTGGCGACAAGCGCTCGACTATGGATGCGTTCGGCGCGTCCATGCCCAGCAGGTTTGCGAGCAGGCAGAAGTCCTGGTCGTCATAGAGTCCGTGCTCGTCGAGAAAGCCATGCAATGCCGCGAGTCGGCGTTCGTCGCGAAGATCGGACTCGAGCTCCGGGATTGTCTGCAGCAGCAGCGAAACAAACGGAAACAACGCGCTGCCGGTGCGATACGCCGAGCAGTAACCGGCCATCACGGTCGGTTCGTCGCTGACAGAAATGGTCTGCTTGATGGCCTCGATTAGCCGCGACTTGCCGATGCCGGGTTCACCGGACAACAGCACGACCTGGCCGATCCCGTCCATGGCCTTGTGCCAGTGGTCCTGCAGCAACGCCAACTCGCGGTCTCTGCCCGCTATCGGAGTGAGATCCTGCCAAGCGCTCAGATCGAGTCGGTTGTGAACACCGGTGCGCGCGAGCACTCTATAAATCGTGCCGACCCCGTCGATCGGCTGGTCGGTCGTGTGAACCTGTCCGTCGAAGTACCCCTCGGCCCGCTGCCAACTCGTATCGCTGACCAGCAGCGAGCCAGGTTCGGCAATGTCATGCAACCGGCGCGCCGTGTCGACGGGCGGTCCCACGATCCGGACCGAGCCGCTGTCGAGGTCTTCGCTGCCCACCACTGCCAGGTCGGTGTGCACCGCCACCGCGAGGTTCGTCGCCTTGCCGTCGGCGTCGCCGGCGGCGTCCGTGATCGACAAGATACCCAGCCCGGCACGCAGCGCGCGGCGCGCATCGTCCTCGTGAGCGACGGGGTAGCCGAAGTAAGCCAGCGACTCGTCCGCCACACCCTCGGCAATGTGTCCGCCGTGCGCCGCCACGACCCGTGCCACGGCCCGGCGCTGCGCGGCAAGACGTTGCGCGGTTTTTGCCGGCTGACTGTGCGACCCCTGGTCCAGACGGCAGACAAGCACGCTGAGAATACGCCGCTCGGACCCCGAGATGCCTGCGGGAAGGGCGACGTCGCCGGGCTCATCCACGTTGGCCGCGTCGTGCGGTTTGTGCAGACCGCGTATCGTGCGCACGAATCCGTGGCGAGTGAGGTCGAATCGCCATGACACCAGCATCATCACCGGGAATAATGCGACCAGCGCAATGATCAATGCCTGTAGTGTCCACTCCGGTGCGTCGAATGCACCCAGTACGACCGATGCGGCCTCGATGAGCAGCCAGGCGCCAAGGATGTAGGCGGCGGCGGCGCGAAACACGGCGCGCCGGCGCAGCTCGAGAACGATCTGTGGGAGGACCAGCTTTCGCCGTTGCATTGCTGTGGACATCTCTGCTTTCGGACAACGTTCCGTCGCTCGTCCCGTCTCGTGATCTTAGTTGTCCGGACCCGGCCTCGCAAACCGGGACGCGCAGAAACCGGTGATACGCAAAAATGCCCCGACTCGCAAAGTGCCTGCGCGTCTGTGCGGCGACCGTCGGACCGGGTAAAGTAGCCATCATGAGAGTCGCCATTGTCGGAGGCGGCGCAGCGGGGCTGGTTACCGGCTACTTGCTGAGCGGTCGCCATGAGCTCACAATCTTCGAAGCCAGAAACAAGCTTGGCGGCCATGTTCGTACCCTGCACGGCAACGTCAGTTGCGAGAACATTCCGCCACAAATCGTTCTTGACGCCGGTGTGGTCGAGTTCGATGAGCGTCATTTTCCGACTTTCGCGCGATTGCTCGACAAACTCGATGTGCAACGGCGGCCGGTCCCGGGCACCACGGCGCTGTTCCGTGCCGACGGCCGGCGGTACCGCTCAAAAGACAATATTGCCCGTGGCAGCGCCGGCCCGCTGGGGCGACTCGCAGCCATGGCGCGCCTCGCCTCGCTGGCTGCCGCCAAGCGCCGTTTCGAACGGCGCACCGACGGTTTGTCGACAGCGGAATTGTATACGCACTCGATCGGTGACTACCTCGATGGCGGGACGCACTCTGTGTGGATGCGCATGCTCTTGATGTATGCATACTCCATCGCGTATCCGCAGACCGGTGCTATTCCGGCCGCGCTGGCGGTGCCGGTGTTGCGTGCATTTACGAATACCGTGCAGTGGACGGCCATCGAGGGTGGCAGCTACGCTTACCTGCGAAAAATCACCGCGGCGACTGACACCCGCCTGGTCCTCGATGCCCACATCGAGTGCGTGTCGCGTCCGCCAGGCGGCGTGAATATCCGTTTGCGGTCAGGTGAGACGCTGAACTTTGACGCCGTGGTATTCGCCACGCCGCCCGACCAGCTGCTGGAATTGCTCGCGGACGCCACTGCCGCCGAAACGCGGCGTTTTTCGGCCTGGCGTGGAAACCGTATCCACACCACGATCCACACCGATACCAGTCTGTATGAGCGTCGTGGGGCACATTACTATTCCGAGTTCGACCTGTTCGA
>CAZTIB010000141.1:0-8661 GCA_964613615.1 uncultured Chromatiaceae bacterium
GCCGGCGGGCAATGCGCTCGGCGAGGGCACCTACGACGTGGCGGTGACCAGCACGGACGCCGCGGGCAACAGCAGCGTGGACACCACCAGCGACGAGCTCATCGTCGACTCGACCGCACCGGTGGTTACGATCACCAGCGCGCCGACGGCCGACATTGCCAGTGCGGCCGCTTATTCGGTCAGCGGGAGCTGCACGAGCGGCGATGGCAACGTCACCGTTGGCATCCCCGGTGCCACGCCGGCGTCGCAGGGCGTGAGCTGCAGCAGTGGCAGCTGGAGCGCGGTCTTCGCTGTCAGCGGGATCTCAGACGGTCCTAACGCCCTTGCGGTAACGGCCACGCAAACCGACGCGGTCGGCAATGCCGGTATCGATACGGCCACGGCGGGCAAAGACACGGTTGCGCCCGCGGTGGCCATTGTCGACAACGGCAGCGGCGGCGATGACATCTACAGTCAGTCTGAGGCCGGCGCGGCGGTCGTAAGCGGCACGACGAATGCCGAAGACGGCCAGACCGTGACGGTGACCTACAGTGACGGTGTCAACGCGCCCGTAGTCAGCACCGCGACCGCAGCGAGTGGCAGCTGGACGGCCGCAGCGGCCGATATCAGCGGGCTGAATGCCGGCACGATTACGATCACGGCCGACGTCGATGATGCGGCCGGCAATCCGGCGCCGCAGGCGACGACCAGCGTGACTTACTCGGTCGACGTGCCGCTGCTCGCGGCAGACGACGTGCCGCCGGCCAGCAACAGTTTCCCGGTATTCACCGGCACCACCGACCAGCCGCCCACCCAGCCGGTGACGGTGCGGGATGACCTGGGCAATGTGCTGTGCACCGCGATCCCCGTGGTGGACGCCCCGACCAATACCTGGAGTTGCACGACCGCGACGTCCGTGAGCGAGGGGGCTTACACGTTCACCGCGGAAGTCGATAATGCGATTGGCAATACCCGGGTCGTCAACTTTGCGGTGACTGTCGATTTCGACGCAGACGATGACGGCATCCCGGATGCGGTGGAAGGCGCTGCGGATACCGACGGCGATGGCCTGCCGGACTTCCAGGATCCGGATGCCGACAACGATGGCATCCCGGACGGGCAGGAAGACACCGGCCTGCCATTGTTGAGCGGCAACGACAGCGACGGCGATGGCGTCGACGACGCGATTGACGTGGACGCGACCGGCGGCAGCGATAACGACGGCAACGGCATTGACGACCTGTTCGAGGTGTCGGACCTTGACGGCGACGGGTTACCGGATTACCTGGATACGGATACCGACAACGACGGGATCCCGGACCTGGTCGAGGGCAATGGCGACACGGATGGCGACGGCATTCCGGACTTCCGCGATACGGATTCGGACAACGATGGTATTCCGGACGGCGTCGAGGACGGCAACACGCCGCCGCTGACCGGCAATGACAGCGACGCGGATGGCATCGATGATGCGATCGACGTCGACAACACTGCGGGCAGCGATCTGAACGGTGACGGCATCGACGACGCCCTGGCAGCCACCGATAGCGATGCCGACGGTGTTCCCGACCACGTGGATCCGGACAGCGATGGCGACGGGGTGCCGGATGCCTTCGGCGTGCCTAATGGCCCACCGCTGACCGGTAGTGACGCCGACGGCGATGGTATCGATGACGCGATTGATGTCGACAACACGGGCGGCAGCGACCTGGACGGTGACGGCGTCGACGACGCGCTGGGACCGGCAGACAGCGACGGCGATGGCATGCCCGATTACCTCGAGACCGACAGCGATGGTGACGGCATCCCGGACAGCGTCGAGACCGGGGTCACGGGTGTCGATTCCGACCTGGATGGTATCGACGATGCCTTCGATGTCGATCAGACGGGAGGCGTGGACGCCGATGGTGACGGGGTGGACGATGCCGGGGCACCAGACTTCGACAGTGATGGCGCACCCAACTTCCGCGATCTGGACAGCGACAACGACGGGGTACTCGACGTTACGGAAGCGGGCCTGCCCGACGGCAACGGCGATGGCTTCGTGGATGACGGGTCGGTGACGGCTACGCCGCCGGACGCGGACGGACAGGGCGGACCCGACTACCTGGATCTCGACAGCGACAACGACGGCATCAATGACATCGTCGGCACGGCCGCGGAGCCTTTCGATACTGACGGGGATGGCCAGATCGACGCCGCCAGCGCGACGGATAGCGACGGCGACGGCATACCGGACGTGATCGACTCCGGGTCGGGCGGACCTGGCCTCAGTGGCGACAGCGATGAAGACGGCGTGCCGGACGGTGAGGATCTCGACGACGATAACGACGGTGTTCCCGACAGCGTCGAAACCGCGAACGGCAGCGACCTCGATTCGGACGGTGACGGCATCGTCGATCGGCTCGACCTGGACAGTGATAACGATGGCATCCCGGACAGCATCGACGGGTCCGGCACGACCATGGTGGACCTGGATGCCGACGGGGTGCTGGACGATACCTCCGACAGCAATGGTGACGGCCTGGCGGACCTCATTCCCGCCAGCATGGTGCCGGTCGATACCGATCTCGACGGCACGCCGGACTTTCGCGATCTCGACAGTGACGCCGATGGCATGACCGACCTGGCCGAGTCGGCGGCCGACCCGGGCGCGCTGGACGCCGACGGTGACGGCAGGCTGGATGCGTTAGCCGATGCTGACCAGGATGGTCTGGCCGATGTGGTCGATCCGGCAGTCAGCAACGGTCTTAGTGGCGTGCCGTACGCAATGAATGATCTCGATCGCGACGGCTTGGCCAATTACCGGGATACGGACAGTGACGGCGACAACCTGGCGGACAGTGTCGAGAACGGTGATTTCGATGGGGATGGCATGCCGGACTACCTGCAAGCCGATGGTGGTCTGGAGACCGCGGTCACGGGCACGGGAGCGAGCAGCATGGATATTCTGAGCATAATCTTCCTTGGTGTCTGGTTGCTGATGCGGCGCCGCATGACCAGCCGTCTCGGTGTGCCGATGGTCCTGGTGTTGTTGATGGCCGGCCAGTTCAGCGGGCCGGCTCAGGCTACCGGCGAGTCGCCCACGGCCACCGCCGCCGCACCGGGCCGCTACGCGCTGAACCTGCACTCCGACCCCGCCCCCATCGAGTCCATGCCGGAACTCGGGGCCGACGACGACGCGCAACTGCTGTACGTCACCGAGACCGAAGTCGACGGCGAGACCTGGTATCGGTTGCGCCTCGGCTTCTTCGCGACAGAGGCCGAGGCCCAGGCGGATCTCGACGAGTGGCTGGCAGAGTATCCCAACGCGTGGCTCGTGCGCGTGGGCCCGCAGGAACGTGCGCGGGTCGCTGGGCCAACGTCCGTGGCACCCGCTCCCGATGAGCCGGAACCGAAGCCGGACGAACCCGGGTCTCAGGATGAAGTTCCCGTGGATCTGGAGGCGGTGACCGTCACCGCAACCCGGTCGAGTGCAATCGTCGAGGAGCAACCGAAGTCTGCAACGCCGCTCGCAGGTGTTGCACAAGCGGCTGCATCGGAAGTTGAGCAGGCTGCCGGCAACTGTGGGGCAGGTCCGAGTTCGTCGCGGCTGAACTGCTGGTATCTGGGTGCCGGGGCCGGCCTCACCTGGGTCGATCCGGAAGGTGAGTCGAACGGCTGGAGTACCAGTGATGACACGAGCGACGGGTTCAAGTTGCTGGTTGGCTATCGCTTCCGGCCCCACTGGTTCGCGGAACTGGCATACACGGATGCTGGCGAGGCGGAACTCCAGAATCTGAACCCGGCGATTACCGGCACACCCGGAATCACCTACGATATCGCCTCGCTGTACGGAGGCTATTGGCTACGCGGGCCGTACGCCCGCTGGAACCTCTACGGCAAGGCGGGCGTGTCGGCGATATGGAATAAGGCCACCGACAATCGCGTCGATTACGACAAGCAGACATCTGTGCAACTTGCCTTTGGCCTGGGCGGGCAATGGCGAATTACCCAGCGATGGTTCGCACGGCTCGAGTTCGATTCATTTGACCGCGATGCCCGTTACCTGGGGCTGTCCGTAGGCATCGATCTCGCCGAGTGACGCGCAAGCGCTTTTTGGGAGCAGGGTGCCGGCCTGACGCCCAACCGGCAGTCGAACATTCAGTGGCTGACACCATTGCCGGTATTTTTGCTGAACAGCTTGCGGATGCCCTGTTGCCAGAACTGCTCGACGATGCTGGCGCGTAATTCGCCGATGCCGGCATTGGCATGGGGGAACGGGATAGCGGGGACCGGATGGCCGAGGAACCGGCAAAGGGGTTCCCAGCCCTCCTTGACGGAATACACCAGCAATCTTTCGGCCGGGACAGTGGCTTTGACGTCGGCGATGTGCTGCTTATAGCGCGCGATACACGTGTCCTTGTCCATCGCACCGCCGAA
This sequence comes from uncultured Chromatiaceae bacterium, assembly GCA_964613615.1. GTDB lineage: Bacteria > Pseudomonadota > Gammaproteobacteria > Steroidobacterales > J054. The sequence continues at coordinate 4,402 of CAZTIB010000141.1, forward strand.
CACCTTGCCGACCAGTTTCGTGTTCATCGCGCTGAACTCCCGGAACAACGGCACGAAGTTGAACAGGCTCGCCTTTGCGACCAGCCCGAGCAGTTTTGAATAACTTCGCCACCAGGCTTCCGGATCGCGCACGCTCAACACGACCACGGCGTCGGGAAAGACCTGCATCAGCTGGCGGTAGAAAATGCACGCGGGAAAATCGACGCACGCCTCGTAACCAGCAAACAGCGCCTCCCAGTCCATGTCCCGGCCATCCAGCGCCGCTGCCCATTGCTGCACGTGCCCTCGCCGATAAGCTTTCATGACCTCCTGCATGTGATAGCAGGGATAGCCCAGGTGATCGAAAGCCTGCTGGAGTGAAACCGTGCCGGTGCGCCCGAAGCCTGCGCCAATGATCTTCATGACTGGGTTCGCGCGTTCGCCCTCGCGACGCCCGGCACCCGTTTGCCGCTCCAGATGAACGGCCGCATGATCAGCCAGATCAGGCCCACCAGCACAAAAGTGGCGACGTAGCGCGACAGCAGCACGCGGGGGATATTGGTCAGCATGTCCACGTGCAGCGCGTAGTACCAGGCAGCACCGGCCAGGCAAACCACCGTGATGGCGATCTTTTGCCAGCGCCTGAAATTGACGCCGTACAACTGCGTGATCAGGAATACGCCCAGGCCGCCGAACAGGAAGTTCGACCACTGCGTGCCGCTTTGCTGGATGGCAAACCAGGCCACCGTGGTGCCGTGGATTACGGCGAAGAACTCCAGCCACACGGTCCACCAGCGGTTCACGTGGTAGCGGGTCATGAACAGGCTGCCCTGCAGGAACAGCATCATCATGTAGAACAGGCCCATCAGGTGGCCGGGCGTAATTTCGATGGGGTGGTACCAGAAGGTGTAGGTGATGGCCCACGAAAAATAATAGCCGTGGTACTTGCGCGCGGATTCGCCGATGCCTTTCGGGAACGGCACGCGCTTGCCGAAGAACAGCCCGCGGCGGTCGTTCTCCATGATCAGGATCACGAACAGCATCAGTGCGACCGAGGCCAGCGCGCTGGCCTCGTGCACGTCCTGCGCGAGGCCGTCATAGGTATACCGCGTTTGTGCGATGTGCAGCGCGACGAACAGCGTGTTCAAACCCAGCATCTGCAGGTTTACGCGGTGCAGGCCGTTCACGTAGCGCAGCTGCATCGACTGCGCCTTGTAGATCAGGTACCAGGCGCCCACCTGGTGCAGCGCGTACAGCGACCAGGCGGTGAAACGGGTCCACGCGGTGGGGTCCGGCAGCTTCCATGGATAGTCGAAGGTAAAGCGCCGGGGCTGCAGTGCGAACTCGCTGTAGGGGCCCAGCAGCCAGATCAGCCCGATGATCAGCCCGCAGCCCGCCAGGCCCCACCAGGCCTGGTAGCGAACCACCGGGTCGTTGCTGTTGTTTGCGGCCGCGTCTGCTTGCATCGGGTCTCCCCCTGTCGCGACCCATAGTACCCAAGCTGCCTGTGTGTCAGACACCCGTCAACCACCCGTCGAACATGCCAGGGCGGGTCAGCCCAGGCGCGCCGCGCTAGACGGTGCAGATGCAAAGTCCCTGACCCGATTCCCCGAGTTCACGGATAATGTTTCGTCGGAGGTATCAGCGTGGTAACAGGCAGCGGTAAGCGCAGGCCGGGTGCGTGGTCCCGGGCGAAAGAACTGGCTGGGCAGACGCCGGAGACCCGCAATCGTTACGTGGATTTTCTGCGCGCCGCGTCGATCGCGGTCGTCGTCATCGGCCACTGGCTGATGGCAGCGCCGGCGATGGAAAAGGGGACGCTGACCCTGAACGACATGTTGCACGTGGCGCCCTGGATGCAGTGGCTCACGTGGATCTTCCAGGTGATGCCACTGTTCTTCATCGTGGGCGGCTACGCGAACGCGGTGTCCTGGGAGTCGGCGCGTCGCGCCGGTCGCTCCTACGACGAGTGGATCGGTGCGCGCCTGCAACGGCTGATTGGGCCGGTCATCCCACTGCTGTTGCTGTGGGCCGGGCTCGGTGTCGCGGCCAAGTACTTCGGGGTGCAGCCGACCACGCTGCAGATCGGCTCGCAGGTCGCACTGATTCCCACCTGGTTCCTGGCGGTGTACGTGATGGTCTGCGTGGCAGTGCCCGTGACCCACGCATTGTGGCGCCGCTTCGGTATCGGGTCGTTCTTTGGCCTCGCACTGGGCGCGGCGTTAATCGACGCACTGGCATTTCTCGGGGACCTGCCGCTGTTACGCTGGACGAACTACGGGTTTGTGTGGCTGGGCGTGCACCAGATCGGCTACGCATGGCGCGCCGGGAAGATTGCCGGGCCGACACAGGCGCTGACCTGGGCAGCAGCCGGCCTCGCTGTGCTGATCAGCCTGGTGGTGATCGCAGGCTATCCGGTCAGCATGATCACCGTGCCTGGAGAGGAGTTATCCAACAGTCGCCCGCCGACGCTGGCACTCCTGGCCCTCGGCGTAATGCACGTCGGGCTGGTGCTAGCGGTGGAAGCGCCGGCGCGGCGCTGGCTGCAGAACAGTCGACCTTGGGCGGCCACCGTGCTGGTCAACGGCACGATCATGACCCTGTACTTGTGGCACGTGACGGCGATGGTGCTGATCGTTGGTCTCGCGAACCTGCTGGGCGGGTTCGGGCTCGGTCTGCGGCCCGGGTCGGCCGAGTGGTGGTTCACGCGGCCGGTCTGGTTCGTGGTCTGCGCCGGCTTGCTCGCCGCCTTCATCGCAGTATTTGCCCGCTTCGAGCAGACCGCGAGGCGGGGGGTCAGCTCGGCCCTGCCCACGTGGCAGGCGGTCGCAGGGGCCACGTGTGTCGGTCTCGGCCTGGGATTTCTGGCCCGCAACGGTATCGGTGCACCGGGGCCGCTGGGTATCCGGATCTGGTTCGTGCTGCTGGCGCTCGGCGGTGCTGGCCTGGCCACCGGGAGACCGCTGCGCCGGAATCGGTCGAAATAACGACCCGGGCCAGGCACACATTTAACAAAATGTGATCCATTACCGATTCCGCCATCGCTCGTGTCCCTAATATTCGTGGTTGCAATCAACCGATGTCCGACACGGAGGTGGACATGGACTCCCGCAAGCACCTGTTTTTCGTCTGCATTTCCGCCGCTTTCCTGTTGCTGAACGGCACCGCCGTGGCGCAGGAAGTGAAAGAAAGGCTGTTCTCTGAAGCCACGGTCGCCCGCCACGCCGCGGATGCGAAAGATGCCGTAAACCTCGCCCCCGATACCTACGCCCGGGCCGCCCGCGCGTACCGCAGCGCCGAGAAGAAGTTCAGCGAGGCCCGGTCCCTGGACGCCGTGCAGCGTGACCTGGACAAGTCGACCAAGGGCTTCAAGCAGGCGGAGTTTGTCGCCGAGCTGGCCCAGACGAAACTGGGCAACATGCTGAAGGCCCGCACCGACGCCAAGCAGGTCGAGGCGGAGAAATTTTCCGCCCGCGTGTGGCAGCGAGCCGAGACGGCTTACCGCAGCGCGCTGAACAACAACGAGGACGGCCGGCCCAAGAGTGCCCTGCGCCAGGCTGAGTCGGCCACCAAGCTGTATCGCGAAGTGGAACTCACCGCGATCAAGACGATTTACCTGGCCGAGACCGGCATGCTCATTACGACGGCCGAGAAACAAAGTGCGAAACGTTATGCACCCGAGACCCTGGCCAAGGCCAAGGACCTGTTGCGGCGCGCGGAGATCGAGCTGACGGAAAACCGTTACGACACGGACCTGCCCCGCAGCCTGGCCCGCGAGGCGCAGTACGAAGCGCGCCACGCGATCCATCTCACCGCCTACCTGAAGCAGGCGAAGCAGATGCGCCGGACGCCCGAATCCCTGATCCTGGAGTGGGAGGCGCCACTGCAGCAGATTGCGGCCGCCGCCGACATGAATGCCGAGTTCGACGAAGGCTATGAAGAACCGGTCGCGACGATGATTGCGTACATCGAAGACCGCAATGCCGAGTCTCATGAGCTGGGCCAGCAGGTTGCGGATCGTGATGCCGAGATCCTGGCGCTGAACGACGAAATCGGTGAGCTCCACGATGCGCTTGGTGGTGCCGCCAGCGAGCAGGAATTCCTGCAGCAGCGCCTGCAGGCCCAGGAGAACCTGCGCCTGAAAGTGAAGGAGATCGAAAGCACCTTCGACCGGTCGGAGGCCCAGGTATTCCGGGATTCCAGCGAGATCTACATCCGGCTGGTGGGCCTGAGCTTCCCGTCCGGCAGTGCCGACATCGGCGACACGGATTACCAGCTGCT
>CAZTIB010000142.1:0-8968 GCA_964613615.1 uncultured Chromatiaceae bacterium
GACCCGGAAGGCGAGCGCGTCCGTCTCGGGACCAATCATCGAGGACACGCTCGCCTTCCGGGTCCTGGGCTCCGCCTACGGCCTCGACGGTTATTACGAGAACCCGAACACCGGCGACGGCGTGGGCGGCGGCGACAGCTATGGCGGCGGCTTCGGCCTGTTGTGGACGCCGGCAGAAAGCCTGAACGCCTATCTCAACGTCACCTACAGTGATGACGAGTACGATCCTCCGGCCATCGCCGCAGTCAAATCCAATGCCGTACTCGGCCCGGTGGGCGGCAACCGCCTCGAAGCCGTGGTCGGCAAAATCTCCGCCCGTGAACGCGAAATTAACGCCTCTCCCGATCCGGTGAATCCATTCCGGGACTACCAGGGCACCGACGATGAAACCTGGCGCGCCAACCTGATCGTCAACTGGGAACTGGGTGGGTGGACGCTGGAGTCCCGAACCGGCTATCTCGACAGCGACCAGAAGCTCCGGCTCGACACGACACAGCAGTTTGGTTTCACGGCACCTTCGGCGGGCAATGATACCGACGGCAACTACAAGTTCAAGTATGAGCAGTGGCAACAGGAACTGCTGCTGCGACCCACGGTACCGGGGCGGTTCAACTGGCTGCTGGGCGCGCAGGTGTTCTCGGAAGATGCGTCCGACCGCAACGACAGCCGGCTGTGGTTCCGCGACCCGGACAATGCCAATTGCGCCCTCGGCTCGCCGTGTTCGTATGCCGACACTAGCCCGTTCGGCAAAACCATCGACCGTGATACCGATAGCTACTCGGGCTTCGGCCTGCTCGGTTTCGATGTCACTGAACAGCTGACGGTGACTGCCGAGGCGCGCCTGATCTACGACAAAGTCAAAGTCTCCGCCGACACGGCAGCGAGCCTTGCCAATACGCTCACCCCGCCTAATTTCCTGTTACCGCTCGGGCCGCCGCCGAACGACGATGTGGACGACACGAACTTCGTGCCGCGATTCACGGTGGACTACTCTTTTGGTGACTCCGCGCTGGCCTACGTGTCGGCGTCCAAAGGCATAAAGCCACCCACCTACAACGTGACGGACCTGACGGAACCTGACATTAACCAGGTCGGCAAGGAAGACCTGTGGACCTACGAGGTCGGCGCGAAGACCAGCTGGTTCAACGGCCGGCTGACCGTGAATGGCGCCGCCTTCTACAACGACTACCAGGACCAGCAGGTGCTGGTTCAGTTCGCCGCGCCCGCTGGCGCAATTATCCCCATTCCACGCTCCGGTTCGGTGAACGCTGCAGAAACCGACATCTGGGGCGTCGAAATCGAGGCATTGTGGCGGCCTGACGAATTCTGGACCGTGTCGGCGAGTTACGCTTACACAGAGGGGGAATACGACGACTTCAACCTGGCGGAGATCCAGGGACCTGACAATCCGCTCTCCACCAGCAACCAGGTCAAGGCCGGCAACATCAATGCAGATTTCTCCGGCAATGACATTGCCGGCATTCCGGACCACGCCTTCGCTTTCCTCACCCGCTACGATCGCCAGGCGCCCTTCGGCACAGACTTGAACTGGTTTGCGCAGCTAACGGGCAACTACCAGGGCGAACGTAAAGCGGATATTGCCAACCTGGTCACGCTGGACAGCTACTGGCTGGCAAATCTGCAGCTGGGTATCGGCGACGATACCTGGACCCTGATCGGTTATGCAGAGAACCTGTTCGACGACGACACGGTGCGCTACGCCCAGGAATTCATCGACCAGGAAAAGGGCTTCGTTCCCTTCATCAATTTTGCCTACCCGGTGGCCTACTACGCGTACCTGCCGCAGCCCCGGACCATCGGCCTGCGGCTGCTGTTCAGAACTCGCTGAAGCGCGGTGCGCAGCATCTTGCTGCGCAACAGCACATCGCATCAGAACGCCGAATTATGTGACCCCGTTCATCGCGGCACGCCGCCCGCAAGGCCAAACTGCGCCCTGTATCGGGAGCTGCGTACAAGCCATGTATATCAAGCACTTCAGGCTGAAGGGACGGCCCTATGCACCGGGTCCGGAACCCCAGTTTTTCGTACCGAACCCGGCGATCGGTACCATCGCCACGCGGCTCGCCGAAGTCATGACGGGCAGCGGCTCGATGGCCGTGGTGTCTGGCGGCCCGGGTGTCGGTAAGACTGCCCTCGTTTCCCACGCTGCCAACCAGGCCGGTGACGGCGCCGTCGTTGCCTGGGCCGACCTTCGGCAGCTGGAACCGGAAAGCTTATTCGACCAGTTGTTGCTCAGCCTCGGCAAGGAAGCCGGAGACGGCAGCGGAGCCCTGTCGGCACACCGTCTGCGGCTGGCCGTCAGCGAAGAGAATCGCGCCGGCCACAGTGTCACGGCGGCGGTAGATGTCGGCACCGTCACGGCCGAGCGCGCTAAGCGCCTGCTGCGCCTTGCACACCTGATGGGCGATGGGTCCACGGGCCTGAACCTGGTGCTGATGGGCCCCCATACTCTGCACAAGGTGCTGGATGTCCCGGGCATGATTCACCTGCGCCAGCGGGTCTGCATCCGCCACCGGGTGCGGCCGCTGACGGAAGATGAGACCCGCAAGTACATCGGCGAGGGGCTTGGCCGGGTTGACGGCGATCCGGGCGCATTGCTCGGCGACGACGTCCCTGGGCTGGTCTATCGCTATGTGGCCGGCGTACCGCGCCTGATCAATACCATGATGGACATGGCGCTGGCAGAAACCGCGCTCCAGGAACTCCCGCGTGTCACTGCCGACGCGGTCAGCCAGGTTGCCCAGGCCCTTGGCTGGCGAACCCTCGGCGGCAAAGCGCCGACGCCGCGCCCAACGGCGGCCAGGGCGGCTGCGGCCATGCCAGCTGCGGCCCCTGCGGCGCCAAGCCCGGCCAAGCCGGAAGCCGATTCACTGACGCTTGCGGCCGAACAGAGCGCCGCCGCATCGAAAGCGTCGGAAACCACCAGCGAACCGTTTGCCGATCTCGTCATCACGCCGGATACCGCCGTGGCTGCTCCCGAGGCCACACCGGCGGCAGAGGCACCGAAGTTTGAATCGCCGATCCCGGGCATGGGCCTCGCCGGCGTGCCCGACATGGATCCGGAAGACACCAGCGCCACGGGCATGTTGCGCCTGGAGGACCTGGACGAACGATTCGCCGAACACGTCTTCAGCGAAGAAGGCAGCTGATCCGGGGCCGGCTCCAGGGTCCAGCGCCGCAGCGCAGGTCACCCAACTCAAGCGCCGAAGACCGGCCGGTAAGCGTGTTCCATTCACGCCGGCCGCCCTCAGGCGGTGAAGCGCGCCGCTGTTGTGTCCAGGGTCGCCAGGTTGATGGCGCCCAGATACTCGGCGTCATAGTCCCCTGACTTCATTGTCTTCTTGATAATGCCTTCGAGATTGGGCCGCTTCTCGGCCGGGCCTTCGCCCTTGCCGAGCCCGCCACCGAATTCGACGAACGCCTCGACACCCTGGCGCATTGCCGTCTGCAGGCAACCTACCCAGTTCACCGGGTTAAACAGCTGGAAGAACAAACGGGTCCGAACGGCATCCGCATCACTGTCATGGGGCTGGGCGCTGTAATTTGACAGCACCGGGTAGCCGGGCTTTCGGAACTCGGTCTGTTCCAGCACGCCGCGGAATTCCCGCGCGGCGGCCACCATGAGATAAGTGTGAAAGGCCCCTTCCGTTGCCAGGGGCACGGCGCGCTTGCGCGGCATGTGCTCCGCCGCCCATGCCACGAGGGCTTCCAGGTCGGCATCGCGGCCACCCACCACCGTCTGTTCGGGCAGGTTGCAACTGGCCACCTGGCAGTAGAAGCGGTCGGCCACCTCTTTTGCCGTCGCCTGGTTCACCGTCAGGGCCACCATGCCGCCCTCGCCATGCTGCCCCATTAACTCGCCGCGGGTTCGCACGAGCTTCAGTCCGTCTTCCAGGCTCAGGCTGCCAGCGGCCACCAACGCAGTGTACTCACCGAGGCTGTGCCCGGCCGCAAGGGCCGGCTGCACGGCACCACCGGTGAGTTTCTCGAAGACGCGCAGGCACGCGATCTCGTGCGCCAGCAATGCCGGCTGGGTATTCCGGGTCAGGCCGATTTCGTCCTGCGGGTCTTCGAAGGAGAGTTGCTGGACATCGAAGCCGAGGGCGGCGGAAGCCCGTTCGTACACTTCCCGCGCCTCGGCATGGGCCGCATACAGATCGCTCCCCATGCCTCGGTACTGGGAACCCTGCCCCGGAAAAACAAACATGACCCGTCGCGCGGACATGGCTAGGCTCCCCGATCAAAGGGAGCCGAGCATAAGGCCCGCACTGAGACCGTACAAGGGATTACGCAGCCTCGCGGGCTCCGAGCCACTGCTCCAGATCATCGGCGCCACCGATGTGCTCGCCGTTGACGAAGACCTGCGGAAAAGTGTCGGCGCCGGCCAGTGCCCGGAGCGCACGATGTGGAAAATGCCGATGCAAATCCAGGCTGACATAGGCGATACCCCGCCCGTCGAGCTGAGCCTTCGCCCGCTCGCAATGCGGGCAGCCCTCGCGAGCGAGGATCGCGACGTCAAGGGGCTTGGCCGCATTCGGCGCCAGGTAACTCAGCATGGTGTCGGCATCCGATACGTGAAACGGGTCACCAGGCTCCTGCGGTTCGATAAACTGCTTCTCAATCACGCCGTCGCGAACCAGCATGGAATAGCGCCACGACCGCGGTCCGAAGCCCAGGTCGTCGCGGTCTACCAGCATGCCCATACCACGAGTGAAGTGTCCCGATCCGTCCGGGATAAAGCGAATGTTTTCTGCGCCCTGCTGTTGCTGCCACTCGTTCATCACGAAGGCATCATTCACCGACACACAGATCACCTCGTCTACGCCGAGCTGCCGAAATGCCGGCGCGAGCTCGTCGTAGCGCGGCACGTGGCTCGACGAACAAGTCGGCGTAAAGGCACCGGGCAGTGAAAACACGATCACCGTGCGCCCTTTGAACAGCTCATCCGTGCTGACATCCACCCACTGGCTGCCCAGCCGGGTGCGGAAGGTGGTTGCGGGCACTCTTTGCCCTTCGCGGCTTTCAGACATTTCTGACTCCTTTAGTGTGGGGTTAACTAAGTGATTTAACTGGCCAGCATGCTGCGCAACATCCACGCATTCTTCTCATGGATTTGCATGCGCTGCGTCAGCAGATCGGCCGACGGTTCGTCGTTGGCCTCGTCAACCAGGGGAAACACCGAGCGCGCGGTGCGCACGACCGTCTCCTGTGCGTGGACCAGGTTCTGCAACATTGCCTCTGCGCTCGGCACCGAGTCTTCCTCCGGAATCTCGGTCAGTGCCGCGTAAGCCTTGTAGGTGCCCGGTGCCGGGAAGCCCAGTGCGCGGATGCGTTCGGCAATTTCGTCGACTGCCAGGGCCAGCTCCGTGTACTGCTGCTCAAACATCAGGTGCAGCGTGTTGAACATCGGCCCGGTGACGTTCCAGTGGTAGTTGTGGGTTTTCAGGTACAAGGTGTAACTGTCCGCCAGCACTCGTGACAGCCCGTCAGCGATGGCCTTGCGGTCCTGTTCGGCGATGCCTATATCGATGCTCATGATCTGCTCCCTCCTGTTGCCTGCGAGGCATTTCGGTGCCCGCTCCCGTTTTCAGGACCCGACTATAGTCATTCCATATCTTTTTTGAAATCGAATGTTTCTAATGTAATATTCGTTTTTATGGATGATAACCAGAACCGCCCCGGCCACGAGCTGGGCAGCTGGACACCCTCCCAGCTGCCGTCCGTGCGCCAGTTACGCTATTTCGTGGCCCTCGAGGAGGCCGGCCATTTTGGCCGGGCTGCGGAGGCCTGCAACGTGTCCCAGTCGGCCTTCAGCGTGGCCATCCGTGACCTGGAGACCTTGCTGGGCATATCCCTGGTCGACCGCAGCAACCGCTCGGTGACCATCACACCCACCGGCCGCGACGTGGCCGCCCAGGCCCGCCTGTGCCTGCGTGATCTCGGGCAGATTGCCGACCTGGCGGCGCGCCGGCAGGGGCCCATGACCGGCCCACTGACCCTCGGGGTTATACCGACCATCGCCCCGTTTGTGCTGCCGAAATACCTGGCGAAGCTGCGCCGGTTATACCCGGCTCTGCGACTGTTTATTCGCGAGGCCCAGACCGATGAACTGGTCAAGGCACTGGACTCCGGGGAACTGGATCTTGTGCTGCTGGCCCTGCCCTACCCGCTGCCACGCCTCACCACGATGCCGCTGTTCAAAGACCACTTCCTGCTCGCCTGTCGCGAAGGCACCGAGCTGGTGGATCCCGAAACCTTTGCCGTCAACCGGGTGACGGCGGGCAGCATCCTGCTGCTGCAAGACGGCCACTGTCTGCGCGATCAGGCCATGGCCGCCTGCCGGGTGCAGCAATTGGAAGCGGTGAACAGCTTTGCGGCTTCCAGCCTGCTGACCCTCATGGCAATGGTGGACGGCGATCTCGGCGTCACCTTCCTGCCGGAGATGGCGGTGGGCTCAGCGCTGTTGAAGCAAACCCGCATTCGCACCTGGCCGTTAAAACGCGGCGGGCATCGAGAGATTGCGCTGGCGTGGCGGCACAACTCCTCGCGGGAGGACGAATTCCGGGAACTGGGAGAGCGGATCCGCGAACTGGCCGCCCCGACCGCGCCGGGCTGACTTAGCCGAGCAGCCCGCGAATCTCTGTGCCAATAATGCCGATGCCGCGACGCACGGCGTCGGGATCCTGCGCATAGCTGAGACGCAAACACTGGTGTTTGTGCTCCCAGTCATCACTCAGGCCCGGAAAAAAATGCTGGCCCGGCAGGACATACACGCCGCGTGCCTTCAGGCGGGTATAGAGCTCGGCACTGGTGATCGGGAGCTCCGGCAACCACAGCCACAGAAACAGCGCGCCCTCCGGCCGGTGTATGTAGTAGTTGCAACCGGCCAGCGCATCGTGGAGCCAGCCCAGCGCTTGTTCCATGCGCGCCTGGTAGAAAGGCCGGATGACGTCACGGCTCAGCGCCATGATCTGTCCGCTCTCCACCAGTTCCCGGGCCAGCACCGCGCCAACGCTGCTGACAGCAAGGCTCAGCACGGCATTCAGACCGGTCAGCGCTTCGATGATCTCCGGGCGCGCCACCACGATGCCAGTGCGCGCGGCAGGCAGGCCAAGCTTCGACAGGCTCATGCACAGAATCACGTTTTCGTCCCAGTACGGCGTAACGTCGGTGAACACGATCTGCGGAAACGGCAGCCCATACGCGTTGTCGAGAATCAGCGGAATGTCCCGGTCGCGGGCCAGCCCCGCCAGGCGCTCGACCTCCACGTCCGTCAGCACGTTACCGGTGGGGTTGGTGGGGCGTGACACGCACAGCGCGGCCACGTCGTCGCCGATCTGCAGGCCGTCGAAGTCCACGTGGTACTTGAACTGCCGGTGGTCGAGATGCTCGATGGTCGGTCGGCGGGCGACGAACAAATCGTCCTGCAACCCCAGGTCCGAGTAGCCCACGTACTCCGGCGTCAGCGGCAACATCACGCGCCGCCGCGAACCGTCGTCGAATTCACCGGCCAGCAGGTTGAACAGCAGGAAGAAGCCACTCTGGCTGCCGCCCGTCAGCGCCACCTGTTCCGGACCGACGGGCCAGCCGTACTCGCGCCGGAGCAAAGCCGCCAGCGACGTGCGAAAGCGAATTTCGCCGCCTGGCGCCGGATAGTCTGCCAGCATGCGGCGCAACTCACGGGGCTGGTCGGCCACCGCGTGCAGGCGCGCTGCCAGTAATTCCAGCACCGCGGGAATATGCGCAGGATTTCCGCCGCCAAGCATCATCACCGGGGTATCGCTGGCCATGGCCTCGCCGAGGTCGTCCATGAGCTCGCGCGCGCCGGTGTAGCGCGTGTAGCGCTTGCCGAAAGAGGAAAATTCCACCGCTTTCAGACCTTGCGGGTCCGCTCGGCCGCAATGGAAATATCGGGAAACCAGGTCTGCTCCGTGCGCCGTCCCTTGCGGTCCAGCTGCGTAATGACCACATCCAGCACGAAGGGCCGACCCTCTCGCATGACCCCGCGGGCGCGGTCCAGGGCCCGGCGCAGTTCATCCGGGGCAGACACCGTGGCCGCTTCGATGCCGAAACTGTTGGCGAGGCCGGCGAAGTCCACCACCGGATTGCCGAGCCAGCAGGTGATGTCTTTCCAGAGCTCGCGCGTTTCCTTGTTGCGCATGAGCGGCGAGCGATCCTGGATGCGATTGCGTTCGTTGTCGTAACTGCGATTGTTGAATACCACGATCAGGGTCGGAATGTCGTAACGCGCCGCCGTCCACAGGGCCTCGATCTGGCCGAACAACAGTGCACCGTCACCCACCAGGCAGACCACTTGCCGGTCCGGCTGGGCCACCTTCGCGCCCATCGCGGCGCCGAGCCCCCAGCCGAGCGCAAAACCAGTGGTCTGGCCGATGAGCCACTTGCGTTTCGGACCGAGGTCCAGCCATTTGAACGGCGTGCGGTAATCCAGTTCCGCAATGATAATTGCGTCGTCTTCCAGCGCCTCCTCCAGCTCGAAGGACACGCGTTCCCAGGACAACGGGCTGGCATTCCAGTACTCGCGGCTCTCCGCAAGGCGCTTGTCGTCCGCCTTCTTCTGGGCCGCCCGCGCAGCCTCGAGACGCGGTTCAGCGAGGCTGCGCAGGCGCGATGCGGTCGCCATGGACTTCAGCGCATCAGTGAGTTCGCTGATCGTCTCGCCCATGCCGGCGGCGATAGCGATGTCCGTCGGGTACGTATTCGCAATGGTTTCGTACTCGATGCGCGCATGAATGTTCATCGCGCGACCGGGTACCGGCGCGGTAAACAAGCCAGGGTCGGGCGCGGGTGCGCCGAGGTTCAGAAACACGTCGGTTTTGGCCAGCCCGCGCGGCAGGCCAAGGCCGTAGTAACCGGCAAACAGCGGATTGCGGAACGGAAAATCACCGTACACGCTGAAACCCTGCGCCACCGACGCCCCGAGCAG
>CAZTIB010000143.1:0-22892 GCA_964613615.1 uncultured Chromatiaceae bacterium
GTCGTGCTGTGGCGTCAGTTCATCGACGGGGCGCCCGCCGACAATGTCAGCGTCTACACGTGGCTGGTCACCGACGGCGTGCGTATGGAGGTCGGTTTCCTGGTGGACCGGCTCAGCGCTTTGATGATGGTGGTGGTCACCTTTGTGTCGCTGATGGTGCATGTGTATTCCATCGGCTACATGCATGACGATGCCGGTTACCAGCGCTTTTTCAGTTATATCTCGCTGTTCACTTTCTCCATGCTGATGTTGGTGATGGCGAATAACCTGCTGCAGCTGTTCTTCGGCTGGGAAGCAGTTGGCCTCGTGTCATATTTGCTGATCGGTTTCTGGTATACGCGCCCCAGCGCGATCTTTGCCAACCTGAAGGCATTCCTCGTCAACCGCGTCGGCGATTTCGGCTTCCTGCTGGGTATCGCTGCGCTGCTGTACCTGACCGGTAGCCTGGACTATCGGGAGATTTTTGCGGCAGCGCCGGCCCTTCAGGACGCCAGCATCGACGTGGGCAATTGGCAATGGTCGGCGCTCGGCATGGCCTGCATACTGTTGTTCATCGGGGCGATGGGCAAATCGGCCCAGGTACCGTTGCACGTGTGGCTGCCCGACTCCATGGAAGGCCCGACGCCGATTTCGGCGCTTATACACGCTGCCACCATGGTCACCGCCGGGGTGTTTATGGTCGCGCGCATGTCGCCCGTGTTCGAGTACGCGGAGAGCGCGCTGACTTTCGTGCTGGTCATCGGCTCGATCACGGCACTGTTTACCGGGCTGATCGCACTGGTGCAATTCGACATCAAGCGCGTGGTGGCTTACTCGACGCTGTCGCAGCTCGGCTACATGATGGTGGCGCAGGGCGCTTCTGCCTATGCGGTGGGTATGTTCCACTTGACCACGCACGCGTTCTTCAAAGCGCTGCTGTTCCTGGCCGCCGGGTCTGTGATCATCGCGCTGCACCACGAGCAGGACATGCGGCGCATGGGCGGGTTGAAAAAGTACCTGCCTGTCACTTACTGGACATCGCTGGTTGGCTGCCTTGCGCTGATCGGTTTTCCCGGTTTCGCCGGCTTCTTCTCGAAGGATGCGCTGATCGAAGCGGAGGGCCTTTCGCGAATTCCCGGTGCCGGATTCGCCGAGTTCTGCATCGTGACCGGCGTATTCATCACGTCCTTGTACACCTTCAGAATGTTCTTCATGGTCTTCCACGGCCAGGAGCGGATGGATGCCGAGGCCCGCAGCCACCTGCATGAGCCGCCGTGGGTTGTGACCTTGCCGCTGGTTCTGCTGGCCATTCCGTCGGTCCTGTTGGGCTGGTTCGCTACCGGCCCGCTCGTGTTCGGTAATTTCTTCGGCGACAGCCTGTTTGTCAGGCCCGAGCACGATGTGGTGGCGCGTCTGGGTGAGGAGTGGCACGGGCCAATATCCTTCGTGATTCATGGTTTCCAGAGTTCGGTGCTGTACCTGGCGCTGGGTGGTGCCGTGGCTGCCTGGTTCCTGTATCTGCGCCGCCCGAATCTGCCGGACCAGATTCGCGAGCGCTTCGGCGGCGTGTACCGCCTGCTGGAGAACAAGTATTACGCGGACTGGCTGGCCGAGCGCGTGATCCCGGCCGCCGGGCGGGCGACGGGTTCGTTGTTCTGGCGGGTGGGCGACGTGACGCTGATCGACGGGGGCCTGGTGAACGGCAGCGCGCGGGTCATCGGCTGGGGGTCGGCGCTGATCCGGCGCCTGCAGACCGGCTTCCTGTACCACTACGCGTTCGCGATGGTCATTGCGCTGGCGCTGCTGGCCGGCTGGCTGCTGATTCGGCCGGGAGGAAACTGACGGTGCCCGAGTTCGGCTTGCTGAGCGTGCTGATCTGGCTACCCATACTGGGTGGTGTGCTGCTGCTGTTCGTCGGCAATCGCCTTGGCAGCGGCCACCGCTGGCTGGCCCTGGCTCTGGCCGTGCTGACCTTCATGCTGAGCCTGCCGCTGTATGCCGGCTTCGATGGCAGTACCGCGGACATGCAGTTCGTCGAGCGTATCCCGTGGATCCCGGCCTTTCGCGTCGAATACTTTCTCGGCATTGACGGCCTGTCGATTCCGCTGATCCTGTTGACGACGTTTCTGACCCCCATCGTGGTCATCGCCGGCTGGGAAGTCGTGAAACTGCGCCCAGTGCAATATTTTGCGGCCTTCCTGATCCTGGAAGGCCTGATGATCGGCGTGTTCTCCGCTCTGGACGGCCTGCTGTTCTACGTCTTCTGGGAAGCCATGCTCGTGCCGATGTTCATCATCATCGGCGTGTGGGGTGGCGAGCGGCGCGTCTATGCCACGGTGAAGTTCTTTCTTTACACATTTCTTGGCTCGGTATTCATGCTGCTGGCGCTGATTTACCTGTACCTGCAGACGGGTAACTACAGCATCCTGGGTTTCCATTCGGTGCCGCTGAGCATGGCGGAGCAGTTGCCGATTTTCCTCGCTTTCCTGTTTGCGTTTGCCGTGAAGGTGCCCATGTGGCCGGTGCATACCTGGTTACCGGATGCCCACGTCGAAGCGCCCACCGGCGGTTCCGTCATTCTTGCCGCCGTGTTGCTGAAAATGGGTGGCTATGGTTTCGTGCGCTTCAGTCTGCCCATCACGCCAGATGCGAGCCAGACCCTGGCCTTGCTGATGATCGGGCTGTCGCTGATGGCGGTGGTGTATATCGGTTTCGTGGCCCTGGCCCAGCAGGACATGAAAAAGCTGATCGCCTACTCGTCGATTGCCCACATGGGCTTCGTCACGCTGGGCTTCTTTCTGGTGTCGGCCATCCTGGTCCGCACCGGCGATGTCGCCGGCATCGGCATGGGGATCACCGGCGGTATGGTGCAGATGGTGTCGCACGGGTTTGTGTCGGGCGCGCTGTTCCTGTGCGTCGGTGTGCTCTATGACCGGTTGCACACGCGCGACATCGGCGCCTACGGCGGCGTCGTCAACACCATGCCGGTGTTCGCCACGTTTTTCGTGCTGTTTGCGCTGGCCAACGCCGGGCTGCCGGGTACCTCGGGCTTCGTCGGCGAATTCCTGGTCATCCTGGCGAGCTTCCGGGCCAATTTCTGGTATGCGCTCCTCGCCGGAACCACCCTGGTCCTGGGCGCCGCCTATACCTTGTGGATGATCAAACGCGTGGTTTTCGGTGCCGTGGCGAACGACGGCGTGGCGGGGCTGCAGGACCTGAGCATGCGTGAGTTCATGATTCTTGCGCTGATGGCCGGCGGCGTGCTCATCATCGGCCTGTGGCCGGCGCCTCTCGTGGATGTCATGGCGGCGTCGGTGGACAAACTGGTCATCCAGGTGACCCAGTCGAAGCTCTGATCATGCCGACGATATCACCAGACTTTGCGCCTGCTTTCCCCGAGATCGTGCTGGGGCTCGGCATCTGCCTGGTCCTGCTCGTAGACCTGTACCTGCCCGCGCGCCTGCGCGACGTTAGCTATGTGCTGGCCCTCGGGACCCTGGCGGCCACCGCCCTGGCTGTGGGTGACATGGGGCTAACTGGCGCGACGCTGGCGCTGGACGGCAGCTTTATTGCCGACCCGCTCGCCAGTTTCCTCAAGCTGTTCGTGCTGGCGGTGCTGGCGACGGCGTTCGTGTACAGCCGGTCCTATTTGCAGGACAGCTTGTTCAACAAGGGCGAGTACTACGTGCTGGGCCTGTTTGCAGCGCTGGGCATCCTCGTCATGATTTCCGGCGCCAGCCTGTTGACGCTGTATCTCGGCCTCGAAATGCAGGCCTTGGCCCTCTATGCGATGGTGGCGTTCAACCGCGATTCGCCGGTAGCGGCCGAAGCTGCCATGAAATATTTCGTCCTCGGTGCCATCGCGTCCGGATGTTTGCTGTACGGCATCTCCTTGCTGTACGGAATTACCGGTTCCGTCCAGCTTGCCGAGATCAGCGAGGCCCTGCAGACGCGCGGTGCCAACGATGCCGTAACGCTGGTCGCCGTGGCCTTCGTCGTGGTCGGCATTGCTTTCAAGTTCGGCGCCGTGCCCTTCCACATGTGGGTTCCGGATGTCTACCAGGGTGCACCGGTCAGCGTGACGCTGCTCGTGGGCACCGTGCCGAAGGTGGGTGCCTTCGCCCTCGCCCTGCGGGTGCTGGTGGAGGGACTCGGGCAAGCAGGCTTCGCGTGGGAGCCTATGCTGGGCGTGCTGGCTGTGCTGTCGCTGGGCATCGGCAACATCGTTGCCATCGTGCAAACGAACCTGCGCCGGATGCTCGCCTATTCCACTATCGCCCACGTGGGCTTCATCCTGCTCGGCTTTGCCGCCGGCAGCCGCAACGGTATCGAAGCCGCGCTGTTTTATACGATCGTCTACGTGATCATGGCCGCCGGCGCCTTCGGCATCGTGGTGTTGCTTGGCCGCAAGGGCAACGATGCCGACGAGCTGGAAGACCTGCGGGGCCTGAGTCAGCGCAGTCCGTGGTTCGCCCTGATGATGCTCTTGCTGATGGTAAGCATGATCGGCGTGCCGCCGCTGGCCGGTTTCTATGCCAAGTGGTGGGTATTGGCCGCGCTGCTCGATGCGGGGCAGCTGTGGCTGGCGGTGGCCGGCGTGCTGTTCTCGGTCATTGGCGCGTTCTACTACCTGCGCGTGATCAAGCTGATGTACTTCGACACGCCGGCGGCCGATGCCCCGCTGCGGCAGGGCGCTGCGCTGCGTTTGACGCTTAGCGTCAATGTGCTGCTGGTGCTCGCGCTCGGGCTGTTTCCGGAGGGGCTGATTGCGCTCTGCGCCCGCGCCCTGGGCTGATTTCGGCTGTTGCGACCCCTAGGTGTATAGGCTAGACTTCCCGGCTCGCGGATGCGGGGTGGAGCAGTCTGGCAGCTCGTCGGGCTCATAACCCGAAGGTCGCAGGTTCGAATCCTGCCCCCGCTACCACCGAATGGTAGGAATAGCCCCGCACGGGGCTATTTCTTTTTCGGGCCTTGGCCGCGCCGACAGGCGCATCAGGAGCCAGGCCATAGATGTGTGGGCCATTGGCCCATTTTTTGTGCCCCGGAGGGGCAGGGCGCGTGGCAGATACGCCAGAGCAGGTACGCAGGCTGGTAGAGCCCGCCATTGAAGGCATGGGCTACGAACTGGCCGAACTGGAATGCCGGCTTGGGCACGGCAGGGGCTTGCTGCGCCTGTTCATCGATAAGGACGACGGCATCACGCTGGAGGACTGCGAGCAGGTCAGTCGGCAGGTTGCGGCCCTGCTGGACGTAGAAGACCCGATCCCGGGGGATTACAACCTCGAGGTGTCATCCCCGGGGCTGGACCGCAGGTTGGTGAAGCCGGCCCACTTTGACCGGTTCGCAGGCTGCGAGGTGAAGGTGCGGTTGAGAAGGATGATTGATCAGCGGCGACGCCTGAGGGGCAAGTTGCTGGCACGCGACGGGTCCAATGTATTGATCCAGGTCGATGGCGACACGGTATCCGTGCAGATGGATGAGATTGACGTGGCACGACTCGTGCCCGATCTGAAGGCGCAGGCTCCGGGCAGGCGTACCGGGGGAGCAGTATCGTGAATAGCAAAGAGATTCTGTTGGTTGTCGAAGCGGTGTCCAATGAGAAGGGCGTCGAGAAAGAGATTATCTTCGAGGCCATCGAGGCAGCCCTGGCATCGGCAACGCGCCGTCGGTACGGCGAAGATGACATTGACGTGCGGGTCGCCATCGACCGGGAAACCGGCGAGTACGACACCTTCCGGCGCTGGCAGGTGTTCGCGGATGAGTCTGACGAGCTGGAGGTCCCGGAGCGCGAACTGCGCATGATCGACGCCGTTGACTACAACCCGGACGCGCAGCCCGGCGAGTTTGTTGAAGAGCCCATCGAGTCAGTGGAATTTGGTCGCATCGGCGCCCAGACCGCCAAGCAGGTCATCGTGCAGAAAGTCCGCGAGGCCGAACGCGCGAAGCTGGTTGAGGAGTACCAGGAACGCGTCGGCGAGCTGCTGGCCGGAGTGGTCAAGCGGGTGGACCGCAACGGGGTATATCTCGACCTGGGCGGCAACGCCGAAGGGTTCGTGGCCCGTGAGCAGATGATCCCCCGCGAGCCGGTGAGACCGCAGGACCGCTTGAAAGCGCTGTTGTATGAAGTGCGCTCCGAGCCGCGCGGGCCGCAATTGTTTCTGACCCGCACGTCGCCGGAGTTCTTGCTCTCGCTGTTTCAGATTGAAGTGCCTGAGGTCGGCCAGGACCTGATCGAGATACTTGGGGCGGCCCGCGACCCGGGGCTGCGCGCCAAGATTGCCGTGAAGAGCAATGACCGGCGCATCGACCCCGTGGGTGCCTGCGTGGGAATGCGTGGTTCGCGGGTTCAGGCCGTGTCGAACGAATTGGCCGGCGAGCGCGTAGACATCATCTTGCACGACGAGAACCCCGCGCAATTCGTGATCAATGCGATGTCACCTGCTGACGTAGTTGCCATCGTGATGGACGAGGAGGCCCACAGCATGGATGTGGCTGTGGAAGAAGAAAAGCTTTCACAGGCCATCGGCCGGGGTGGCCAGAACATTCGCCTGGCCAGCGAGCTGTCGGGCTGGGAGCTGAACGTGATGACGGAAGCCGACGCCGACGAGAAGAGCGAGTCCGAAGCCAAAGAGCTGCTCGCCATGTTCATGAAACAGCTCGACGTTGACGAGCAGGTGGCACTGATCCTGGTGCAGGAAGGCTTCTCATCCATCGAAGAGGTGGCCTACGTGCCGGCCGCCGAACTGGTAGAGATCGACGAATTCGACGCCGGCATTGTCGACGAGCTGCGCAACCGGGCACGCGACGTGTTGCTGACGCAAGCGATTGTCAGCGAAGAGAAAATCGACGAGGCGGAGCCGGCGGCAGACCTCCTGGAACTGGAAGGCATGACCCGCGAAACGGCATTCCTGCTGGCCGCCAAGGGTGTTGTCACGCGGGAGGATCTCGCGGAGCAGTCTGTTGACGAACTGCTCGAGATCGAAGACATGGAAGCGGAGCGTGCCGGCGAGCTGATCATGAAGGCCCGCGCGCACTGGTTCGAAGACGAGGAACAGGCTGCGGGCTAGGCCCGGGCGCTGAGTGAGGCAGAAGCTATGTCTGAAGTGACAGTTTCACAGTTTGCCGAGGTGCTGAAAGTGCCCGTCGACCGACTGTTGAGTCAGCTCGACGAGGCCGGCATCACGGTGCAGGGCGCGGACGATGTCATCAGTGACGATGCGAAAATGGAGCTGCTGACTTACCTGCGCCGCAGTCATGGACGTAAGGAAGAAGCGGTGGCCGGCGCACCCCGGCAAATCACGCTGAAGCGACGGAGCCAGAGCGAGCTGCGCCTGGCCGGCGGCCAGGGTCGCTCCCGTACGGTTAACGTCGAGGTCCGTCGAAAGCGCACCTATGTGAAGCGTGACGTGCTCGAGGAGGAGGCACGCCAGCAGCAGGAAGAACTCGATGCAAAGCGGCGTGCTGAAGAGGAAGCTCTGTCTGAGGCCGAGGCTGAGGCGCAGGCTCGCGTGGCTGCGGCGGAGGCCGAAAAACAGGCAGAAGCCCAGGCGGAAGCTGACGCGCTTGCGCAGGTTGAAGCTGCAACCCGCGCGGCGGATGAAGCCCGCCTCCGGGAACAGACCGAGCGTGAGCGCCAGGCTGCCAGGGAACGCGACGAGCGGGCCAAGTTGGAAGCTGCGCGCCAGCGCGAAGCCAAGGCAACCCGCTACGGTCGCAAAGAACTGCATGTGGCCGGCGACGTCAGTACCCGCCGGCGGAAAAAGCGCCCGCGGCGTCGCCCGTCTTCGGTCAGTGTCGATACGCAGCATGGCTTCGAACGGCCCACTGAACCCGTCAAGCGTATTGTCGAGATCCCGGACTCCATCACAGTGGCCGAACTGTCTCAGCAGATGGCCGTGAAGGGAACGGAGGTCATCAAGCAGATGATGAAGATGGGGGTCATGGCCACCATCAACCAGATGATCGATCAGGATACGGCCCTGCTCGTGGTCGAGGAGATGGGCCACGAGGGCATGGTGGTCGCCGAGACCGGACTGGAGGAGGAAATCCTCCAGGCTGCCGAAGTGACCGGCGACGAGACGGCGCGCTGGCCGGTTGTCACCATCATGGGCCACGTCGATCATGGCAAGACGTCGCTGCTCGACTACATTCGCCGCACAAAGGTGGCAGCGGGTGAAGCAGGTGGCATCACACAGCACATCGGTGCGTACCACGTGGAAACCGACAGGGGCGCCATCACCTTCCTGGATACGCCCGGCCACGCCGCGTTTACCGCCATGCGGGCTCGTGGCGCTGAGGTCACCGATATCGTGATCCTTGTGGTGGCGGCTGACGACGGGGCCAAGCCCCAGACGGAAGAGGCTATTCAGCATGCGAAAGCGGCTGGCGTACCCATCGTTGTCGCCGTGAACAAGACCGACAAGAGCGATGCAGACCCTGAGCGGGTGCGCAATGAGCTGGCAGCGCTGGAGGTAGTCCCTGAGGAGTGGGGCGGCGAAAATATCTTCATCAATGTCTCCGCCAAGACTGGCGAGGGCGTGGATGCACTGCTGGAAGCGATCCTGCTGCAGGCAGAGGTGCTTGACCTGAAAGCCGTGGATGAAGGGCCGGCTTCAGGTGTGGTGATTGAATCGAGCCTGGAGAAAGGTCGCGGGACCGTGGCTACCGTGCTGGTGACTCGTGGTCGCCTGGAAGCAGGCCAGTTCATGCTGGCCGGCCAGGAATACGGGCGCGTGCGCCGCATGCTGGACGAGTCCGGTACCGAAGTCAGCGCCGCCGGGCCGTCAACGCCGGTGGCGGTGCTGGGGCTGTCTGGAACCCCGAGTGCCGGTGACAATGTTGTCGTGCTGGATGACGAGCGCAAGGCTCGCGAGCTGGCCCAGTTGCGGCTGGCCAGGACTCGCGATGTGAAGCTCGCCCAGCAGCAGGCGCAGAAAATGGGCGACGTGTTCAGCCAGATGGGCTCAGCCGAGGCCAAGAGCCTGCAGGTTTTTGTGAAGGCCGATGTGCACGGCAGTTCCGAAGCGCTGCGTGATGCGTTACAGAAGCTCAGCCATGAAGAAGTCGAGGTCAAGGTGATTAGCAGCGGCGTTGGCGGTATCACTGAGAACGACGTGAACCTTGCGGCAGCCTCGAACGCCTCCATCATTGGTTTCAATGTGCGCGCTGATGCATCGGCACGCACGGCGATCAAAGAGACAGGCGTTGAGGTGCGGTACTACTCAATTATCTACGAGGCCATCGACGATGTGCGGGCCGCCATGACCGGCATGCTGTCACCTGAGATTCGCGACGAGATTGTCGGGCTTGCTGAAGTCCGTGAGGTCTTCAAGTCGCCGAAATTCGGTGATGTGGCGGGTTGCCTCGTGGTCGATGGGTTCGTGAAGCGCAACAATCCGATTCGCGTGCTGCGCGAGAACGTGGTGATCTACGAAGGTGAGCTCGAGTCACTGCGTCGCTTCAAGGACGATGTGGCCGAGGTGCGTGCCGGCACGGAATGCGGCATCGCGGTGAAAAACTACGACGACGTGCGGGCGGGCGACCAGATCGAATGCTACGAACGGGTAGAGATAGCCCGGACCGTTTAGTGGCAACGCCGGCAAGCCGATGACCGCAGCCCCCCTGGGAGCGCGCCGCTGTGCCGCGTGAGTTTCCCCGCAGCCGTCGAGTCGAAGAACAGATTCACCGGATTCTGAGCGACGTCCTGCGGGCCGAGGCGCGTGACCCGGCGCTGCATCATGCTGTGGTGACCGAAGTGCGTGTTTCCAGGGATCTGAGCGTCGCCCGGGTCTATGTGACTTCCCTCGATGCCGCGGCCGACCGCCAGGCTCTCCTGGACGCTTGTCACCGGGCGGCCGGCTTTCTGCGCAGCGCGGTGGCGGCCGGGATCTCTGTACGACAGGCCCCCGAACTCAGGTTCAAGATCGATGACACGGCCGAGCGGGCTGCCCACATGGATTCGCTGATCGACTCGGTGCTATCGAAACATGATGGCGCCGAAGACCGCGATCCCGACGATGGCGCGTGACGGACGCAACGCGCGGCGGGCCGTCGACGGCCTGCTGTTGCTCGACAAACCCACCGGGATGACGTCGAACGCGGCACTGCAGAAGGTCAAGCGGCTGTTTAATGCGCGGAAAGCCGGGCATACCGGTAGCCTGGATCCGCTCGCCAGCGGACTGTTGCCAGTTTGCCTGGGTCAGGCCACCAAGCTTTCGGCCTTTCTGCTGGATGCGGAGAAGACCTACGTTGTGACTGCCCGGTTCGGCACACGCACGGACACTGCCGATGCAGACGGGACCGTGGTCGAGCAGAGCGAGGTCACGGAGGTGGAAGAAAGGCAGCTGCGCAAGGCCCTGGCAGGGTTTATCGGGGAGATCGAACAGATTCCGCCGATGTACTCGGCGCTGAAACACGGTGGCCGGCGGCTCTATGCAATGGCGCGGGCGGGTGAGGAGGTCGAGCGCGCCCCGCGGCGCATCGTGATTCATGAACTGGAGGTTGACCAGTTCGACCCGGTCTGTCCCGTGCTGCGGGTCCGCTGCAGCAAGGGCACCTATGTGCGGACCCTGGTGGAGGATCTCGCGCGCGCCTGCGGCACGGTTGGCCATGTTGCCGCCCTGCGGCGGATCCGGGTGGGCCCGTTTACCGAAGACCAGATGGTCTCGCTGGAGGCCATCGCGGCCGCCAGGGAGGGTGGTCAGCAGTCGCTGGACGAGCTGCTGCGGCCCATGGACGAGGCAATCGCCCACTGGCCGGCGGTGGAACTCGGTGCCCATGAGGCCTTTTACCTGCGCCAGGGACACGCGGTCACTGGCGGGAGCGGAGGCCTGACAGGGCGGGTGCGGCTGTACGGCGAGGGCCATGGCTTCCTCGGTGTCGGGGAGGCCCTGGGCGATGGCCGGGTGGCCCCGCGGCGCTTGCTCGTCAATGCCGGGGGAGGCACCTCGTGACGCTGTTTTTCGGGGATGGCCGCGGTTACAATACCGCGCGATTTTAAAGGGTTTAAGAGTTCTAGCGAACAGGAGCTTCACGAATGTCTCTTGAAGGTGCGCACAAGCGCAAAATCATCGAAGACTACGGTCTGGGCGAGGCCGATACGGGCTCGCCAGAAGTGCAGGTGGCATTGTTGTCGGCCCGCATCAGTGAATTGACCGAGCACTTCAGCAAGCACAAAAAAGACCATCACTCACGGCAGGGACTCCTGCGCATGGTCAACAATCGTCGTAAGCTGCTCGACTACCTGAAGAGCAAAGACAGCGAGCGTTATCGCCAGCTGATCGAACGTCTCGGCCTGCGTCGTTAATCGCGGGCCGACCCTCTGAGTTTGTCTTCGCCCGAGTTCGCCGCTGACTGCGACGATCAAGGCGCCTTGCTATTTCCGACAGGAACATTCTAGTGAACGCTATCAAGAAAACTTTTCAATACGGTGATCAACAGGTCACCCTCGAGACGGGCGCGATTGCCCGACAGGCTGACGGCGCCGTGCTGGTCAGCATGGCCGACACCGTGGTGCTGGTCACCGCCGTTGGCCGCAAGACAGCCGATCCTGGCCGCGACTTTTTCCCGCTGACGGTCAACTATCAGGAACGCACCTACGCCGCGGGTAAGATCCCGGGTGGATTCTTCAAGCGAGAGGGCCGGCCCAGCGAGAAGGAGACGCTCACGTCCCGCCTGATCGACCGGCCGGTTCGCCCGCTGTTTCCCAAGGGCTTCAAGAACGAAGTCCAGGTGATTGCCACCGTAATTTCCATTGATCCAAACATCGATCCGGACATTCCCGCGCTGCTTGGCGCGTCGGCCGCGCTGGCGATTTCCGGCATGCCGTTTGCCGGCCCGATTGCGGCGGCGCGTGTCGGCTACGTCGACGGTCAATATGCTCTGAACCCCAGCAGGCAGGTGCTGGAGAACTCGCAGCTGAACCTGGTGGTTGCCGGCACGGCCAACGCGGTGCTGATGGTGGAATCAGAAGCCGATCAGCTGTCTGAGCAGGTCATGCTCGATGCGGTGGTCTATGGGCACGACCAGATGCAGAACGCGATCAGCGTTATCCAGGAACTGGCTGCGGAGGCCGGTAAGCCAGCCTGGACCTGGGAGCCCGCTGCAACGGATGAAGCCCTGGCCGCGGCGGTGGCGGCTGACGCCGCATCTGCCTTTCAGGAGGCCTATACGATCCGTGACAAACAGGAGCGCTATGCCCGCATCGGTGAGATCAAGGCGGCGGCGACGGAGAAGCTGGCTGGCGGTGAGGCTGCGCAGTGGGATGCCGCCGGCGTGGCCGGCGAGCTCGCCAAGCTTGAGAAGCACATTGTGCGCGAGCGGGTCCTGAGTGGCGAGCCGCGTATCGACGGCCGCGACACGAGCACGGTAAGGCCCATCGGCGTCGGCACGGGCATGCTGCCGCGGACTCACGGGTCTGCACTGTTCACCCGGGGTGAAACCCAGGCCATCGTGGTGGCAACCCTGGGTACGGAACGCGATTCGCAGATCATCGATGCGCTGGAAGGCGAGTTCCGTGACCGGTTCATGTTGCATTACAACTTCCCGCCTTACTGCGTCGGTGAAACGGGCTTCATGGGCTCGCCCAAGCGCCGGGAAATTGGTCATGGCCGCCTGGCGCGCCGCGGCATGGCGGCCGTGCTGCCCGATGCGGCATCATTCCCCTACGTGGTGCGGGTGGTATCCGAGATTACCGAGTCTAACGGCTCGAGTTCGATGGCGAGTGTTTGCGGCACCAGCCTGGCGCTGATGGATGCCGGTGTGCCGATCAAGGCGGCCGTCGCCGGTGTGGCCATGGGTCTGGTCAAGGAAGGCGACCGCCACCAGGTATTGACGGACATCCTCGGCGACGAGGATCACCTTGGCGACATGGACTTTAAGGTGGCCGGTACCGACAACGGCGTCACGGCGCTGCAGATGGATATCAAGATCGACGGGATTACCCGCGACATCATGGCAGACGCCTTGAGTCAGGCGAAGGCAGCCCGTTTACATATCCTCGGCGAAATGTCCAAGGACATCGACAAGCCCCGCGAGGAGATGTCGGAGTGGGCACCCACCATCATTTCGATGAAGATCGACCCGGAGAAGATCCGCGATGTGATCGGCAAGGGTGGTGCCACGATCCGCGGGATTACTGAAGAAACAGGTGCGACCATCGATATCGATAACGACGGCACCGTAAACATCGCCTCTGTAGAGGGTGCAGCGGGCCGTGAAGCCAAGCGCCGCATCGAAATGATTACAGCCGATGTGGAAGTTGGCCGGATCTACGAGGGCCGGGTTGCGCGTTTGATGGATTTTGGCGCTTTCGTGACCATCCTGCCGGGCAAGGACGGCCTGGTGCATATTTCACAGATATCCGAAGAGCGCGTCGAGCGGGTCAGCGACAAGCTGACCGAGGGCGACATCATCAAGGTGAAGGTGCTCGAGGTAGACCGCCAGGGCCGTGTTCGACTGAGCATGCGCGACCTGGACGACGCCGCGTGAGCTAGCAAGGTAAACACGACCCCCGCCATGGGGCGGGGGTCGTGGATCTTTCGACTACTGTCGGTTTCCCAGCGGCGCGCTTTGTTCTCGCGGCGCGTGGAGCGCCTCACGGAAGGCCGTATTCAGCCGTGTCACCAGCGCCGGATCTTCGTTGCCAGCCTGCAGGCGAACCAACTCGCACAGCAGCTCTGGTTTGAAGATCGCGTGGCCGCCGCGCTGGGCATCGCCAATGATTTGCAGCAGCACCGGGGTGGTGATGTCATCGCCACTGGCACGATCCGTGACACGGATCTCGTGGCCTTCGAGAATCAGCCGGCGCAGATCCTCTAAATTGACGTAACGGCTCTCGGTCGTGTCGTATAGCCGCCGATTGACGTATTTGCGAATGATTCTGGTTTGGCCCATGGCGTCATCCTCAATCCTTAAGTCTGACCGCTGCGATATAGCAGCCTGTTTGAGTTATAGACCCAATGAAAACAGACTAGTTCGACGCGATGAAGCAATCAATGTTTCGGACGACTCTTCAGCTGTCTTCCATAAAAAAAAGATAAGAAACAAAAACTAATAGAGTTTATTTAGATATCACTTTAATCCTTGATGTGGGGCATATTCCCGGTTTCCCGGCCCGAGCGGGCCGGATCCCAGTGGTCCGCAGCCCAACGCCAGATGGTTTCAGGCGCTTCCTGCGCCAGCTCGTCGGGAGGGGCCTGGCCCAGGCAGGCCAGTGCCCGGCAGAGGTTTTCACCGGCCGCGCTGGCAGTCAGCGGTCGGGCGCCGGTTTGTTTGCTCAGTTTCTGCCCTGCGGCGTTGCGCACTATCGGGACATGAAGATACGCCGGCTCAGCAAGCCCGAGTAGCCGCTGCAGCCAGATCTGGGCCGGTGTCATGGCGAGCAGGTCGGTGCCTCTCACCACCTCTGTAATGCCCTGGGCGTGATCGTCAAGCGTAGTCGCAAGCACATAGGCAATCAGGCCATCCCGCCGCCGGATAATGAAATCGCCGAGGTCTCGATCGAGGCGGCAGCATTGCTCGCCCTGCAGTCGATCGCTAAAGCCGATGAGGCTGGGCGCTACAGCGGCCCTGATCGCGGCGTCGTCCAGGTCCACCTCGCCCGGCGGCTTGTGGCGGCAGGTGCCGGGGTAGACAGGGCCGGCTGGACCGGACTTGGCCACGGACCGGATCTGGCGGCGGCTGCAGTTGCACGGGAAGGCCAGGCCGGCGTCCAACAGAGTTCGGACCGCGCTGGCATGGGAGGCGTTGCGCTGGCTTTGCCAGCGGACAGCGCCGGTCCAGCAGAAACCGTGGGTTTCCAGGCAGTGCAAGATTTCGTCGGCGGCGCCGCGCGCCTGCCTGGGCGGATCGATGTCTTCGATGCGCAACAACCACTGGCCATCCGAGGCGAGGGTCTGCAGGTAGCTGGCCGTTGCGGCTACCAGCGAGCCGAGGTGCAGGGGCCCGGTAGGCGAGGGCGCGAAACGGCCCCGGTACGCGGGCGGCGCGGGGTCGTAGGCCTTAGCGGTACTGATCGTCCCGATCGCGATACTGGCGTTCGGCGAGTTCCCGGCGCTCCTGGGCCTCGACAGACAGGGTGGCCACCGGGCGGGCCTCAAGGCGCTTCAGGCCAATTTCTTCGCCCGTTTCCTCGCAGTACCCGTAACTGCCGTCGTCAATGCGCTGCAGCGCCTGCTCGATCTTCTTGAGCAGCTTGCGTTCGCGGTCGCGCGTTCGCAGTTCCAGCCCAAATTCTGATTCCTGCGTGGCGCGGTCATTCGGATCAGGGAAGTTGCTGGCCTCGTCTTGCATGTGATGGACCGTGCGATCCACTTCCTGCATCAAGTCCTGCTTCCAGGCTCCCAGGATCTCCCGGAAATGATCGAGTTGGGGTTCATTCATGTAGTCCTCACCGATTTCTTCGTGGTAAGGAGTGATGCCGTGAATCAGCGCATCGGGATCAACAGGTCTGCGCCGCCTGGATACGGCCTTCGCCTTGCGCTTTGTTGGCGTCTTCGCCTTCGACTTCGCTTTGGTCGCGACCACCATTTTTGCAGCGGGCTTCTTCGCTGCCGGCTTGGCGGCTACCTTTTTAGCCTTGGCCTTTGGCTTTGCAGCGGCCTTCTTGGCTTTGCCCTTCGGCTTGGCGGCCGGTTTCCTGGCCGTCACTTTCTTCTTGGCGACCTTCTTCTTCGCAATCTTTTTTTTGGCAACCTTCTTCTTGGCAGCCTTTTTCTTAGTCGCCTTCCTGGTCGCGGCCTTACGGGCGGCGGTTTTCTTGGTCGACGGCTTCTTGCCGGCAGCCTTTTTGCCGGTCTTCTTAGTCGAAGTCTTCTTCGAAGCAGATTTCTTGCTCACGGCCTTTTTCTTGCGTCCTTTGCTTGCGGCCTTTTTGGCCGATGCTTTCCTTGCTGCCGCACCACGCTTGGTGCTGGCCTTTTTCTTGCCTGCGCGCTTTTTGCCCGCCGAGCCCTTGCTCTTTGCGGCGACTTTCTTGCGAGAAGTTGCCTTCCTGCCAGCCATTCAAACGCCCCGTGGGTTTGCCGAAACCGGCCGGATTATACAGAGGCCGTGGCTGGATGACAGGGCTTTGGTTCAGCCCAGGAGAACTGGTCCTGCCGGCCGGCTCAGTTGCCCGCTGCCGGCGGCAGTTCGACGACCGGGGTCGGGGTCCAATCCGGGTCGCGATGCTCCGCAACCACGGTGGTGTAGATGCCGCCGCGCACGTTGAACACGGCCGTCAATCGGGCAAAACGTGGCGCCATGACGGCGGCCAGGTCGTCGAGTATCTGGTTGGTCACCGCTTCGTGGAAGGCGCCCCGGTCACGATAACTCCACACATATTGTTTCAGCGCCTTGAGCTCGACACAGCGCTCGTGCGGGATGTATTCCAGGTGCAAGGTGGCGAAATCTGGCTGCCCGGTTTTAGGACACAGGCAGGTGAATTCGGGGATTCGAATACGCACGGTGTAGTCGTTAGAAATCTTTGGATTTTCAAAGGTTTCCAGCAACTTTCTGGACTCACTTTCCATACCATTTTCCGATCTTGACGGGCCGGGGGCAGCGGTCCGCTGAACAGGTGTTCTTGCCAGATTTTTACTTTACACTAGCCGGCGTGCGTGGGCCGTCGCGTGGTGTTGTCGCAACGGCCGTGTGATAAACGGGTGATCTGCAGCTTCGGCTGCAGGCAATTAAGGGGAATGCGTTGCGCGTTCGGGATTCTGATTTCCCACGTCGCACTGCCGGGCTTATGAGCGCTGAGGGCTGATCCGGTGCGTCTCAGCAAGATCAAGCTGGCAGGCTTCAAGTCCTTCGTCGATGCCACCACCATTCAGCTGCCGAGTAATCTCGTCGGGGTGGTTGGGCCGAACGGCTGCGGCAAATCCAACGTCATCGATGCGATCCGCTGGGTGATGGGTGAGACTTCGGCCAAGCACCTGCGCGGCGATTCCATGGCAGATGTCATTTTCAACGGCTCGGCCGGCCGTAAGCCCGTGGGCACCGCCACCATCGAGTTGTGTTTCGACAATTCCGATGGCGCGATAGGCGGCCAATACGCGGCCTATGGCGAGATTTCCATCAAGCGCTCCGTGTCGCGAGACGGCACATCGCAATATTTTATGAATAATGCCCGGTGCCGGCGGAAAGACATTACGAGCATCTTCCTGGGAACGGGCCTCGGGCCGCGCAGCTACGCCATTATCGAGCAGGGGATGGTGTCCAGGCTCATCGAGGCAAAGCCAGATGAGATGCGGGTGTACATCGAAGAGGCCGCTGGTGTTTCCAAGTACAAAGACCGGCGGCGCGAGACCGAGAATCGCATTCGTCACACCCGCGACAATCTCGACCGGCTGAACGATCTCCGTGAAGAGGTCGAGAAGCAAATCCAGCATCTGCAGCGCCAGGCCCGCCAGGCTGAACGCTACAAGGATCTCAAGCAGGACGAGCGGCGCCTGACCGCAGAACTCCTGGTCATTCGCCTTATCGACCTCGAGAGCGAGCTGGAACAGCGGCATGCGGCCCTGACCCAGGCCGACACGCAGGTGGAAGCCGCGATCGCCGGGCAGCGCGCGGTCGAGGCCCAGATCGCGGAACACCGCGAAGCCCACACCCAGGCCAATGAGGCCTTCAACGAGGTTCAGGGCCACTACTACGCCGCGCAAAGTGAGATTTCCCGCCTGGAGCAGTCCCTGGCGCACGCTCGCGAGA
Organism: uncultured Chromatiaceae bacterium; assembly: GCA_964613615.1. Classification (GTDB taxonomy): domain Bacteria; phylum Pseudomonadota; class Gammaproteobacteria; order Steroidobacterales; genus J054. Next base: position 17,668 of record CAZTIB010000143.1, read on the forward strand.
ATCGCGAGCGGCAGGAGCAGGAGAGAGACGACACCGCCAGACAGCTTGCAGAGATTGAGTCGGAACTCAATCAGGACCGCGAGCTGCTGAGTGCGCTGGTCTCCAGGCTGGAAGAGCTGGCGCCGGATCTGCAGCAGGCCCGCGGGACGGAGGAATCCTCCCTGGCAAACCTGCAGCGGGTGGAAGAGGCGCTGGATTCCTGGCAGACGACCTGGCAGGACTTCAACCTGGAGGCAAAGGAGTATCAGCAAACCTGTCACGTGGAGCGCACCCGCATCGAGCACCTGGAAAGTCAGGCAGAACGCCTGCGTTTGCGCCAGGCCGATCTGACGGCAGAAGGTGACGGCATCTCCGTGTCGCAGCACGAAGCGTCGCTGCTCGACCACGAACGCGCGGAGACTGCGGCTGGTGCCGAGATTGAACGCCTGACGGCAGCCGTCAATGGACTGGATCGGCGCGTGGTGTCGCTGCGTGAACGGGAACAGTCTTTGGGCGCGGAGCTGGAGACACTGCGGGGTGCCCTGGAGAGCCGCCGCGGCCGTGCCGAGACGCTGGAAGCACTGCAGGCCGCTGCGCTGGGCGCAGACCAGGAAGCGGCGAACCGCTGGCTGCAGAGTACGGGACTGGCCAACCAGCCACGCCTTGCGCAGCGCCTGCGGGTAGAGCCCGAGTGGGAGCAAGCGGTAGAGGCGGTGCTCGGAGACTTTTTGCAGGCCGTCTGCGTGCAGCGTCCGGAAGAGCACCTGGGCAGCCTCCCCGAGGCCGACATTGCGTTGGTAGATGCCACCGGCACTGGCCGTAGCGGTCCCGAATATCTGAGTTCCAAGGTGGCGGACGCCGGCCAGGCCGGCGCATTGCTGAGCCGGGTGCGCGTCGCTCAGACGCTCGATCAGGCGCTCGGTATCCGGGCGCGCCTGGCACCCGGTGAATCGGTAATAACTCCGGACGGTGTCTGGCTCGGCGACGGCTGGGTGCGGGTCAGTCGCGGGCATCGTGAGGCCGGCGGGGTGCTGACGCGTGAGCACGACATCCGGGCGCTGCATCAGCAGATCGGTGATCACGAGCGCGACCTGGGCCGATTGCAGGACGAGCGTACCGGTGTTCGCGAGGAACTGGCCAACCTGGAGCGCGAGCGGATGGCCAACGCCGCGGCGCTGACCGCGGCTAACCGGCACCTGGCTGAGGCAGAGGCTCGGCTGGCTAACTTGCGCCAGGACCTCGATCGCGACCGCACCCGGCTGGTGGCTCTGACAGCTGACAGCCGCGCCGTGCGGGACGAACTGGAGGGGCTGAATTCAGCCAGTTCGGGGGCCCGTTCGAGGCTGGAACAGGCGGAAGAGGCGGCGGCCCGCATGGCTGATCGGCGGCCGACCCTGGAGCGTCAGCAGCAGGAACTGCTTGACGAATACAACCGCGCACGGGAACAGGCAGATCTTGACCGCGAAAACGCCTCACGCATTCAGATTGAGTTCGAAAGCCGTCGCGCGTCCAAGGAATCGGCCAGCACGACGATGACGCGGGTGCAATCGCAGCAAGCCCGCTTCCAGGAGCGCATCAACCAGTTGAGCGCCCAGATTTCTGCCGGCCAGGAGCCAGTCGAAGAGATGGCAGCGGTGCTCGAGACTCAGCTCGCGGGCAAGGTCACGGTAGAACAGCAGTTGGCGGCGCGCCGGCGCGCGCTGGAAGAGGCGGATCATGCATTGCGTGAAGCCGAGACGGCGCGCGCGGAGTGTGAACGCAAAGTCGCCGACGTGCGCGGCTCGGCGGATGCGCTGCGGATGTCTGCCCGGGAAACCGAAGTTCGCCGCGAGGGGCTTTTGGAGCAGTTTCGCGAAACGGACCGCGGCGTTGATGAGATCAAGGCCGAATTACCGGAAGACTTCGATGTCGCAGCCTGGGAAGAGCGGCTCACACGGGCGCAACGGCGCATAGACCGACTCGGGCCGATCAACCTCGCGGCCATCGATGAATTCAAAGAGCAGTCGGAGCGGAAAGAATACCTGGACTCGCAGTTCGAAGACCTGAACTCGGCGCTGGAGACCTTGGAAAAGGCGATTCGCAAGATTGATCGTGAAACCCGCACGCGATTCCAGGAAACGTTTGAGCAGGTCAATACAGGCCTGAAGCGGCTCTTTCCCCGTTTGTTTGGTGGCGGCCACGCCTATCTGAGCCTGGATGGCGATGATCCGCTAAGCGCAGGCGTCACAGTGATGGCGCGTCCACCGGGCAAGCGCAATAGCCACATCCACCTGTTATCCGGTGGTGAAAAAGCCCTGACAGCCGTGGCGCTGATTTTCTCGATATTCGAGCTCAACCCCGCACCTTTCTGCCTGCTCGACGAGGTGGACGCACCGCTTGATGACGCCAATGTCAGCCGTTTTTGCGAAATTGTCAGGGAGATGGCCGATACGGTGCAGTTCATCGTCATCACTCACAACAAGACCACCATGGAACTCGCGCGGCAACTCACCGGGGTAACGATGAATGAACCCGGCGTGTCGAGGCTCGTCTCGGTAGATATCGACGAGGCGGTCCAGCTCGTAGCCAGCTAGCTGGGCCCAAGGGCGTGGGCGAGTTACGTTGGATACTGTTGGGACTCGGCCTGGTCGTGCTGGCGGCGATCTATGGCTATTCCCGGTTTCGCATGCGACGGTCTGCCGACTCCGTAGCTGCCAAGCTGCCACGCGTGGAGCCCAGTCTGGGCGACACTGTGGCCGACGCGGATACTGACGCTCCAGGTGACACTTCCGCCGCTCCCGTGGCAGAGCCGTCGCCGCTCACCGATGTTCCCGAGAAGCTTGTAACGATTCGCCTGATGTCGAAAGACAAATCGGGATTTCCAGGCGACAAATTGGTGCTGGCCATGCGCAGCATCGGTCTTCGCCATGGGCGTTTTGGTATTTTTCATGCATTGAAAGACGAGACAGATAGCATCGTTTTTAGTGTTGCTAACCTCGTGGAGCCGGGTACGTTCGATCTGGCCTCGCTGACGGATACGCGGATCCCCGGAGTCAGCCTGTTCCTGATGCTGCCTGGCCCTAATGAGCCTTTCGAGTCGCTGGACCGCATGATTGACTCCGCGCGAACGCTTGCCGCGAGCCTCGACGGTGAGTTGCTCGATGAGCAGGGTAGTTCGCTAAGCGTGCAGCGCGAGCGCTATATCCGCGACGAGATTCAGCAATATGTTCGCGAACATCTGACACCCGCTGCGTCCACCGCCGGTAGTGCGGAGTGAAGTCAGCCAGGTCGCGTGCGGCAGAGTTGAGAGAGCTGCTCAATCTCTATAACCATCAATACTACGTGCTGGACCAGCCGGTAGTACCAGACGCCGAATACGACCGTCTGCTGCGAGAACTCGCGGAACTTGAAGCAGGCCATCCCGAGCTACTCGTCCCTGATTCGCCCACTCAGCGAGTCGGTGCCGCGCCGGCCAGGGCTTTCACTTCTGTGTCGCACGCGACGCCGATGTTGTCGCTCGACAATGCCTTTAGCGATGACGAGGTCACAGATTTCGACCGCCGTGTGAAAAGCCGGCTCGACAAAGATGAAGTCATTACCTATGCAGCCGAGCCCAAACTCGACGGCACCGCCATTGCCCTGGTATACGAGCAGGGGGTGCTGGCCAGCGCCGCGACGCGGGGCGACGGCAGCGTGGGCGAAGATGTGACGCACAATGCGCGCACCATTCGCGCGATACCGCTGAAGTTGCGAGGCACCGGCTGGCCCGCGCGACTTGAGGTCCGCGGAGAGGTGTTCATGCCCAAAGCGGGTTTCGAGGCTATGAATGCGCGTGCCCGGGAAGCGGGCACCAAGACCTTCGTCAACCCGCGTAATGCTGCCGCTGGCAGTCTCCGCCAGCTTGATGCAGCCGTTACCGCGGAGCGTCCACTGGATATCTTCGTTTACTCCCTGGTGGATGCCCATGGTTTGGGTCTGACGTCCCAGTATGCAAGCCTGGGGCGCCTGCAAGACTGGGGTTTTCGGGTCTGCCCAGAGGCCGAGAAGGTGAGGGGGCCCAAGGGGTGCCTGAGGTACTACCAGAGATTGGGGAAAGATCGCGACAATCTCCCGTACGATATCGATGGGGTCGTGTACAAAGTCGACCGGCTGGAATTGCAACGCGAATTGGGTAGCGTGTCGCGGGCGCCACGCTGGGCCATCGCCCACAAGTTCCCGGCCCAGGAGGAATTGACCACAGTAGAAGCTGTGGAGTGGCAGGTAGGTCGCACGGGGGCCATCACTCCCGTAGCCAGGCTCGCGCCAGTGTTTGTCGGGGGCGTCACGGTGAGCAATGCGACGCTGCACAATATTGACGAACTTCACCGCAAGGATGTACGGGTAGGAGACACCGTTGTCGTTCGGCGTGCGGGCGATGTCATCCCTGAGGTGGTGCAGGTGGTCAAGGACCGCCGACCCGCAAGAACCCGAAGAATTAAATTGCCGGCGAAGTGTCCCGTTTGTCGCTCCGACGTGATCCGGGTCGAAGACGAAGCGGTGGCCCGGTGCACGGGAGGCTTGTTCTGTGCCGCTCAAAGGAAAGAGGCACTGCGCCACTTTGCGTCTCGAAGGGCGATGGATATAGAAGGGCTCGGAACCAAGCTTATTGATCAGCTCGTCGATCAGGAGCTGGTCCACACAGCTGCTGACCTGTATCAACTGACTGTGGAGCAGCTGGCTACCCTGGATAGGATGGCAGAGAAGTCTGCCACCAACCTGGCCGATGCCATTGCGAGCAGTCGGGACACAACATTGCCACAGTTCCTGTTTGCTTTAGGGATTCGGGAAGTTGGCGAAGCGACGGCCACAACGCTGGCCACCCATATGGGGTCGCTGGAAGCGCTATGCGAAGCATCTGTCGAGCAACTGCAGGAACTGCCAGATGTTGGTCCCATTGTTGCCGCTCATGTGCATGCGTTCTTCGATCAGCCTCACAACCAGGAGGTAATCGCCGCGCTCAGGGAGGGCGGTGTGATGTGGCCCGATATTGAAGTTGCGCAAGAAGCTGGCAACAAGCCCCTCGCACGACTGACGCTGGTTATCACCGGTTCACTCGACGGCATGACGCGCGATGACGCCAAGCAGAAACTTCAGGCTCTGGGCGCGAAAGTCACGGCCAGCGTCTCAAGCAAGACAAGTTTCCTGATCTGCGGCGCCGATCCCGGGTCAAAGCGACAAAAGGCTGAAGCCGAGGGTGTGAAGATCCTGGATGAAGAAGGCCTGAATCT
>CAZTIB010000144.1:0-3302 GCA_964613615.1 uncultured Chromatiaceae bacterium
TCCCGCGAGTAGTAGCCGTGGGTGTAGGAAGGGTGTGCGCCGCCCGGCACCACGCAGACTGCATCGACGGTCCAGTGCGGCAGGATGCACGCGTTCGGGTGCACACCGGCGAAGTCATCCACCATTTCCTCCACGGTCACAATGGCCCGCTGCGCAGCCAGTACCACTTCCTTCTGGCAACCGACGATGCCTTCGATCAGCACGTCGCCGGCACGGCTGGCCTGCTGGGCGTGAATGATCGCTACATCCGGGCGCAGGGCCGGGACTGTGGCCAGTTCTTCACCCGTATACGGGCAGGTCACGGTCTTGATCGTCGGGTTCACCGCCGTCAGCTCCGCCCCGCGGTAACCGCGGAAGACCGCAAAGGGCAGGTTGGCCGCGCCTGCTTCATAGGCGTTGGCCATGGCGGCATGGGAATGCTCCACGAGCTCCAGCGGTTCCGGCCAGTCGTGTTCCACTGCGTCGCGGAACCTGCGCAGTGAGCCGACGCCCGGATTGCCGCCCCACGAAAACACCAGGCGGGATGCGGCACCGGCGCCAATAAGCTGGTCGTAGATCAGGTCCGGCGTCATCCGGATGAGTTCGAGCTTCCTGCGGCCCTGGCGGATGACTTCGTGCGCGGCGGCGAAGGGAATCAGGTGGGTAAAGCCTTCCATGGCCACCGAGTCGCCGTCGTTGACGTGGCGCTGAACCGCGTCGTGCAGTGACAGGAATTCAGCCATGGTTCAGCTGTCGCCGCCGCCGGGTTGCCGGCCGAAGTAGGCGTCGTCCAGCAGCGCGCGTATGCCGTCGCGCGTGACCGGGCGCGGGTTGAAGTAAGGATTTTGCGTGGCGAGCTCCGCGGCGCGATCGAGATCTGCCTCGCGCATACCCAGGTCGGCCAGCGTGGTCTTTTTCGCAACCGAGTTCAGCAGCTCGAACAGGGCAGGGCCGGCGGCCTGCGCACCGTTCGCACCCAAGGCGGCCGCAACGCGCGCGATTTCAGTCGGCGCGGCGCTGGCGTTGTACGCGGTGGCATGGGAAATGACAATGCTGTGCACTTCTGCGTGCGGTAGATCGAAGCTGCCGCCCAGTGTGTGGCACAGCTTGTGATGCAGCGCCATGCCCACCTGGCCCAGCGCGGCACCGGCGAGCCACGCTCCGTACAGGGTGTCGGCGCGGGCCCGCAGGTTGCCGGGTTCACGGGTGGCGATAGTCAGGCTGCGCGCGAAAGCGCGAATGCCTTCTTCGGCCAGCAGCGACGGGATGGGATTCTGGTCTTCGGCATACATTGCTTCTACGCAATGGGCGATGGCGTTCATGCCGCTCGGTCCGGTTATGAAGTCCGGCAGTGTGACCAGCAGCTGCGGGTCATAGATCACCGTGCGCGGCAGCACGCGGGAATCGCGACCGGTTCGCTTCACGCCGGCTTCGGTCTTGCCCCAAATCGGCGTCATTTCGGAGCCGGCGTAGGTGGTGGGGATGGCGATAATCGGCAGGCCGGTCTCCAGCGCAATGGCCTTGGCGAGACCGATGGTGGATCCGCCCCCGACGGCAACGGTGCAACCGGCACCCGCGGCGCGCGCAGCGTCCAGCCCGGCAGCAACGATTTCCGTCGGCACGTGCATCCGTGCCTGGTCGAACACCCCCGCGCTCTGTAATCCCAGCTGCGTCGCCACCGTTTCCGCAAGGCCTCGCTGTTCCGGCGTGCTCAGCACCAGCGCCTTGCCGGCGCCCAGGTGCTCGACCTCGGCGGCGACCGCGGCCAGTTTGCCGGCGCCGAAGACTACCCGGCCTGGCAGTGCGTCGTAGATGAACTCGAGGGCTTTGCTATCCATTTTTTAACCGGCCTGGCAGCGGACAGGCGGCGGCATTGCCATCAGAACAGGCGCTGCACGCAAACGGCGACGGCATCCTGCGCGTTCTGCTTCAGGTGCGGGTCGGCGCTGTCGAGATCGGCCAGGAAGCCGTGGCCGGAACCTTCATAAACGTGCAGGTCCAGCGCCGTGTTGCGGGTCGCGATATCGGCCATGGTCTTGACGTTGTCGATGCCGGCGCCGGCGTCCTGGTCACCGACCAGGATGGTCTGCGGAGTCCGCACGTCTTCCAGCGTGTCCAGGGGCACCGGCAGCGGGTCCTGGTTCTGCAGGCCTGCCGGAAACGGGTACAGGCCGATCAGCGTGGCGGTGTTGCCACGCCGGGCCAGTTCCATCACGTAGAGGCCGCCCAGGCAGAAACCGACGACAGCGCCGATGCCCTGATCCTGCAGGAAGCTCTCGAACTGGTCGAGGAAAGCCTTGTCTTGCACGCCGTGGCGACGCTCGAAGGCTTTTTCGCGCGTGACTTCTTCGAGTTCGCCGAGGCCCGCGAACGGGTTGACAAGAAACACGCGTGCCCCTTTCTGCGCGAGGTAGGTGGCGAAACCGCGGTAGAAGGGATTGCAGCCGTAGATGTCCGGGATGATCGCGACGGTTGTCGCTGCGTCGGCCTCGCCGTAGACGAAGGCCTCTACCGGCCCTCGCATGGTCTCGCAGGGACCGGGCTCGGGGAAAGCGGAACTGGGCGCACCGTGGCACATGGGTCACATTGGCTCTGGCTGGAACGGTGTATTGAAAATAGATGACCGTCGACACGCGTTCAAATACTTTTTCGCGCCGCATTTCATGCGGCAAAGGTATGGCGGGACCGCGGTCCGCCGGTGGTGGCCTATTCCGGGTCCAGCACGTCGAGAAAAGCTTGCAGGATCGGCGCCGGCTCAGCCGTGCGGTAGATGCATGCCACCGGGCAGTCCGGTACCGCTCCGCTCAGCCGGATGCAGTGCACGCCCGGCCAGTTCAGCGTGGCGACGGATTCCGGCACCAGGCAGGAGCCCCGGCCCATGGCCGTCAGCGCCAGCGCGGAGGTCACGTCTTCCGCCTCGTCGGCGACTCGCGGCTCGATCCCGGCGCGTTTCAACGCGCCCATCACCTCGTCGGCGAAGCTCGGGCGGCCCCGGTGCGGAAACAAGACCAGCGGCCGCTGGCCGAAATCCGTCAGGGGCAGAGGCTTTTGCCGCTTGCTGAGGGCAGGATCAGCCGTGGCGAGGTAAATGCGCTCGTTCGTGACCCGGACCTGCGTGAAGTCGGGTTCCGGCGGGTAGAAGCGGCCAAATCCCACGTGAATGCGCCCCTCGCGCAGCGCGTCGGCCTGCCGGTTCTTGCCCATACGCTGCAGCGAGATGCTGGCTTCGGGCACGTGGGCACTAAAGCGCCGCAGCAGCTCGGGCACGATCCGGTAAACCGTAGAGCCGAAGAAGGCGACGTCGAGCTGGCCGATCTCCCCGC
>CAZTIB010000145.1:0-6642 GCA_964613615.1 uncultured Chromatiaceae bacterium
CCCCCAAACAACCCCCCGCCGGTACCAGTCACCGTTGAAAAACCATTTGCCATCGGCCGCTACGAAGTCACCATCGGGGATTTTCGGCAGTTTGCGGATGACACGGGCTTTGCGGCCCAGCCAGGCTGTTTTGGCCTGAACGGCCGGATATGGGCCATGGATCCGGCAGCCACCTGGTCCGCTCCCGGTTATCCCGTGACGGATGATTACCCGGCTGCCTGCCTGACGGCGGACGACTATCAGCAATACCTGGATTGGTTAAGCAACAAGACCGGCGCGACCTATCGCCTGCCCACCGAAGCGGAATGGGAATACGTCGCACGCCTGGGCAGTGCAGATCCGCCGCGGCTGTTTTTCGCCGGCGATGCAGATGCCTGCGGGCTGGCCAATGCGGCGGACCGGCAGTTCGCTGAGAACTTCGACGGCGAGTGGCCGGCTTTCGAGTGTGATGACGGATTTCCGATCACCTCACCTGTGGGCCGACTGCCGGCCAACAAATTGGGCATGTACGACGTGCTCGGCAATACCGCAGAAATCACGGCCGACTGCTTCGTCGCCGGGCACGAAGGCCGGCCCACTGATGCCTCGGCGCGCGTGGCGAAGCCCTGCAGCGCCCTGGTGTTCAAAGGCGGTTCGTGGGCGGCGGAGCCAAGCTTTCTGCGCCCGGCCTTTCGCGTCGCCGCCACGCCCAATGTGCGGGGCAACGGCTTCGGCCTGCGCGTGGTGCGCGAACTGGACGACTAGGCCTGCACCGCAGCGAGCGCTTCACGCCCGTGAGGTGTCGTGAGATCCATGTCAGGACCCAGTGGAATGACGCCATCGCGGCCGGCCGGACTCGCCATAAAGAAACTCTTGCGAAACGCGTCCAGGTCGACGGTCGCAGCGATGCCCGGCAACTGGTAAATGTCGCGCAGGTAGCCCCACAGGGTCGGATAGTCCCGCACGCGCCGGAGGTGGCAGCGACTGCCGAAGTAATAACAGCTGTCGAAACGCACCAGCCCGGTAAAGTTCACCAGGTCGGCAAGGTCCGGCGACGCCCCGCCCAGGTAGCGCTGGCCCGCCAGCCGCCCGTCCAGCGCATCCAGCCAGCCAAACACCCGCTGCACCGCCTGTTCGTAGTCCGCCTGTGATTTGGTGCTACCGGCTTGAATGATCGCGCCGACGAAGTCGGCGTCGAAGCTCGCCATATCGGCATCGATGCGCTCGCGGTACCCGGCCGGATACAGGTCTGCACGGTCAGCCTGCGAATGATCGTTAAACAGCAGCACGATCTGCCGGGAATCGTGACTGACGATTCGGCTGTCTGCCGCATCCCACAGCACCGGCACTGACGGGCGTCCTTGGAAACCGGGGTCGTCGGCCAGGTAAATATCTTGCAGGCAGCGCGCGCCGACGACCGGATCCGCGTGGATGCCGCCAGTGGCATCAAACTCCCAACCGGTCGGGCCAGGTAGCGGGCGGGCCAGCACCTGCCGGACCTCGCTTTCCAGGCCGCGCAGACACCGGGCCAGCATGGCGCGATGCGTGAAGGGACAGGTGATTGCGCCGTACAGAACGTAGCGACCCGGTTCGGCGGCCAGTGCGGTCATGCTGCGCGTCAGTCGGCGGCAGCGCGGCGACTATGCCATGCCTTGTACGCGCTGAATTCGTTGCGCGGCTGGGTCCAGTTATCGCGGTCGAGCATTTCCGGCACTGTCTGTTCGATCTTGCGGCGCCGGTCGGCGGGCAGTTTGCTCTCAGGCCCGAACTTCTTGCCGTACCCGCGCGTCATCATCCCGCCCGGCTGTTGCCCCATGTGCAGCCAGGGCTGCCAGCTCAGGAACTCGGTGTAATTGCTGAGCGCCGGCGCGGAGCGGATCTCCGGGTCGGCCAGGTCGGCCAGGCTCGCCGCAAACACCAGCACCGTGTGCCAGGAAAAAGTCTCGCCCGTTGAAGCCTCGGGATAGTCAGCCACGGGCAACGGGTTGGGCAGCGTCACCGGCGACTCGAAGGGATACCAGACGGTGCCGTCAAAAATGCGCGGTCGCAATGCCTGGGGCTGCACGGTGCGCTCGGTGCCCGGTATCACGACGCCGTCAGGCGTGATCGTCGCTGTCAGCGGCCCGACGGCATAGGGAATGACCTCGACCTCCTGCTCCGTGACGGGGTTGAACAGGGTTTCCAGTGGTTCGTCGGTTACGCGGTCCGTGTGTATGCCGACTTCCCACAGCGTGAACTGGCGGTTGCCGTCGGGCAGACGTTTCCAGCGCGATACGGAGTAATTTTCGTAATTGCACAACGGAAACACGGGACGCCCGGGCACGAAGCCGAAGATGTGGCCCTGGGAGATCCGAAACACGTCTTCATCGTCGAGACTGCCCAGCGTCTTGATGCGGGCTTCGAACTCCTGCTCGCGATCGTCGAAATCGATCCCGCCGGCAGTCCCCGCCGCCGCGGCACCCATGGCCGGGGTCAGGCCTGCGGTGGCCATCAGCGCGGTCCATTGCAGCGCATCGCGCCGCGTCACATCCATCATCAGCTCTTCTCCACCCGGTTAGCTCTGCGCGATTATCGACCCGACCGGAGCGCTTTGCAAACGCGTGCAAAAAGCCTAGACTGGACATTCACATAGCAGATCGCAGTTGAGAAAATGCCTGCAAGCTACTATTTTTCTTTCATTTTTCTGGACTGCCCCTGCCGGGTAGAGCTGCATACCAACAACGCTGATGCGGCCGCGCTATTCCACCGGTACCAGGCCATGTTCCCGGCCTTCACCGACCCGGCCGACACGGCACCACGTTTCACGGTGCGCATCCATGACCTCGCGCCGCGGCCGATCACAGTAGCTGCCGACGATCCGGTCTTCGCCGCCATGCGGAACTACTTCGACGCCGGCTACGACATCACGAACCAGGAACTGGTGGCCCGGATCTGCTCGCCGGAATTCGTCCCGGACACCGCGGCGCGGAGCCAGGTTCTGGCGGCACTGGAAAAGGACAGTCAGCAGGGCCTCAGCCTCCAGAAAGATTTCCTGGTGTGCTCCGACCGCTCAGCCGGCGTGGTGGATGCCTATGCCGACGTCGCAAGCTCCCTTAAGGAAGCCTGGGCATTCCACGTGCTCAATTTTTTCAAGATCTACTTCTTTGCAATCGGCGCGGTAAGGCTGCACGGCTCCGGCGCTACCGCTGGTGAGCGCGCGTTGCTGTTGCTCGCCAATACCGGTGGCGGCAAGAGCACGATGAAAGATCTGTTTCTCCGCGAAACGCCCGCGGCCAGGCCGTTTACCGATGACTCGATCATGGCGCTGCGTACGTCCGCTGGCTTCAGCCTGTACCAGGACCCGGTGGAGTTCATGCGCTGGTGCTACCTGCCGGAGGATGCGCTGAAGGAGCACGTCATTCCCGCGCCCCGACCGCCCATCAGCATCGCACCGGCCATTTACTACCTGCAGCAGGGCGACGAAACCAGCTGGCAGACCTGCGATCCGGAAGAGGTCTTCGAGCGCGTCAACCAGGAGGCTTTTTTCCAACAGGGCTTCCTGACCCAGCGCTTCATTCCACAGCCGGACAGCGCCACCTGCCTGGAAGATTACTTTGCCAACACTCGCCTGCTGCTCGCCGACTGCCGCTGTGCGCTGGCCGCGGTGAAGCACCATGACGACTACGGCGCCCTGTTCGCGACATGGCGTGCTGATCTTGGTCTTGGAGGCCACGATTCGCAATGAGCATCGCGACGGCTGCCATCGAACCCGGCCAGCAACCCCAGCGGAAAAACCGGTGAACACCGAGCCGGCGCAACTGGAAAGTGACCTGGAAATTGATGCCGCCCGGGCAGCGCGGGGGCAGGCACGCCGCGCCGAAGTGGCGTGGCTGTTCAGGGCGGAGCAGGAACCGGTTGGGGCGCAGGCGGCGGCAGACCTGGACGGTAGCCTGATTATCGCCCTGCCCCACGCGACCGATATCGATCCGGCAACGCCGGTGCTACTCGCCTTTACCGACGACGACTCACAGGCTGCGGGATATCGCAGTCTGCATACTGTGAATCTGCTGCCGGCCGAGCTGCCCAGGCAGCAGCAGCGATTCACTAACCGTCACCCGGACAGCGCAGCGGGTCTGGCAGACGGCAGTCTTGTGCTGCTGCACACAGAGCTAAGGCAAGTGCAGTTGTTGACGCCCGACGGCCAGCGCATCAGCCTCGAGCCGCAGGAATTTCTGCTTGAGATCGGCGACGCACCCGAACTAACGGACAACGAACAGGCCAACCTGGCGCATCAGAATGCCGACCACCTGGATATCAGCCAGCAACTGTGCACCCAGATCCTCGGTCAGGACGATGGGGAATGGTTACTGACCGGCCTGGACCCGGAAGGCATGGACTTTCGCTGCGGTGAGCGGCGTTGCCGACTGCCGTTTCCCGCAGCCGCTTTTGACCGGCTGGCCCTGGGCGATGCGATCAAGGCGTATCTGAAAGAAGCACGAGCCCGGCTGGGGATCGAGTCGACGCCCTGAAGAATTGCCGAGCTGCGCCGGGCTGGAAATGCAGAATGAGACAGGTCCCAAGAGGCAACCGCGATTGATGATCGCCGGTGGAAGCCTTCAGATGCTGTCTTTGGCAACTTCGCTGCTCTCGGCAGAATCATCACTGTCGTCCAGTTCTTCCACCAACCTGAAGCGGCTGGTCAATACCGGCATCATGAAGCCGCCGGCGGCCGCTATCAGGAAAGCGTTCCGCAGCCCATAAATTTCGGCAACCTGGCCCCAGATGGCGGCCCCCAACGCCAGCGAGCCCATCGTGGCCACCATGTTGATGGACAGGCCGCGGGCGCGCAGTCGCGCCGGCAGCAGCATCTGCGCAACGATGTTTATCGACGTCATGATCGCCGTCCATGCCAGGCCGGCGAGGAAAGTCGCAACCGCCGACAGGTATTTCTGCGCCGACAAACCAATAATCAGCACGGCAATGGCGTGCGTGACGGTGGCCAGGTCGATGACCTGGCTGCGCGACAGCCGTTGGTACAGGGCGCCCAGCAGGAAGGATCCGACGACAGAGCCCACGCCGAAAAATGCCAGCAGCAGGCCGAGCGTCTGTGGTCGACCATCGAGCAGCGTCGCTGCGACCGACGGCACCAGCGCCAACAGGATACTGATCATCAGGAAGTTCAAAGACATCTTGAACAGCAGCTGGCGCAGAGGCCGCTGCCTGATCATGAAACTCATGCCTTCGCGCAGTGCATGACGAAAGCGTGTCCCTGCGTCGCGCTCCGGCGGCGGACGATTGCGCCAGAGCAGGATCACCACAAACAGGCCGATGAAGGTGACCACGTTCAACACGAACATCCAGCCAGCACCCCAGAAGCCCAGGAGCAGCCCGGCCAGACCCGGGCCTACGGCGCGGGCGATGCTGTTGTTCATGCCGTTCAGCGTCAGGGCGCTGGGCAGTTGTTCGCGCGGCACCAGGTCCGGCATGGTGGCCTGCATCGCCGGAGTCAGGCTGGCGGCAGCAAGCCCGAACAGGAAGGTGATCAGGACCAACAGATTCGGCGTAATCCAGCCGGCCACCGTGACCAGGCCGAGAATCCCCGCAAAGAACATCAGGCTGGCGAGGGACAGCAGCATGATCCAGCGACGATCCACCAGGTCCGCAATGACGCCTGCCGGCAGCCCCATCGCAAACGCCGAGAGGCTGAACGCAGCCTGCACCAGGGCGACCTTCGACGGCGACGGGTCCAGTTCCGTCATCAACCAGCCGGCGCCCACGGTCTGCATGGACGCACCGACGAAGGCGAAGAATGAGAACAGCCAGAAGTTCCGAAAGACCTGGTTCTCGAGGGCCGTCCAGGTACCGGTCGACAGCGGGCCGCGGGCGCCTTGGGGCAGAGGCTCGGACATGGGGCGCTTGGTGCCTGCGAGGCCGGAACGTGAACCGCAGTTTTGCACACGTTTGCAAGAGGCGCAACCGGGCGATGCGGCGGGCCCCTTCCGGAACCCGCCACTGCGCATCAGCTATGCGGAGAACGAACCGTGTCGCGGTTGACGAGGTTGGCGTGCGCGACCATAGGCTTGGGCGGCAACTCCGGATCGGCCAGGCGGGCCAGCAGATCTGCCACGGCAAGGTCGATCATTTCATCTACCGGAAGGTGCACGGTGGTGAGGCGGTAAGCACCCCAGCCGGACTGGGGAATGTCACCCATCCCAACCACGGCCAGCTGCCCGGGCACATCAATACCCAGGTCGATCCGCGCACCGTCAAGCACGCCGAGTGCGGTGGGATCAGACGAACAAATAATCGCGTCGGGCGGCGCCGCTGAATTCCACAGCTCGCCCGCAACCCGCCGGCCGGCATCGTAGCCAAGATACCCGGTCACGTCGGCCACCAGCTCCGCGCCGGGTGCGGCGGCCAGTGCAGCGCGAATTGCGTCGGTGCGTTCGATGTTCGTCAATACCCCCGGGGCGCCCCGCACCAGGGCCAGGCGCTGGTAACCCGCTGCCAGCAAATGTTCCGCGGTGTCTCGACCGATCTGCGCGTTGTCGCAGGTCACGCTGGATGCCTGCAGCGTCTTCGCGATTCGGTTAACCAGCACCACCGGGGTCCCTGTGTTGGCGCATTCCCGGGCCAGGGCCTCCGACGGCTTGGCGGACACGACCAGCAACCCGTCCACCTGGT
>CAZTIB010000146.1:0-3616 GCA_964613615.1 uncultured Chromatiaceae bacterium
GTCGAGCTGGACGACAAGCTGCGGGGCGACATCAGAACCCGCATTCGATCGGGGGCCTCGCCCCGGCACGTGCCGGCAAAAATCATCGCAGTACCCGATTTGCCGCGAACCAAGTCCGGCAAGCTCACCGAGCTCGCCGTGCGCGATGTGATTCACGGCCGGGCCGTGACGAATGCAGACGCGCTCGCCAATCCGGACGCGCTCGAACATTTTCGTGATCTACCCGAGTTAGGTTGCTAGGTTTCCCGGACGCGCGCTGTATCCGCGTTCATCATTCGGCGCGCGAGCACGCACCAAACGCCGGCGCAGATCAACCCGAAGCCGACCACGTGATATGGCCGCAAGGTTTCGCCCAGGAACGCGATGGCCATGACCACGCCGAAAACCGGTATCAGGTTGACGAAGATGCTCGCCTTGTTTGCCCCCAGCGCCTGGTTGCCGATGTTCCACATCAGGTTGCCGGCCACCGACCCGATTGTGCCCATCGCCAGCACTGCGCCGGCCGTTTCGGGCGTCAGCGCGAATGGCCGGCCTGACAGGGATTCGGCGGCGTAGATCGGGAGCAGGGCCAGGCAACCGGCCACGGTGATGCCAAACAGTGCGTCGAAGGGGCGGAGGCCACGGGGGAGCCAGCGCAGGCCAATGGCGTACGCGGCCAGGCCGAACATGCCAATCAGTGCGCCGATATCACCGCGGTTAAAACTCAGGCTGGCGACCACTTGCCAGCTACCCTTCGAAACCATCGCCAGCACGCCGACGAAACCGACAACAACACCAGCGATCTGCAGCAGCGTAAGCCGTTGCTGCAGGAACACGAAGGTCATCAGCACGGTCATCGCCGGCTGCAGCCCGTTGATCAGCGATACATTCATTGCCTGCGTGAACTGCAGTGACCACACGAGGAGCGTGGTGCTGCCCACCATGAGTGCGCCGAGCCCGAGAAACAGGAGCGAGTGGCGGCGGTAAACGGGCAGTTTGGCCCCGAGGCCGCGGCCCACGATGGCCAGCATCAGCACCGCGGCCACTGTCCAGCGCCAGAACGACAGCCCCACGGGCGGTGCCAGCTCGTGCATACCTCGCCCGATCACATGATTCAACGCGAGACAGGCCATGGTCGCCGTGAGCATCCCGTAGGCGACGGCGGGACTCAGGCGGTCGGGGTCAATGCGCATGAGCGTATGGTAGCCGGGCCGTCATCTTCGTGTCTTGATGCAGGCGATGGGTCGCCGCTCCTGGTGGGTGCCTTGAGCGCGAGCAAGAACAAGACCCACATGTGTTGCCTGGCGATCCGCCGACAGGTTTTCTGTATATTGTTGTTTGGTGAACTGATCCAAAATTGCTCTATGTCCGACACGGTTACCCGTATCCCGGTTCCTACAGAGATCAAGCTGAACGCGTCCCGCAGTTTGCTGACGGTGGCCTTCGACGACGGGCAGTCGTATGAAATGAGCAGCGAATATCTGCGCGTCTATTCACCGTCTGCCGAAGTGCGGGGGCACGGCGGTGGCGGCACCCTGCAGGTTGGCAAGGAAGAGGTCACTATTGGCGACATCCTGCCCGTGGGTAACTATGCCGTTCGGCTGGTGTTCAGTGACGGGCACAGTTCCGGGTTGTTTACGTGGAAAGTGTTCTATGAGCTTGGCCTTCACCAGGAGGCGAACTGGCAAGATTACCTGGAGCGTCTTGCTGCCGAAGGGCATGCTCGCAAAGCAGACGGCTGAGGGCCGGTAGGAGCGGCTTTAGCCGCGATCTTGCTTGGATTCGGGAAAAGTTAACGATTCTTGATCGCGGCTAAAGCCGCTCCTACCGAAGGATTGTGGCTGACTCGGTCAACCGCCTTCGATAGTAATTTTCGGAAACAGGCTGCTGTAGTCGCGCGCCGTGATGGCCAGCCGGGCGGTGGCGCGGCGGGCAATACCCCGATACGCCTCGCTGATCGGGCTGTCGGGATTGGCCGCGACCGTGGGATAGCCGCTGTCGGCTTCCGTGCGAATCTGGATATCCAGGGGCAGTGCTCCGAGCAGTGGCACTTCGAACTGGGCGGACATGCGTTTGCCGCCGCCGGCGCCGAAAATCGGTTCCTCGTGACCGCATTGCGAGCAGATGTGGGTGCTCATGTTCTCGACGATGCCGAGAATCGACACGTTCACTTTCTCGAACATGCGCAGGCCCTTGCGCGCGTCCAGCAGCGCAATGTCCTGGGGTGTGGTCACGATAATCGCGCCGCTGACCGGCACCTGCTGAGACAGCGTCAGCGCGATATCGCCGGTCCCGGGAGGCATGTCGACGATCAGGTAATCCAGGTTGTCCCAGTTAGTCTGGCCCATCAGCTGGTTGAAGGCCTGCGTCGCCATCGGCCCGCGCCAGATCATGGCCTCTTCTTCATTGACCAGGAAGCCGATCGACATGCACTGAATGCCGTAGGCCGTGAGCGGTGTCATGGTCTTGCCGTCGGCAGACTGCGGCTGCTGCCCTGCGATGCCCAGCATGCGCGGCTGGCTGGGACCGTAAATGTCGGCGTCCAGCAGGCCCACGTTGGCACCTTCTGCCTGAAGCGCGAGGGCGAGATTCACGGCCGTGGTCGACTTGCCCACACCGCCCTTACCCGACGCCACGGCAATTACGTTCTTGATGTTGGTTAGCGGCTTCAGGTTTGTCTGTACCGCGTGCGAAGTAATCTTGGAGCTAATACTGATCTCGGCACTGTCGATGCCAGGTACCTCGATCAGCCGCGTGGTCAGCGCCTCGCGCAACTCGCTCTCGTAGCCTTTGGCCGGGAAGCCTAGTTCGATCTCCACGCGGGCGACATTGTTCTCGGCTGCGACAGACTTGACCATGCCAGCCGACACGAGGTCCTGGTCGAGATAGGGATCCTGATAAGCGGCAATGGCCGCTTCCAGCGCTTGTGCAGACGCCTCTGTCATGGTGCGAACCCGGAGCTGATCGTTGTTTATTAAGTGCCGCGGTGTGCGGCCGACCAGAAGATTCTGGGCGAAGGCCCGGTATTCCGCAATCCGGATGCATGGCCCTTTCGGCAATGGCTTTGGCCCTAGGCGCAGCGCGCCCGTGTGGGCCTCATCCGGGCAAAGTTGCCCGCCTGCCGGGTGTGGCGCAGGGTCAGTTGGGCTTCGCGCGGCGCGCGAGCCCAAGGTAGACCAGGACACTCGCCAGGATCAGGCTGAGGCCGAGAAATTCGCGCGTCAGCTCCACGTAGGGCCGCTCCGGACTCATGCCCGCGAACAACAAACCGGAATCACCCTGCGCCAGGAAATCCTGCACGCCGCCGGCAAGTGTGCCCATCCAGAACAGTATGACGGCGCCTAGCAGCAGCAGTGCGGGCATGTAGTAGCGACCGGCAAAAGCCAGCACCGCCATCGCAGCGCCACTGACGTACACCGCAATCCACAGCATGGGGTCTGGATCGTTGTATTGAACGATAGCTGCCCAAGCGAAGACCGCAGCCACGGCAAGGTTTAGCCAGCGGGTCATCGGTCTATCCTCCAAAACGGAATCGCGCAGAGAATCGTGCCCGAATATCGGCCGCCGGGAAACCTACCGCTTCTTCGTAGTCTTCGTCGAAGAGATTGTCCACGGCCAGGGCAAAGCCCAGGCGTTC
>CAZTIB010000147.1:0-95909 GCA_964613615.1 uncultured Chromatiaceae bacterium
CCGCACCAACCACCCAAACCGAGAGCGCAATCGAAACCAGCGGTCCGTCAGACCCCGAGCCGTCCGCGACGGGAGACGCGCAGTGAGCCGCCGCAGACTCCCGCGCTGGCCGGTCTGGCTGGCGATGGTCGCCGCGGCGGCTCTAATGTCGCTGCCGCTGCCCGATAGCCTTAACGCGGTCCGGCCCGCCTGGGCCACGCTGGCAGTCATCTACTGGGTCATGATGTGGCCCGGCCGCTTCGGCATCGTGACGGCCTGGCTCATCGGCCTGCTGCTGGACGTGCTGCAGGGTGCCACACTGGGCCAGCATGCCCTGGCCCTGACCGTCGTGGCCTATATCACGCTGCGCTTTCACCTGCAGATTCGAATCTTTCCGCTGTGGCAGCTAACGGCAACGGTGTTTGCGTTGCTGTCCCTGGAAGCATTCATCCTGTTCTGGATCGACGGGGTCGCCGGCAATCCGCCCGTGGGCCTGGCCCGGTGGACACAGGTTGTGACGGGCGCCGTGCTCTGGCCGCCGGTCATGGCTATCATGGATCGCTTGCGGGAACGGCTGGAGCGCCGGGACACCACCTTCGCCTGAGCACACGGATGGCCACTAGTCTGCGGATCAAGGACACCTGGGCCGAACAGCGGCTGTTTTTGCGGCGTGCGGTTCTGGCCGGGCTGCTCGTCTTCGGCCTGAGCAGCGTGGTGGTCGCGCGCCTCGCCCAGCTGCAGATTGCCCAGTACGACTATTTCTCTGCCCAGTCCCAGGGCAACCGCATTCGCGTACAGCCGGCACCCCCTCAGCGCGGCCTGATTTTCGATCGCAACGGCCAGGTGCTGGCCGAAAATGTGCCTAGCTTCCAGCTGGAACTCACTCCGGAGCAGGTGCCGGACGTGGAAGACACGCTGGAACGCCTCGCAGCGGCAGGCCTGATCGAGCCGGATGAGCTGGAGGAAATCCGCGGGCTCATTGCTTCGCACCGCCGCTTTGACGCCGTCGCCATTCGCACGCGCCTGAGTGAAGAGACCGTTGCGCGCTTCGCCGTGCAGCGGCCGCGGTTTCCCGGCGTGGAAATTCGCGCGCGCCTGACACGCGCCTATCCCCTCGGCCCGGCTATTGCCCACGCCATTGGCTATGTCGGCGGCATCAGCGCCCCGGACCGGCGCGAACTGGACCAGGGCGACTACGCGGGGACATCCCTGGTGGGCAAAGTGGGCGTGGAACGCAGTTACGAGGACGTGCTGCACGGTGACGTGGGGCATGCCGAGGTGCTGGTCAACGCCCGTGGGCGGCAGATGCAGGTGCTCAGCGGCGAGGCACCGTTGCCGGGCCGCGACCTGGTGCTGACCCTGGATGCCAGGGTTCAACTGGTGGCCTGGGATGCGCTGGCGGGCCGGCGCGGCGCCGTGGTGGCCATCGATCCGCGCAATGGCGAGGTGCTGGCCCTGGTCAGCGCCCCGGCCTATGACCCGAACGCCATCAGCTCGGGCCTCACGCGCAAAGCCTTCCGCGCGCTGCAGGAAGACCCGGACCGGCCGCTGTTCAACCGGGCCCTGCGCGGGGCCTACCCGCCCGGCTCAACCATCAAACCGATTCTCGCCCTCGCCAGCCTGGAGCTGGATGCCATCGACCCCGACCAGAAAATTTATTGCGGCGGCTTCTACCAGTTGCCCGGTAAGTCGCACCGCTACCGCGACTGGAAACGCGGTGGCCACGGGCTGGTGGATCTGCACCAGGCCATCGCCCAGTCCTGCGACGTGTATTTCTATGGGCTGGCCACAGAACTCGGCATCAGCCGAATGGCCGAGTTCCTGCGCCGCTTCGGACTCGGCGCGACGACCGGCATCGACGTGCCGGGTGAAAAATTCGGCCTGGTGCCGGATCCGGGTTGGAAGCGCACCGCCTTCTCACGCCGGGAAGACCAGCCGTGGTACCCGGGTGAAACTGTGATCACCGGTATCGGCCAGGGCTACTTGCTGGCCACGCCGCTGCAATTGGCGCATGCCACGGCCACGATCGCCGCGCGCGGCCAGCGCTACCGACCCACGCTCATGAGGGGTTACCGGCTCGCCGAAACGGACGCGACTGCCGCTGGTACCGGCGACCCCCTGCCACCGGTGGGTGTGGACAACGACAGTGACTGGGACCAGATCATCAGCGCGATGAACGCGGTGTTGCAGGGTGAGCGCGGCACGGCCCGCGCGGTGGGCATGGACGCGCCGTTCACGATGGCCGGCAAAAGCGGCACCGCCCAGGTGTTCAGCGTGGCGCAGGATGAAGAATACGAGTCGGAAGAGGTCGAGGAGCGGATGCGCGACCACGCGTTGTTCATTGCCTTTGCCCCGCTGGAAGCACCGCGCATTGCCGTGGCCGTGGTCATCGAGAACGGTGAAAGCGGCAGCCGGGTCGCCGCCCCGGTAGCGCTGGCGGTCATGGAAACCTACCTGGCGGAGTCGCTGTGAGCGCGCTGGCCGACAGCCGGCGCAGCGCCGATGTCCCAGGCCTGGCGCGGATCCTGGCCGGCCTGCACCTGGACGCGCTGCTGCTGACCAGCCTGGCGGCGATCATGGCCATTGGCCTGCTCGCGCTATACAGCTCGGTGGGCGAAAACACCGGGCTGGTGGTCAACCAGGTCACGCGGATGGGCGCGGCGCTTCTGGCGATGGTGGCCCTGGCGCAGGTCGACCCCGCCTGGCTGCGACGCACCGCGCCGTGGGTCTACGCCGCCGGCCTGGGGCTGCTGGCCCTGGTCCTGCTGTCCGGTGACGTCGGCAAGGGCGCGCAGCGCTGGCTGGATCTCGGGGTGCGCTTCCAGCCGTCGGAAATCATGAAGCTGGGCGTGCCGATGATGCTCGCGTGGTTGCTCCACGACCGGCCGCTGCCACCGTCCTTCGGGATGATTCTCACGTCGCTGCTCCTG
This sequence comes from uncultured Chromatiaceae bacterium, assembly GCA_964613615.1. Lineage (GTDB taxonomy): Bacteria > Pseudomonadota > Gammaproteobacteria > Steroidobacterales > J054. Next base: position 2,910 of record CAZTIB010000147.1, read on the forward strand.
GTCCTGTTGCCAGTCGCAATGATTGCGCTGCAACCGGATCTCGGCACCGCAATCATGATTACCGCCAGCGGCGCGGCGGTCATCTTCCTGGCAGGCATCGGCGCCCGGTACATGATCGGTGCCGCCGGCGTCGCCCTGGTCTCGCTGCCGGCACTCTGGTACTTCGTGATGCACGAATACCAGAAGAAGCGCGTGCTGACATTATTCGATCCGGGCAGTGATCCTCTCGGCGCCGGCTATCACATCATCCAGTCGAAGATCGCCATCGGCTCCGGCGGCCTGTTCGGCAAGGGCTGGTTAAACGGAACCCAGGGTCAGCTCGAATTCCTGCCGGAACGCTCCACCGACTTCATCTTCGCGGTCATCGGCGAGGAATTCGGCCTGCTGGGCGCGCTGGCGGTGCTGCTGATCTATCTCCTGATCGTCGGTCGGGGACTTTACATGGCGGCCACTGCCCAGGACACGTTCGGCCGGCTGTTGGCCGGCAGCATAAGCCTGACCTTCTTCTTCTACGCCTTCGTCAATACCGCCATGGTCACCGGGCTGCTGCCGGTGGTCGGCGTCCCGCTGCCGCTGATCAGTTTCGGCGGCACCTCAATGGTGACCCTGCTGGCGGGTTTCGGTATTCTGATGTCTATCCAGACGCACCGGAAGCTCCTGGCGAGATGACACGGATGACGCGAACCGCCTTGTTGACCTGCCTTTGCCTGTTGCTGAGTGCAGCTCCTGCAGCTGCGCTGGACACCAGCCGCAACGATGTCCAGGCATTCGTCGCCGAACTCACCGAGCGGCACGGTTTCGATCGCGGCTATCTCGAGGCTGTGCTGGCTGACAGCCGCGTCCAGCAGAAGATCATCGATGCCCTGGACCGGCCTGCCGAGAAGACCAAGCCGTGGTTCGAGTACCGGGAAATCTTTATTACCGAAAAACGGATCGCCGCCGGCGTCGCCTTTCGCCAGGAGCATGCCGCCCTCCTGGAGCGCGTGTCCCGGGAAACAGGGGTACCCGAGGAAATCATCACCGCGATCATCGGGGTGGAGACTTTCTACGGCCGCATCACCGGCGGCTACCGGGTACTGGACGCCCTGACGACGCAGGGATTCGATTACCCGTCGCGGGCCAAATTCGGCCGGTCTCAGCTCGAGCAGTTCTTTCTGCTGCTTAAGGAAGAAGGCTTCGAAGCCGCTGCGCTGAAAGGCTCCTACGCCGGCGCAATGGGGCCGCCGCAATTCATCCCGAGCAGCTACCGCGCCTATGCCGTGGACGGCGATGGCGACGGGCAACGCGACCTGTTGGGCAACTGGGACGACATCATCGCCAGCGTGGCCAACTACTTCGTGGCCCACCGCTGGGCAGCCGGTGAACCCGTGGCCTTTCCCGCCCGGGTCAACGATGCGGCAAGCGCGCCGGTGACCAGCAAGCTGCGACTCGCTGACACGGTGGAGTCGCTGCGCCGCCAGGGCGTGACTACCGATGCAGAACTCGGTGGGCAGACGCCGGCGATGCTGATGCGCTTTGAAGTGGCCGACGGCGACGAGTACTGGCTGGGCCTGCAGAATTTTTACGTGATCACCCGCTATAACCGCAGCCAGATGTACGCGCTGGCGGTCCATCAGCTGGCTAGCGCGCTGGCGGCCGCGGAGGCGGCGCCCACGGTGGCGGTGTCCGCGCCATGATGCGGCTGGCGACACTGCTGCTGCTGGTTGCAGCGCTGGGCGCCTGCAGCAGCGGGTCGCGCTGGGGAAAATCCGAGCGGCCTGCCGTACCCAAGGCGCCGTCGCCTGTGGTGAACGAACCGGGCCAGCCGACCCGCAGTAAGCGCGGCAACCCGGCCTTCTACGAGGTCTATGGCAAGCGCTACTACGTGCAGGCGACCAGCGCCGACTACCGGGAAAAGGGCGTGGCCTCGTGGTACGGCAAGAAGTTTCACGGCCGCCTGACATCCAGCGGCGAGCCCTACAACATGTATGCGATGACGGCGGCGCACAAGACACTGCCGCTGCCCACCCGCGTGCGGGTGACAAACCTGCAGAACAAGCGCAGCGTCGTGGTCACGGTTAACGACCGGGGGCCCTTCGTCCACAACCGCGTGATCGACATGTCTTACGCAGCCGCCCAGCAACTCGGTATGATTCGCGACGGCACCGCGATGGTCTCGGTAGAGGCCCTGCCCTTCGATGCGCCCACAGGGCCTGCACCGGTCGTTAGCGACAGCGCGCCGGGTATTCCCAGCATGGTGGCCACTGCATCGGCAGCGCCACCGCCGGCTGACCCGTTGATGTACCTGCAGGTGGGTGCTTTCGGCGACGTTGGGAACGCCGAGCGCCTGAAGAATCAGCTGGAAACGGGCGGCATTCAAAATGTCGCGATCTGGCAGGACGACGCGGCCGATCGGGCCCTGTATCGGGTCAGGCTGGGCCCCATTGTCGACGTAGCGGAGTACGATCAGCTGGTGGAGCGTGTCGGGGCCCTGGATATACGCGATGCGCTGCTGGTGACGGAGCAGCCCGGGGGCTGACGGGCGAGGCTGCCTCGGCAAGGCGGCAGGCAATCAATTCGGAGACCGTGATGAATTTTCTTGCACGCGCATTCCCGCTGCTGGTTCTGCTGCTGCCTGCCGGCCTGGTAGCCCAGGTCCCGGCGGCGCCGGAGCTGGCGGCCCGCGGTTATATCCTCGTCGACCACCACAGCGGCAAGGTGCTGGCGGCAAAAAGCGATGCGGAGCCCCTGGATCCCGCCAGCATCACCAAGCTGATGACTGCCTACGCCGTGTTCAGGGCGTTGAGCGACGGCCAGATCAAGCTGACCGACGAGGTGCCCATCAGCGAAGCGGCGTGGCGCACCCCGGGTTCGCGGATGTTCATCGAAGTGAATACGCGTGTCAGCGTAGAAGACCTGCTACAGGGCATGATCGTGCAATCGGGCAACGACGCAAGCGTGGCCCTTGCTGAATACATTGCCGGCACCGAAACGGTGTTCGCCCAGCTGATGACGCAGTACGCCCGCGAAATCGGCATGGCAAATACAACCTACCGCAACAGCACCGGGTTACCCGCCGAGGGCCACCAGACCACCGCCGCGGACATCGCTCTCCTGGCCTCCGTGATCGTCCGCGAGTATCCGCACTATTACGCGTGGTACTCGCAACGCGAGTTCACCTACAACGGCATCACCCAGAAGAACCGCAACGCGTTGTTGTGGCGCGATCCGAGCGTCGACGGCATGAAGACCGGCATGACGGACGCGGCGGGTTACTGTCTCGTGTCTTCTGCCAAGCGAGACGGCATGCGGCTGATCGCCGTGGTGCTGGGCACGAAGAGTCCCACCGCGCGGGCCAACGACTCCCAGGCCTTGCTGAACTACGGTTTCCGGTTTTTCGAGACCCGCCTGCTGTACCCGGCCGGCGACCCCGTCACCGAAGCCAGGGTCTGGAAGGGTGAACAGGACAAGACCGGCCTGGGCACGCGCCAGGACATTTACGTGACGATTCCACGCGGCACCTACGACCGGCTGGAAGCCCAGCTGGATCTGCCCCAGCAGGTCGTGGCACCCGTCGAGGCCACCGATCAGCTCGGGGTGCTGCGAGTAAGCCTCGCCGACCAGACGCTGGCCGAGGCCAATTTATTCGCGCTGAACGCGGTCCCGGCGGGCTCCATCTGGCAGCGAGCGCGCGACTCCGTGCTGCTCTGGTTCGAGTAGACCCCGCAACAATGGCCGACGTGCTGCCCATCGCCTATCTCGACGGCGAGTTCCTGCCCATTGACGAGGCCCGGGTCTCGCCCCTCGACCGCGGTTTCCTGTTCGGCGATGCCGTCTATGAAGTGATACCGGTTTACCACGGGCAGCCCCTGTTGCTGGATGCTCACGTCAGCCGAATGGCCAAAAGCCTGACTGCGCTAAGCATCGAAGACCCGCTGCCGGTAGAAGACTGGCGGGCACTGATTCGTGAACTCGCCCGGCGCAACGGCGGCGGGGATCTCGGCGTATACCTGCAGATCACGCGCGGCAAGGCCTCTGGGCGAGATCACGCCTTCCCCACCCACTCCGTGCCCACCGTATTCGGCATGGCCAGCCCCGCGCCGGCGCCGCGGCCTGAAGGCCTGCGGGCCATCATCGTCCCGGACCATCGCTGGGGCCGGTGCGACATCAAGGCCACCGCGCTGCTGGCAAACGTGCTGGCCCGCCAGGCTGCCGCGGAGGCGGGTGCGGACGAGGCCATCCTGGTCTGGAACGGCGAAGTCACGGAGGGCGCGGCCAGTTCCGTCATCCTGGTGGAACAGGGCACAATGATCCGGCGCCCGAACAGCGAGGCGATACTGCCCGGCACCACCACCGACCTGGTGTGGGAACTCGGCGCTGAAGCCGGGCTCCAATGCCGGGAAGAACCTGTCACACCAGAGCGCCTGCACGCGGCCGACGAAGTCTGGCTGACGAGTGCCATGCGAGGCGTTGCTGCCGTTGTGGCGATCGATGGCCAGCCGGTGAGCGACGGCCAGCCCGGGCCAGTTTGGAACCGAGTGGCTGCCCGCTTCGAAACCTTCAAGCATGAACAGTGAATCCGACGACATCTTCGAGTTTCCGTGCAGCTTTCCCATCAAGGCTATGGGCCGGGATGCCGAGGGCTTTCCGGCCCATGTCATGGAACTGGTGGCTGCCAGCGCCGGGCCCATTGACCACGAAGATGTCCGAATCCGCCCCAGCCGCGACGGCCGCTACGTCTCCGTAACCGTCACCTTCCAGGCAAAGAGCCGGGACCAACTCGATGAGATTTACCGCCGACTCACCTCCAGCCAGCGGATCCTCGTCGTCCTCTGACATCCCCGCCACGCGCATACGCACGCTCGGGCGCGCAGATTACGCGGGCACCGTGACCGCGATGCAAAGATTTACGGATCAGCGGAACCCGCAGACGCCTGATGAAATCTGGTTCCTGGAGCACCCGCCGGTATTCACGATGGGCCTCAACGCCGCGACAGAACACCTGCTCGCACCCGGCGATATTCCGGTGGTGCAGACAGATCGCGGCGGGCAGGTGACTTACCACGGGCCCGGGCAGCTCGTGGCGTATACGCTGATCGATATCCGTCGCGCCGGGCTGAACGTTCGGCAACTGGTGTCAGCGCTGGAACAGGCCGTGGTTGGATTGCTGGCGAGCTACGGGCTAGACGCGGCGTCCCGACCCGACGCGCCGGGCGTCTACGTGGCCGGTGCCAAGATCGCCAGCCTGGGGCTGCGCATAAGAAAAGGCGCCAGCTATCACGGCCTCGCATTGAACGTGGCCATGAACCTGGAGCCTTTTTCGCGAATTAACCCGTGCGGCTTCGAAGCCCTGGCGGTTACCCAGTTGGCGGACCTCGGCGGCCCGCAGGACCCTGAAGAAGTCGCCGGGGCCCTGGGGCCCCGGCTATTGTCTCATCTAGGCCCTTAGCCGATTTGGGCCGCTTCCGGACGCTTCGGGTTGCGGCCGGCCCACTGACCGTCTTCGACGACGATCTGCTCGACTTCGCCCCTGCGCAGGTAGCAGTAGGAGCGCTGCGTGGCGTCCTCACCCTTGACGTTCAGCCAGACTTCGTAGTTCGCACCGCGAGACTTGACCTTGGTCAGCTTGCTGAGCGTGCCCTGGCCGACGCTTGCTTCCACCGCGACCTTGCAGGCCTTGATGGCGTCCTGGGCGGGGGCGGCTGTAGCCGTCCCGGAAATCATGAGGCCGGCGGCCACCGTGATCGCTAGCACTTTAATGTTGTTCATACTGAATCCCTCCAATCCGTGTGTTTGATCCCCGGCTTTGGTATGTCCTCATACCCGCCGTTAACATCAATTTCGGCGCCAATCTCCCGCTGGATTCAGCCTGAACGGAGTTTTTTTGGCCTGCAGGAGCCCGCAATCCCAAGCACCATGCCCAAGCTGACGATCAGGCCCCAGAATCGTGGCGCTGACCTGGCGGCCATCGCGGCTATCAACGCCCAGGTCTTCGACGGCGGCACCCCGGCCTTCCAGGAGCTGCGCCAGGCGCCGGGCAACGACGTGCTGTCCCTGGTCGCCGAGCGCGACGGCGAGGTGCTGGGGCATATCTTTTTCAGCCCCGTCAGCGTCGATTCGTCACCCCCGCTGGCAGGCATGGGGCTCGGCGAGCTCGCGGTCCGGCGGGACTGCCAGCGCCAGGGTATTGGCGCTGCCCTCACCCGTGCCGGCCTCAGCGAGCTGGCCGCCCGCGGCTGCCCCTACGTGATTGTGATCGGCGTCCCGGCGTACTACCCACGCCTGGGTTTCGAGCCCGGCGCGCAGCACGGCCTCCGCTGCCAGTGGCAGGTGCCCCGGGAAAGTTTCATGGTCCGCGTACTGAACCCCGACGCCATGGTCGGGGTCAGTGGCGTTGCGAGCTACCGCGACGTCTGAGCACCCAGCTCCCGCTCGAGCGCAGCCAGGCGCCCGGGGGTGCCGACGTCGGTCCACAGCCCGGCGTAGAGTTCGCCGGTGATCCGGCCCTGGCGGGCCGCTTCGATCAGTAAAGGCCCCAGGGGAAACCGCCCAGGCGCCAGATTGGCCACGATATCCGGGTGGATCACCGCGAGACCGGAATAGGTAAACCGCGGCCCTTCGCCATCGTGGACCCTGCCCGCCGTCAGGGCGAAATCGCCGCCGGGGTGATGTCCGGGGTTTGGCACCAGCACCAGGTGCGCCAGCGCGCCGCCAGGCAGCGCCTGCGGTCGGAACGTGTAGTCACTGAATACGTCAGCGTTGACCAGCCAGAACGGTTCTGCACCCAGCAGCGGCAACGCCTGGCGGATTCCACCGCCCGTTTCCAGGGCCTGCGGGCCCTCGTCGCTGAAGGCCACGCGCAACCCCCAGCGGCTGCCGTCGCCGACGTAATCGCGCATCTGGCTGCCGTGCCAGGCAACATTGATCACCACCTCGTCGATCTGCGCCCGGGCCAGGCGCTCCAGGGGGTAGTCGAGCAGGGCGCGACCCGCAACCTGGAGGAGTGGCTTCGGGGTGTGATCGGTCAGCGGCCGCATGCGTTCACCGCGGCCGGCGGCAAGTATCATCGCTTTCATCGACCAACGGCAGGCGTCACGTAAATCCAGTGGCCAACTATATCGTCTGCTGGCCTCGCAACACCGAATGTTTATCGCATGACGTTGATGGGCGCGGCGCCTATATAATCGCCAACTACCGCATAGCCACGTCCGGACCTGCCCCTTGCGCCGATCGCTGCTGACCCTGACGTTTTTTCTCTGCTGCGCGGTTCAGCCTGGCATGGTATTCGCTCAGGACGACCGAGTGCTCGACTGGGGTGGGTGCCCGGTGGACCCGCCGCCGCTGCCTTTTTCCGGCGACCCGGTCGCCAGCGACGAAATCAGCATTGTCAGCGACCGTGCCGAATATCAACTGGATGGCAATGCCACCTTCACCGGCGACATCCTGTTACGCAGCGGCAATCGCTTCCTGCGCGCGAAAGATGCCAGCTTCGACCAAGCCACCGGTACCTTCGAGATCGCCGGCGAAGCCGAATTCCGCAACGATGAATTCCAGCTCATCGGCTCCGGCGCCCGCTTCAGCAGGGACGACGGCACGATCAGTATCAACGACGCCAGTTTCAATATCTGGAACGTGCCGGCCCGCGGCACGGCCGGCCGGGCACAAGTGCGCACGTCGGGCAGGCTCAAGCTCGAGGACGTGACCTACACAGCATGCCCGCCCGGCAGTAACGACTGGCTGCTCAGTGCATCGAGAATTACCGTCGACCAGGCCACCGGCGTCGGCCGGGCCAAAGACGCGCGGATGGATGTCGCCGGCGTGCCGATCTTCTGGCTGCCTGTCGTCAGCTACCCGGTTAGCAACAAGCGCAAGTCAGGACTCCTGATACCCGAAATCGGCAACAGTGAACGGCGAGGCGTGGATATCGCCGTGCCCTGGTACTGGAACATCGCGCCCAACTACGATGCGACGATCACCCCGCGCCTGATGACCGACCGGGGCCTGCAGATGGGCGGGGAGTTCCGCTTCCTGCGCCCGCGCAGCAACGGCGTGCTGACCGGAGAGTACCTGCGCGACGACGACAAGACCGAGAAAGATCGCGTACTGCTGGCCATTGACAGCCAGACATTGCTGCCGCTCGGCTGGCGCAGCACCGTCGACGCGATCGATGTCTCCGACTCGAACTACTTCGAAGACTTGTCCAGCGGGCTGGCCAGCACCAGCCAGGTGAGCCTCGACCGACGCATGGACCTGGAGTTCTTCAACGGCAACTGGACCGCCCTGCTCCGCGTGCAGGACATCCAGATCATCGATGACGAAATCACCGGTGCTGAAAAGCCCTACAAGCTACTGCCACGGTTTGCCCTCAGCGGTTACGATCCCGACGGGTTCCTGGGCTTCAGCTACCGCCTGGACAGCGAGATCGGGTACTTCGACCGTGACGTGGGCGTCACCGGCCTGCGGGGGTACTTCAGCCCGGGCATCTCCCGCCCATTCAATGTCGGCTTCGTGCAGCTGGAACCAGGCATTGCGCTGGATCATACCCGCTACGAACTCAGTGACACGCAACCGGGTGAGTCCGACAACCCGGAAAGCAGCGCGCCGATTGCGACCCTGAACATGAGCACCGTCTTTGAGCGCTTTTTCAACAAGGACCGTTTCATCCAGACCCTGGAACCAAGAGCGCTGTATACCTACATCCCGTCGCGCAACCAGGACGATCTGCCTGTGTTCGACACGATCGAGCCAGACCTGAACATCGTTCAGCTGTATCGGACTAACCGCTACGTGGGCTACGACCGCCTGGCCAACGCAAACCAGGTAGCGCTCGGCGTAACGACCCGGGTCATTCGCGCCGAGACCGGTGTCGAATTTCTCAGCGCCACGGTTGGCCAACTGCGGTACTTCTCGGATTCCAACGTGACGCTGCCAGGCACAGAGCCCATCGACGACAACTCGTCGGATTACCTCGCCGAGCTCACTACGCGGTTCGCCAACTACTGGCGCGTGGACCTCGGTTACCAGTGGAACAGCGACGACACGGACACCCGCAAGGCTGAGGCGCGCATGGCCTATCGCCGGGATGGCAAGCGTATCGGGGTTCTTTCCTACCGTTACCGCAAGAGCCTGCTACAGGAGATCGACGCCGTCCTGGCATGGCCTATCGCCGAGCACTGGAACTTTGTCGGCCGCTTCAATTTCTCCCTGCGGGGCAACGAACCGCTGGAACGATTCGCCGCGCTGGAATACGAAAACTGCTGCTGGGCGGTGCGTGCGGTCTGGCGCAGCAACCTGGCGCGGCGCAACGGCGAATCGGATGAGTCGGTGGGCTTTCAGTTCGTGCTGAAGGGCTTCGGCGATCCTGGCACCGTAGCGGAGTCGTTACTGGATCGTGGTATTCTCGGCTACAACTAACCGGACCCCATTCATGTCTCGTCACGCCTTTGCAATTCCGTTCGCCTTGTTGCTCCTGTCGATCAACACTGCCCTGCACGCCCAGACCCGCGAGCTCAGCAGCTCGGGGCAATTGCTGGACGGTATCGCCGCGGTGGTGAACGATGGCGTCGTGCTGAAGAGCGAACTGCAGATCGAACTGCAGCGCATCGTCGAGCGCCTGGAACGGCAAGGGACGCCGGTACCGCCCATGCGCCAGCTGGTTCCCCAGGTCCTGGAACGGCTGGTCGTGCAACGCATCCAGCTGCAGCGCGCCGACCGGGTCGGTCTGCAGGTGTCGGACGAAACGCTCAACGTGGCGCTGGCCAACGTGGCCGAGCGCAACGGCGTGAGCCTCGGCGAACTGCCCAGCCTGCTGGCCAAAGACGGCATCGATTACTCGGTGTTCCGCGAAGATTTGCGCAACCAGATCACCGTCGACCAGCTGATGCAGCGCGATGTGATGTCACGAATCAACGCCTCGGAACGAGAGATCGAGGAATATATGGAGCGGCAGAAAGGCCGCCAGTTCGTCGACGAAGACTTCAAGCTCAGCCAGATTCTCATTGCAACCTCGCCGACTTCCACTGCGGAAGAGGTTGCCGTCGCCCAGACCAAGGCCAGCGATCTGCTGAATCGGTCCCGGGCGGGTGAATCATTTGCCGAACTGGCCGTGGCCTACTCCGACGGCCAGAAAGCCCTGGAAGGCGGTGATCTGGGCTGGCGGAAGGGTAACGAGTTGCCGACCCTGTTTGCCAGTGTGGTGCCAGCCATGCAACCCGGGCAGATCTCCGAACCCATTCGCAGCAACAGCGGCTTTCACCTCGTGCGACTGGACGAGCGCCGTGGCGCGGAACCGATCATGGAGAACCAGGTCAGTGCAAGGCACATCCTGATCACGACCAACGAAGTGCTGGACGACGATGCCGCCCAGGAGAAACTTAGCGAGATACGCCGGCAAATTTTGAATGGTGACGACTTCGCTGCCGTGGCGACAGCCATATCAGAAGATCCTTCATCGGCCATCGAGGGCGGGGACATGGGCTGGACGAATCCCGGGTCCTTCGTCCCGGAGTTCGCCGCGATGTGCGAAACGCAACCCATTGGCGAGCTGAGCGAACCGTTCAAGACGCAGTTCGGCTGGCATATTCTGGAGGTACAGGATCGCCGCGTGCAGGACACTACGGAAGAAGTTCGCCTGCAGCGGGCCGCGATGGCCATCCGCAACAGCAAGCTCGGCGAAGAAACGGAACTCTGGGCCCGACGACTGCGCGATCAGGCCTACGTCCAGTACCGCATGTAAGCTGGGACAACGCGGGCCACGCGTCCGTGATGGAGACCAGTGACCGCAACGATTCCACGCATTGCAGTAACGCCCGGTGAGCCCGCCGGCATCGGTCCCGACCTGTGCCTCGAGCTGGCCCGGCGGGACTGGCCCGCAGAACTGGTCGCCGTTGCCGACCCCGACCTGCTGGCCGAGCGGGCCGCGAGCCTGGGTTTCGATATCCGCTTCTCGCCTTACGATGCGAGCGCCGCACCAGAACCTTCGCGGGCAGGCCGGCTGAAGGTCTGTGCCCAGGGAACGGCGGTGGACTCCCGGCCCGGCAAGCTCAGCCCGAGCAATGCTCGCTATGTTCTCGCCACCCTGGACCGCGCCTGCGACGGCTGTCGGCAGGGTGAATTCGCCGCGATGGTTACCGGGCCCGTGCACAAGGGCGTGATCAATGATGCGGGCATCCCGTTTTCCGGCCACACGGAATACCTGGCGCAGCGCTGCCAGGCCGAGCGCCCGGTCATGCTGCTAGTCGCCGACGATCTGCGGGTTGCGCTGGTCACCACCCATCTGCCCCTGCGTAGCGTGCCGGACGCGATCAGTATTGACGGCATTGTTGAGACCGCGCGGATTCTCGATGCCGGCCTGCGCTCGGCTTTTGGCATCGCAGCGCCGCGCATCCTGGTGCTCGGCCTGAACCCCCATGCCGGCGAATCGGGTCACCTCGGCACAGAAGAGGGCGACACCATTGAACCCGCCATCGACCAGCTGCGGGCCGAAGGCATTGACGTGACGGGGCCGCTCCCGGCCGATACCGCCTTCACACCGCCGTCCCTGGCACGTGCAGATGCCGTGCTGGCCATGTACCACGACCAGGGTTTGACGGTGCTGAAGCATCGCGGTTTTGGACAAGCCGTTAATGTGACCCTGGGCCTGCCCATCGTTCGGACCTCCGTCGATCACGGCACCGCCACGGAACTGGCCGGCACCGGGCAGGCAGATGCCGGCAGCTTCGTCGCGGCGCTGGATCTCGCGATCCGCGTCAGCGCCCAGCATTCGGCGTGAGTTACGGCCCGCCCCGCAAACGCTTTGGCCAGCATTTCCTGCACGACCCCGGCGTGCTCGACCGGATCATCAGGACCATCGCACCGGCTGCCGGCGACCATCTCGTTGAAATTGGGCCCGGTCGCGGCGCACTGACCCGGCCGCTGCTTAACCAGGTCGCCCGTCTCGACGTGGTGGAACTGGATCGTGATCTCGCCGCCGGGCTCCGGGCCGAGCTGCCGGATCCGCGGCTGCACGTGCACCAGGGCGACGCGCTGCGCTTTGATTTTTCTGCGCTGGGCTCGGACCTGCGGCTGGTAGGCAATCTGCCCTACAACATTTCCACGCCGCTGCTTTTTCACCTGCTTGGCTACAGTGAGTGCTTTCGGGATCTGCACGTAATGCTGCAGAAAGAGGTGGTCGATCGCATGGCCGCGGCGCCCGGCGGGGGCGACTACGGGCGGCTGACTGTGGCCCTGGCCGCCCGCTGCAACGTCGAACGGCTGTTTGTCATTCGCCCCGGCGCGTTCACTCCGCCACCGCAGGTAGATTCGGCCTTCGCCCGCCTGGTGCCGAATCCCGCAAGGCGGAGGCTGATCGAATCCGAGCCGGTGTTCGACCAGGTGGTGAGACAAGCGTTTTCCCAGCGACGCAAGCAGCTGCGCAACAGCCTGCGGGGCCTGATCGACCCGGCCAGCCTGCAGGAGCTTGGTATCGATCCCGCCAGCCGCCCGGAGACGCTCGATGTCGACGCGTTCACGCGCATTGCCAATCGTTGCGCGCGCCAAAAGTCCTGAGGATCGCAGGTTAGAATATGCCGCTAATGATGGCCGGACAGCAAAGCGACGAGATTCGTATCGAGGTGCAAACCGCGTACCTTCCGGATCAGTCTGAACCGGCGGAAGGCCGTTACCTGTTCTCGTACACGATCTCGATTCACAACGACGGCGCCCTGCCCGCCAAGCTGCTGACCCGCCACTGGTTGATCACCGATGCCAACGGCAAGGTCCAGGAGGTGCGCGGTGACGGCGTGGTTGGCGAGCAGCCGAAGATCGCGCCCGGCAAGCTGCACCGTTACTCCAGCGGCGCGGTCCTCGAAACGCCCGTCGGCACGATGGAAGGCAGCTACGGAATGGTCAGCGACGACGGCGATCAGTTCGAGGCCGTTATTCCCTGTTTTCGCCTGGCGGTGCCGGGCATCCTCAACTAGCGCGTTTCGTAGCGATGGCGGTTTACGCAATTGGCGACGTGCAGGGCTGCTACAAGGAGCTCGCGAGGCTGCTCAAGCGACTGAAGCTCGAACCCGGCAAAGACGAAGCCTGGTTCGTCGGCGATCTCGTCAACCGCGGCCCGAAATCTCTGGAGACTCTGCGGCTGATCCGTGACCTGGGCGATACGGCGGTAATCACCCTGGGAAATCACGACCTGCACCTGCTGGCCCTGGCACTGGCCGGCGACGTGCCGGTCGCGCGAGGGGATCTCGGTGCGGTACTCGATGCACCGGACGGCGGTGAGCTGATCGAGTGGCTGCGGCGCCGACCGCTGGCGCACTACCGCCCTGACCTCAATACGCTGATGGTGCACGCCGGTGTGGCGCCGCAGTGGGACCCGCTGCAAACCATACGCTGCGCCCGCGAGGTCGAGCAGACGCTGCGCGGCGACGGTGCAGCAAAGTTCCTGGCGGCCATGTACGGCACACGCCCGAACCTCTGGGACCCCGGTTTGCGGGGCCTGGAGCGGCTGCGATTCATCACCAACTGCCTGACCCGGATTCGCTTCGTGGATGAGGACGGGCGACTGGATTTTGACCAGAAGGGTAAACCTGACGGGGCGCCCGCCGGTCTGACCCCGTGGTTCAATATGCCGGACAGGGCCACGACATCGGTACGAATCGTCTTCGGCCACTGGTCCACGCTGGGCCTGTTACAGCGGCCCGGCCTGCTGGCCCTGGATACCGGTTGTGTCTGGGGCGGCACGCTGACAGCCGCCCGGCTCACCGGACCGATACGGATAGTGTTCGAGCAGTCGCAGGGCTACCGGAAGGCTAAAGGGAAGAAGTGAAAGGAATCGCGGCTGAAGCCGCGATTCCCTTCTCCTACACAGCCACTGCCGCCTTGATGTGCGGATGCGACTCGTAGCCGAGAATCTCAAAGTCCTCGAAGCGGTAGTCGAAGATCGACGGCGGGCTGCGGTGTATCGCCAGGCGTGGCAACGGCAACGGCTCTCTTTGCAACTGCTCACCGGCCTGCTCCAGGTGATTCAGGTACAGGTGGCAGTCGCCGCCGGTCCAGATGAACTCTCCCACCTGCAGGTCGGCCTGCTGCGCCACCAGGTGCGTCAGCAGGGCGTAGGACGCAATGTTGAACGGCACCCCCAGAAAAATGTCGGCGCTGCGCTGGTACAGCTGGCAGGACAGCCGGCCGTCGGCCACATAGAACTGGAACAGGCAATGACACGGCATCAGGGCCATCTGATCCAGTTCACCAACGTTCCAGGCGCTGACCAGGATCCGGCGGGAATTCGGATCGTTGCGCAACATGTCGATGACTTCGCTGATCTGATCGACTTTGCGACCGTCCGGCGTGGGCCACGACCGCCACTGGGCACCGTAAACGGGGCCGAGGTCGCCGTTGTCGTCGGCCCACTCATCCCAGATGCTGACCTTGTGCTCGTGCAGGTAGGCCACATTCGTATCGCCCCGCAGGAACCAAAGCAGTTCGTGGATAATGGAACGCAGGTGAATTTTTTTCGTCGTCACCAGGGGGAAGCCCTGGCGCAGATCGAAACGCATCTGGTGACCAAACACGCTCAACGTGCCCGTGCCGGTGCGATCACCCTTTCGCGCGCCTTCGTCCCGCGCGCGCCGCATCAAATCAAGGTATTGCTGCACTGTCTGTCGTGTCCTCCGGTTCAGGTAGTCGAAGGCACCGCAGTCTGCGGTTTACGGTAAGCAAGCCACATCAACACGCAGCCGGCAAGAATCATCGGTAAGGTCAGCACATGCCCCATCGTGAGCCAGCCAAAGGCCAGGTAGCCGATGTGCTCGTCGGGCAGGCGCACAAACTCCACCAGGGCGCGGAAGGTCCCGTAACCGATCAGGAACAGCGCCGACACGGCCATGGTGGGCCGCGGCTTTGCCGAGAATGTCCACAACAGCAGGAACAGCACCACGCCCTCGAGCAAGGCCTCATACAGCTGCGACGGGTGCCGCGGCTGCCCGTTAACGATGAAGGCCCAGGGAACGTCCGTCACACGCCCCCACAGCTCACCGTTGATGAAATTACCCAGGCGCCCTGCACCGAGGCCAATGGTCACCGCGGGCGCTACCGCGTCGATCACGGCCCAGAAGCGCAGCCCGTGCACGCGGGCAAACCAGATCACCCCGACCAGCACGCCGAGAAAACCGCCGTGGAAAGACATCCCGCCTTCCCAGATCCTGAACAGGCTCAGCGGGTCTGCCAGCAGGTTCTGCCAGCCGTAGAACAGCACGTAACCGATGCGCCCGCCGAGGATGACGCCCAGCGCGATGTAGAAAATGATGTCGGCCGCCTGCTCCGGGTTCAGGGGCGAGAGACCACGCAGCGCGCGGCGACGCAACAGCCACCAGCCACCCACAAAGCCCACGAGGTACATCAGCCCATACCAGCGTATAGCCAGCGGGCCCAGTTGCAGCGCGACAGGATCGAATCCCGTGTATTCCCACATGGCGCAAGTCTACGGGGCCGGTGCAAAGCGGCCAAGGGGACCGCTGGAGCGGTGGCGGCGGTATAGACTGGGCGACCGTTGCCGCAAGCGAGCCCACATGAACCGACTGGCCCAGGAAACCAGCCCCTACCTGCTGCAACACGCAGACAACCCGGTGGACTGGCAGCCGTGGAGCGAAGCGGCCCTCGAAGAGGCCCGGCAATCGGGGCGGCCCATCCTGCTGTCCGTGGGCTATTCCGCCTGCCACTGGTGCCACGTGATGGCCCACGAGTCTTTCGAGGACCCGGCCATCGGCGCGCTGATGAACGAGCTGTTTGTGAACATCAAGGTAGACCGGGAAGAGCGCCCGGACCTGGACCGGATCTACCAGACTGCGCACCAGTTCATCGCTCGACGCGCCGGCGGCTGGCCACTGACCATGTTCCTGGATCCGGACAGCCTGCGCCCCTTCTTCGGCGGCACCTATTTCCCTAATACCCCGCGTCACGGCATGCCCGCCTTCCCGGATCTGCTGCGCAAAGTGGCCGCCTATTTCCAGGACAATCGCGACGAGATTCGTGAGCACGGCCAGGCCCTGCTGGACGCCTTCGAGAGCCTGGAACCCGGCGTGCCCGCGGCGGGCGAACTGAACCCTGCGCCGCTGGCCAACGCTCGCTCGGCTTTGCTGCAGCAATTGGACCAGGAGAACGGCGGGCTCGGCACCACGCCGAAATTTCCTCACACGTCGAGCCTGGAGCGACTGCTGCGCCACTGGCGCGCCGGCGCGCATACCGCCGAGCCCGACACCCAGGCACTGTATGCCGTTGCGCTGACGCTGAGCCGGATGGCCGAGGGCGGCATCTACGACCAGCTCGGCGGCGGCTTTTGCCGCTACTCGGTGGATGCCTACTGGGAAATTCCGCACTTTGAGAAAATGCTGTACGACAACGGCCCGCTGCTCGCGCTGTACGCGCAGATGTGGCTGGTCAGTGGTGACGAAACTTACCGCCGGGTGGCGACTGAAACAGCTGACTGGGTCGTGCGCGACATGCACGCGCCGGGCGGCGCGTTCTACGCAACGCTGGACGCCGACTCCGAGGGCGAAGAAGGCAAGTTCTACGTGTGGACACCGGACGAGGTGCGCAAGCAGCTCGATGCCGACGAGTACGCAGTGCTCGCCGTGTATTACGGGCTAGACGAACCCGCTAACTTCGAGGGGCACTGGCATCTGCGCGTGCACAAGCCGCTGGGCGAAGCTGCCACGGCGGCCGGCGTCACGGAGTCTGCGGCCCGGCGCCTGCTGGACACGGCCCGGTCAAAATTGCTGGCCGTGCGCGAGGGCCGCGTGTGGCCCGGCCTGGACCACAAGATCATCGCGAGCTGGAACGGCCTGATGATCCGTGGCCTCGCCATTGCCGCACGGGCTCTGAAACGCGATGACCTGGCATTGATCGCAGCCCACGCGATGGATTTCATCCGCAACCAGATGGTCATCGACAGCAAGTTGATGGCGGTGCACAAAGACGGCCAATCGCGGTTCCCGGCCTATCTCGATGACCATGCCTTCCTGCTCGACGCACTGATCGAACTGCTGCAGGCTCGCTGGGATACCGGGCACCTGGAATTTGCGATCTGGCTGGCCGACCGGCTTCTGGATGGCTTCGAGGACAAAGATCGCGGCGGCTTTTTCTTCACCGCGAAAGACCACGAGGCGCTGATGCACCGCTCCCGGCCTTTCGCTGACGAGTCACTGCCGGCCGGCAATGCCATCGCGGCGCTGGCACTGAATCGCCTTGGCCACCTGCTCGGCGAGACGCGCTATCTCGATGCTGCGGAACGGGCGCTGCGCGCAGGCTGGGCGCCAATGAGCGAGTTTCCCCACGGCCACGCAGCGCTGCTCAATGCCCTCGAGGAATACCTGCACCCGCCGGTGATCGTGGTGATTCGCGGTGACACCGACGCTGCGCGGGACTGGGCGCGGCAACTCGACGGACTCTATGCCCCGCGTCAGCTGGTCTACGCGATACCGGCGGATGCGACAAAGCTGCCGGGCGCGCTGGCCGATCGCGCAACCCGCGACACCACGGTGGCCTACGTCTGCGAAGGCACACGCTGCAGCGCGCCGGTGGCAACAGTCGATGAACTGGCCGCCGCCCTGGCCCAATCGGGCCGGCCAGCCTCGCCCCCATAGCCGACCAACGCGCCGCAGCTGCGGGAACACGCCCGACAGATTCCTGTAAAATGCCGGCCCGCACGCCAGACTGACGGAGCTACAAGAACATGAAGACGCGCCTGTTGATCGCCGCCGCTGTACTTGGTTTCATGGCCCAGCTCGCGCTGGCCGATCACCAGTACCTGACCCTGGATATAGACGGCAGCCTGCTGGTCACCGGTCCCTTCAACCTGGTGATACCGATGCCGCCACCGGCGACGCCGGCAAAAACCGAGCACACGCACAGCAGCTTTGGCATGGAGAACCTGCAGACCTCGCGCGGCGGTTATTACGACGCAGACCGCATACTGATTATCGAAGTGGAAACCACGGACGCCCCGCCCGGGACCCTCAGCTACGAGGGCATGCCGGTAGTTGAAATGGCCGGCCTGGAACTGCCCAGCCGCACCGGGTGCGTAGAGATCACCCAGGAACAGATCGATGCGGGTGACGAACCGCTGCTGGTTTTCGCGGACAGGAACGGTTTCGACCCGACGCCGGCCGTCTATGCCCGCCAGCTGTTCCTGTTGAACGCCGACGGCACCGGCGAGGGCATTGCTTTGTTCGCAAAAAGAGTCAACAGCTGCGCAGAGGCGGACGAGGCCTTCATGACCGAGTTCGACTCCCAGTTCGCACGCTTCGTAAAATCGGTGCGCGCTGCCAACCAGCCGCAAGAGTAGCCGCCTGGCAGCTGACCGCGGCCCCGGCTGCGGTCAGTTTGCGTCGGCGACCCGGGTTTCAATCACGCTGTCTATCCACGCGCCGAACCGGGGATTCTGCATCAGCCCCTTATCGTTGAAGCGCGCAACGCCTTCGACGTCCCGTTGCATTCGCGCCAGGGCACCGCTCTGCGTCAGCGCGGTCGTGACCACCACGACATCGCGCCCCTGGTCCTGCGCATCCTGCGCCCAGGCACGAATCATTGCCGCGTTCCGGGCGCGCACCGCCGTCGGCGCGTCATCCTGCACGTTCGCGAATTTCACGTCCATGAAGCCGCCCTCCCGGGCGATGTAGTCGGCGTGCCGCGACAGGATCGCGAGTTCTTTGTCGTTGTCTTCCGCACTTTGCGGGCCATGGCCCATGATGATGACCAGTTCGTTGGCAGGGTCGCGGCTCAGCTCCCGCGCGTAGTCGAGCATGATCTCCGCCATGATCGGGTGCGCGGTGGGCGTCTCCGTCCAGATCAGCCGCGCCTGCGTCTGTACCCGCGGCACGTCCAGGTAGGCTGATTCTTCCTCCAGCCCGAAGATGTAGTCCCACTGGTGGGTCAGCGTGGAGTGATCCGCGGTGGTGGTGGGCAGGATGATGATGGTCTGCGCGCCGGCCTCCTCGAGGCTCGTAACGGCCGCCTGGATATGCTCCGACGTCATCATCGCCATGCCAAAGGCGTAAGTGGTCGGGTATTGCTCACCGACCGCCTCGAAGGCGGTGGTGAACTGCTGGTTCCCTTTCTCCTTGAAGCCGTGCGCCAGGGCAAGCACCCCCACGCGGCCGTTCTTCGGCGTATCGCCAACCCAACCCCACAAGTTCTTCATGCGCGCCATGCCGGCCATGATCTGTTCGTCGCTGTACTGGTCGTACAGCTGAATCTTCGACCGCAGCTCCGCGAGCTGTTCAGCCGTCATCTGGTGGTGGCCCGCGTGCTGGGAATGATCAGTCTGCGCGTTGACTACGGCGGTCGTGCCGAGCAGCAAGGGCAGGCTGATCAATATCTTCACAAAACCGGTTTTCATCACATCCCCCATCGTGATCGTCGCTGAGGTCTATATTACCAGTGGCCGCGGTCCTCGCTGGCCGCAAGCTTCAGGCGATCGGCATCGGCGCCCAAGTGGTGGTCGATCAGGAAGTGCGCGAAATAAATCAGCGGCGTCATCAGGATGGCCGCCCCGAACTTGTAACTGTAGTTGAGCGTGCCCACCGCCAGGAACTTATCCAGCGGCCAGTTCTGCGGGCCGATCACGAAAGCAATGTACAGCACCACGTAGCTGTCGACGAACTGGGAGACCAGCGTGGAACCCGTGGCCCGCAGCCAGATCTTGCTCTCACCGGTAATCCGCCGCACACGGTGGTAGACGGTGACATCCAGCAGCTGGCCGATCAGGAAGGCCACCAGCGAGCCGACGATTACCCACAGGCCCTGGCCGAAGATACCGGCGAAAGCCACCTGCATGTCGGGAATCCCCTGCGCCTGGTAGGAACTCACCCACCAGTCTGCCGGCGCAACCTTGATCGCCAGGAAGGCGAACAGGAATGCATAGACGATCAGGATGATCGTCAACCAGGTAATGAACTTCACGCCGCGGCGCCCGAAGTACTCGTTGATGACATCCGTCATCACGAACACGAAGGGCCACAGCAACACACCGGTCGTGAAATTGAGCGTCCCGGTCTGGCCGAACAGCGTCCAGTTCAGCGGCTCGAAGCCCAGCGCGGTCTCGAGCGCGAAGATCTTGATGCCGACGAACTCGGCCAGCACCGCGTTGACCAGGAAAAACCCGGACAGGATCACGAACAGCTTGCCGGCCTTGTCCCGCGCTTCCATCAGGTTCGTGTCAGGCCAGGCGAAGGGGCAACTCTCGCAGGCGCCGGCCCGTGGCCGCAAATACCGCGTTGGCCACCGCCGGGGCGATGGGCGGCGTGCCGGCTTCGCCGATACCTCCCACGTGGGTTGCGGACTCGATGATATGGGTGTCGATCGCCGGCGCGTCCGCGATGCGCAACATCGGGTAGTCGTGAAAATTGCTTTGCCGCACGCGCCCGTCCAGCACCTCTACCTCGTCGTGCAGCGCCGCATTCAACCCGAACAGGATGCCGCTCTCCAGCTGCGCGCTGACGATATCCGGATTAATCGCGATTCCGCAGTCGACCACGCAGGTCACGCGATGCACGCGGATACGCCCAGCCGTAATCGCTATCTCGGCCACCTGCCCCACCACGGAATCGAAGCACGCATGAATGGCCATACCCTGGTGACGGCCTGCCGGCGCATTACCCCAGCCCGACGCGCCGACCAGTCGGTCCAGCACCGCGAGGTGCCGCGGTTCGCCGCCCAGGTGCCGGCGCCGGTACTCGGCGGTATCCACATCAGCCAGGTGCGCGAGTTCGTCGATAAAGGACTCCACCACGAACGCATTGTAGGAATTGGCCACGGAGCGCCAGATGCCGACAGGTAGCAGCGGATTCAGTGCATGCAGGGTCACGCGCACATTCGGTGCCGCGTACGGAAAGGTCACCGCGCCGTCGCGGGCCTGGTAGGGCCCCAGCAGTTTGACCTGCAGCGGGCCGATGAAGTCGGCCAGTTTGTCTGTGAAGCTGCGTGACCAGCTTTCCGGTGCCAGGCTGGCAAGCCCAAGGGGCAGGATTGCCGACGCGTGTTCCGGGGCGACAAGGGAGTGATCCCAGGCCGTGATTCTGCCGTCGGCATCAATACCGCCACTCAGCTGGTGCATCGTCGCGCTGCGGTAATAGTCGTGGCGCAGATCATCTTCGCGAGACCAGACGAGCTGCACCGGCGCCGCCACCTGCAGGGCCACCTGCATCGCTTCGACGACAAAGTCCATCGTGGCGCGACGGCCAAAGCCGCCGCCGGCAAAAGTCGTGTGCACGTCAACCTGGTCGCGGCGGAGTCCCGCAAGGTCACAGGCCACCTGCCGGGCAAGGTCCGGTGCCTGCACCGGCGACCAGATTTCGCAACGGTCCGGCGCCAGCCGCACAGTGGCGTTCATAGTTTCCATCGTGGCATGGGCGACGAAAGGCGTGCGGTACTCGGCCTCGATCACGTCACGGGTATCGGCCAGCGCGTTTTCCACGTCACCGTCATCGCGCGCGCGCTTGCCGTCGTTGCTGGCAATGCGGGCTCGCTGTTCGTCCTGGAGCGCTGCCACGGTAAAACCGGCCAGCGGACCGTCCTGCCACTCTGTGCGGAGCCTGGACGCGGCGCGTTGCGCCTGCCAGAAACCGTCGGCGACTACCGCTACGCCTGCAGAGATTTCAATGACGTGGTGGACGCCGGGCATGCTGGCAGCTTCGTCGGCGGCAAAGCCCAGCAGGCTGTCGCCCGCGCGAGGCGGGCGCACGACGATGGCGGTCAACATGCCGGGCAGGCGCACATCGCTGCCAAACACGGTGCGGCCCGTGACCTTGTCCGGCACGTCAGATCGCGGGACGTCGCCGCCAATCCACCGGTACTGGCCGGGCGGTGTCAGCGCCGGAGACCGCGGCACTGACAGCGTGGCTGCAGCCGACGCCAGCTCTCCATAGGTCACGCTCTCACCGGTCATCGCGTTCACCAGGGTCGCGTCGCCCGTGACCTGCACCCGGTCAATCGGAATGTCCCAGCGCTGGGCGGCCGCCTCGCGCAGCATCTCGCGCGCCGCGGCACCGGTCTCACGGATTGTGTCCCAGCGACTGCGCATGCTGTTGCTCTCGGCAGTCAGCTGCGATGGCGTCTGGAACAGCGACAACACCGGCGCGTGCCGAGGTGTGATCTGATCCGGGCGCGCGCCCAGTTCTTCCGCCATCAGCGTGACGAAGCCGGTCATCACACCCTGGCCCATCTCAACCTTGTCGACCTGAAGAATGATGTCACCGCCGGGCCGAACCTGCAGATAAGCGTTAGGTTCGAGGTCATCGTCCGCTCCCAGGCGGGGACTGTCATCGGCATTGCGGACCAGGCTGAGAACGAGGCCGCCGCCCGCCAGCACAGCGGTACCAGCCAGCAAACGGCGGCGGGTGAGTTTCTTCGCCACCTCCTTTCTCCCTGAGAATCCGTCGCAACCAGCAGGACCCGGGATTCTATGCTGCCCGATGGGTGGCGCCCAAGCCGCCAAACCACGCGCTATAGTCGGTGACCGTTCCTGATCTGCCCGGGCTGGCGCTGAAGTGACGCTCCCCACACTCGTAATCGGCAACAAGAATTACTCGTCCTGGTCATTGCGCGCGTGGCTGTTCCTGCACGCATCGGGCGTGGATTTCGAAGAGCGACGCGTCCCGCTGGATACGCCCACGTTCAAGGCGACCATGGCCGAGCTGTCACCCACCGGCCGCGTACCGGTGCTACTGGACGGTGCCGTGCGGGTCTGGGAGGCCCTCGCCATTTGCGAGTACGCGACCGACAAGTACCGCTTGCCGGGCTGGCCCGCCGAGTCTGCCGCGCGGGCCGAGGCGCTGGCCGTTGCCCACGAAATGCACGGGGGCTTTCCCGCGCTGCGTGCAGAGCTGCCCATGAACTGTCGTGCCCGGCGAACGGGCGTGGTGCCCTCGGCCGCCGCGCAGGCAGACATTGAGCGAATCGCGGCAATCTGGATCAGCTGCCGGGAACGATCCCGTGGTGACGGCCCATTCCTGTTCGGTGACTTCGGCATCGCCGATGCGATGTACGCGCCGGTCGCCCTGCGGTGCCTGACCTACGGCGTGCCGCTGCCCCCGACCGCCGGCGCCTATGCTGAATCCGTGGCCGGGCATCCGTCCGTCAGGCAGTGGGTGGCCGCAGGCAGTGCGGAAACAGAGTCCATCCCCCACGAAGAGCTGGGCGAGCCACTGGCAGACTGAACGGAACGCAACGATCCGGGCAAAGCAGTAGTATCGACACAATCAAAGGGGCGGGCTGAAGGCTCACTCCGATAACGAGGAGACAACTCCATGTGGATCCGCAAGAGCCGCAGAGACCGCCTCACGGGCCAGCGCACGCCGCTGCCGACGCAGGTCATTTCCAACGGCGAATTCGCGCCGATGCCGCAGACCATGGACCAGAAGCAAGTCGAAGAACTGCTGCTGGGGATGGCGGGCGAATACGGGCGCAAGCTGGGACTGTCGCGACGGGATTTTTTGCGCACCTCCGGTGGCATGGCCACCGCCTTCCTGGCCATGAACAAGGTCTGGGGAGAAAACTTCCGGGTCAGCGAAGCCGAGGCGCTGGACGCGTCAGCCTTTGGCGAGCCCTGGCCGAAGGATCAATTCATCTTCGATATACAGACTCACCACGTAAAAGACAGCATCAATGGCCCCCTCGCCTTTCGCCGCCAGACCGGTCGCCTGGGCCTGAACCCGATGCTGGCCGAGGTCGCACCGCAGCCCAATGACCTGCATCGCGCGAATTACCTGAAAGAAATCTTCCTCGACAGCGACACCGTGATGGCCATGATCTCCGGCGCTTCCATCGGCCCGCGCGAGCACTACGCACTGCCGGCCGAAGACATGGTCGGCACCCGCAATGCGATGAACAAGGCCGCCGGGTCGCAGCGCATGCTAAGCCACGGGCTGGGTGACCCCACCCAGGCCAACGCCTTCGAAGATGCGGAATACCAGGTCGAGGAACTCAAGATCGACGGCTGGAAGTTCTACACCGGCAATCCTCTCGGCGCATGGCGGCTGGACGACGAAGAGGTGGGTGTGCCCTACCTGGAAAAGATTCGCGATCTCGGCGTGTGGAATCTCAGCATGCACAAAGGTCTGCCGCTGCCAGGCCGTGATCCAAAGAGCAAACCCGCGGACAAGCCAAAGGGTTGGTACTGGATACCGGACGATGTGGTCCCGGCCGCGCGCCTGTTCCCGGAGATGAATTTCATCGTCTACCACTCGGGCATGAAGAACATGGTTGCGACCCTGCCACCGGGCCGCAGCGGCATCGGCGAAGACGGTTATCTGGAGTGGACCACCGATCTGGCCAGCGACGTCAGGGCAAATCCGGACGTCACCAACGTGTATGCCGAACTCGGCACGGTATTCGCTTTTTCCGTAGTGACTCACCCCGACATCGCCGGCCACCTGCTTGGCCAGCTGCTCACCAGCTTCGGCCCGGACCGGATCCTGTGGGGCACCGACTGCATCTGGTGGGGTTCTCCGCAATGGATCATCGAGGCCTTCCGGCGATTCCAGATTCCGGAGGCGCTGCAGGAACGCTACGGCTACCCGGCCCTGACGGATGCCGATCGGGAAAAGATCTTCGGCCTGAACGCCGCGCGCCTGTACGGCGTAGATGTGGACGCCGCACGCAAGGCCCTGCCAGCCGACGGCCTGGCCGCGGTGAAGAAGACCTACCGCGAGTCCGGTGGCGAACGCACCGACACCGCCTTCGGCTGGGTGCCCGCGTGATCCAATTAAACGCCAGCGTCCTGCTCGCGATCTTGCTGCTCGGGCTGGCGGCGGGCGACGCGCTGGCCCAGGTTGCAGAGCAAGACAGCGCACTGGCCACCACCGACTGCACGCCGCGCGGCGAGCTGCGGGGCAACGCGGACCGCGGCGCAGAGCTGCACCTTGCAGACTGCGCCGAGTGCCACGGCGACACGGGCAAGGTCGACGTAATCGTGATGCACATGGACGAACCGCCGATGGACCAGAGCGACGCCCAGTACATGAGCACGCTGACCGACGCCTTCCTGTATCTCGCCATCTGCCGGGGCGGCGCCGATGTAGGCCGATCAATCGTGATGCCCGCGTGGGGCGACTACTACTCGGACCAGGACATCAAGGACCTGGTGGCGCACATTCGTTCATTTTCCGGTACCTGACATTCGCGGGGGCCATCATGGAAACCGCATTCAAGAAACGCAGCCCGATTGGCGAAACCCGGTACCAGCACTTCGAGGCCCGACCGGTTACCGGCACTTTCGGTGCCTGGATCGGCGGCGTGGAGGCGGCCGACGCACTGACGGACGACGGCCTGTTCAAGGATCTCTACGATGCGTGGCTGAAGTACCAGGTGCTGTTTTTCCGGGACCAGGCGCTGTCACCAGAGCAACACCTGGCGCTTGGCGAGCGCTTCGGTGAGATCCAGAAACTGGGGTACGTGGGCAGCCTGGAGGGCCTGGACGGCGTCTGGGTGCAGGAATACCCCGCCATGTACGACGGCCCGGTCGCCGATATCAACTGGCATGCCGACAGCTCCTTTCGCAGCCAGCCGACCCGCGGCTCATTTCTCTATGCCCTCGACGTCCCCGACGGGGCCGGTGCCACCGTCTGGGCCGATCAGTGCGCTGCTTATGAAGACCTGTCACCGGCCTGGAAAAGTTTTCTCGACGGGCTGACATGCATTCACGACAACCTCACGCGTGACCCGCACCGCGTGTTCGACCAGCTCGGCGGCAAGGCCCTCACGGACATGCGCAAGTTCCTGCCACCCACCGAACACCCGGTGGTTTGCTCACACCCGGAGTCCGGTCGGAAGTTCCTGTTCGTTTCCGAGCTCATGGCCCGCGAGATTGTCGGCATGAGCCGCAACGAAAGCCGCGCGGTACTCGACTTCCTGTTCGCGCACCAGACGCGCCCCGAGTACCAGGCCCGGCTGCACTGGGAACCCAGGACCCTGGTCTTGTGGGACAACTACTCGACGCTGCACCGGGGCATTTTTGACTTCGGCCAGTCCCGTCGGCTGATGCACCGGGTGTCTTTCAATGGCCCGTGGATTGCCGACATATAAGCGGGCCGGCGCACGCCCGATGGGCCGGAAGCGACCGATGGCGCCTTGGCCGCACAGCAGCCATGAACGAGGCCTATTGATTTTCTGGCCAGTTTCGTCCCTATACTATTCCCAGCGTTCACTCATCTGAGACTAAAAGAACGCATTATTTATCCCCTAAATACGAGGCCTGATTCATGAAAATTGTTGTGAAGTATTCGGCTGCGCTGATTGGTTTGGTGGCTTTCGGTATTGCCGTAGCCGGCCTGCACAGCGAAGGCGACGACCTGCCCAAGGGCAAACCCGGTGACGGTCATTGCATGTTCCAGTTACAGAACCTGATGATGGACGGCACCATGAAATCCTGCCAGGCGCCGGCCAACGCAGAGGGCTGCGCGACGCTGGGCAGCACCGACGACAACAGCGATGCGGTCCACGGCTCGGGCGACTGCCCGACCGATGGCATGGTGGCAATGTGTGACGTCGGCGACAGCCAGTACGTCTACTACGAAGACAATGACCAGCTCGGCGGCCTGGAAATCGGCTGCGGCTTCCAGGGTGGCGACTGGGTCATGCCCTGAGCAGAGTCTTTCACGCGAAAGAGTCGAAAAGCGGCGGGGCGACCCGCCGCTTTTTTTATTGCTGGCGAAAGCGGCCACAGAAACCGGCTATCGCTGCGTTAAAGGCCTGCGGTCGTTCAATCAGAAAGCGGTGCCCGGCCGCATCGATCACATGCATCTCCGCCAGCCCGCCCCCGGCACTGGCGCGGGAAAAGAAATCGAGCCCCGCATTCATCGGCGCCAGCTGATCCTGCCTCGCCCACAGCACCAGGTGCGGCACCTCGCGCAGACCACCGGCTTCCATATCGGCCAGGGCCTGGCGCCGCAACTCGCGAAAAGCGGGATGGCCGGGCGACATGCCGACCTTGACCAGCCGATCCCGCGCTTGCGCAAGCTCGGGGCGGTCGCTGGTTACCATATCGCGTGCCACCCAGGTCGTCAGTATGTTGTTCCAAGAGTACGACTCGAAACGTTGCATGCGCGTCAGGCTCTCGACGGTCGGCCCCGACTTCGGATGCATCATGAACAGCGAGTAGCCGAAGCGGCGGCTGCCAGGCTTGCCAAAGTCACCGCTCAACGACATCACCGTGGCAGCACTCACCACGCAACGCACGCGTTCCGGTTGATCCAGCGCGACACGCAGCACCGGCCAGCCGCCCTGCGAGTGGCCGACGAGATGAACGCGGGCAAGCTTGAGCGCATCCATCAGGCCGGCCAGGTGCTCGGCCGCTCGCTCGTAGTAGGTCGCGTATTCGGCATCGCTTCTGGGTATGTCCGTATAACCGTGTCCCAGGTTGTCGAAAGCAATCACACGAAAGTCGCGCGCAAGCCCGTCAAAGTTGGCCCGCCAGCTTTGCGCGGTGGGTGACAGCGGGTCCGGCTGTCCGCCGTGTACCAGGATCAGCGTGTCGGGTCCCCGGCCGGCCTCGAAGTAACGGGTCCGGTAGCCGTTCACGTCGACGAACTTCGCCTGCCGGTCGGGCATGCTGCGGCTCCACTCGGGTTCCGGCAGTGCGACGTGCACCACCGCCTCATGGGCCTCCGGCTGGGCATCGCTGCGAATATTCCGCAACACCAGGGCAGACGCGAAACGCTGCTGACCGACGGCACGCACGTCCATCGTCAGGCTTCGGCGTGTGCATTGCGGCGGGCCCAGGGCAGACAGTGTCGGCCCCATCGGATCAGGAAGAAATTCGGGCCCTGCATCGCAAGCGCCGCGCAGATCGACCCCGCGCGACGCGGTGACGCGCAGCCGCCAGCGGTCATCGTCTCCCGGCTCGAGCTGCACGTCCGGTAACAGCCGACGCGGTTCGACGTCAATGGGCAGCCCGGAGCACACCGGGGCGCCGGATTCGCGGTCCAGGATCTCGATGGCACCGCCCCTGGCGTCGGCGTCGGCTGCCAGCCACAGGTACAGGCCGCGCGCCTTGTCATCCACGGTGCAGCGCCGCAGGTATTGTTGATAGGTCACGTTGATGCCGGTACCGGCCAGGCCACGCAACCGGAAGTTCCCGGGTATGCCTGGGGCGCAGATCAGCATCGGGCGCGCCTGGCCGCGTTCCAGCTGCTGCCGGTCGGCCCGGCAAGTGTCATCACCCGCCAGCGCGCTACCCGCACTCAAGGCCACCACTGTGATGATCAGCCGACCCGACATCATCGACGGCTGCCCGCCATCACGGCACTGACGCCTTGCGTCCGGGCTTGTGCCATCCCAGCCGCGCGCAAGCCTCTTCCCACAGCTGGCGAAATGCCAGGCCTGCGCGGCTGCCCGGGGAGTAACTCACCAGCGGCGCGCGACGCACCGTCATCTGCTCGATCGCACTCGCATAAGGAATCCAGGACGTCATGAACTCCGCAAGGTCTGCTGGCGGCTGTTCCAGCATCTCTCGATGCAGGCGCTTGCGCAGATCCGCCATGGAGAAGAACGGCAACAGTTCTACCCCCTTCATCTGCTGCCGGACCAGGAAGTCCTGCACCTGCTGCACCGCCCGCAGCGACAGCGGGTTCGGCACCACGGGCATCAGTAGCCCGTCGGCGGCGCGAAAAATGTTTTCCGATACCAGGGAGATACTCGGCGCGCAATCGATCAGCAACAGATCGTAGTGCCGGCTCAACGGTCGCATCATTTTCAGCAGGCGCTTTTCCGGTTTCTTCTGCGCGTCGAGGTGCAGGTCCATGTTGCGAAAGGACCGGTGCGCCGGGAGCAGGTGCAGGTTGTCGAAAGCCGTAGGCTGAACGGCTTCATCCAGGCCCAGCTTGCCGGTAACCAGCTTGCGACTGCCGATGCTGCCTGGTGGCAGCATGTTCAGGCAATAGGTGGCGCCGCCCTGAGGGTCGAGATCCCAGAGCAGGGTGCGGAAACCGTCGCGGGCGGCAAGCCAGGCCAGGTTGACCGTTGTCGTGGTCTTCCCGACACCTCCCTTGACGTTGTAAGTCGCCAAGATGCCAAGCATTCCCAAGGATTATAGGGGCGACAAGGTATTGACGCTGAATCCGCGTGCCGCCGGGCACCGAAAATAGCTTTATGGACGGCAGGTTCAGTCAAGCCTCGTCCGTACTCTTCAGGCAGGTACGGTATGATCACTGCATCTCAGCCAGTCAGCGAGGCCAGGCAGCCAATCCGCAAGCGGCGGGTGCCAGCCTCCTCGCGTAGAACCCACTTGTCCGACGAAAAACCAATTCTTGAGCGGGTCGCCGAGGGCGATCAGGCAGCGGTCAGCGATTTTATCAGCCGTTATGGCGATCTCGTGTGGTCGCTGGCGCGCCGCTATCTGGGTAACCATATGGAGGCAGAGGACGCGGTTCAGGAAATCTTCATCGAAATCTGGAAAAACGCGGGCCGCTACGACCGCAACGTCGCCAGCGAAGTTGCGTTCATCTCCACGATTACCCGGCGCCGGCTCATCGACCGCTTGCGCCAGTTCAACCGACGCCCGGGCATGGAGTCCATCGATGACCAGGTGGGCGCCAGCCAGCCGACGGTCCCGAGCACGCTGAACGATGACGCGGAGGTCGCGCAGGTGGAACGGGTGCTGTCGGACATGGATCCGAAGCATCGTGAAATCCTTTCCATGTCCTTGTACGAAGGATACAGCCACAGTGAGATAGCCGAGACCCTCGAAATGCCCCTAGGCACCGTGAAGACACGGGTTCGACGAGGCCTCATGCACGTGCGCGAGCAGCTGAAACTGGCCGAAGAACTCGACAATCCGTCAGAGGGAACCGCCAGATGAGTGAATCCAGCGTCACGACAGAGCGGCTCACCGAGCTGCTCACCGATGAAGCCTCGACCGGGCTTGGGCGACAGGAGTCGTCGGAACTTGAGGAACTTATGAGTACGGACACTGGATTGGCGCGCGACGAGTTCATGCACGTAGCGAGCCTCGTACAGTTAGGCTTCCTGCACAGCGACCAGCGCGGTGTGGAGCCAATGCCTGACGCGTTCCGTGCCAGACTTGAACAACAGGCA
Organism: uncultured Chromatiaceae bacterium; assembly: GCA_964613615.1. GTDB lineage: Bacteria > Pseudomonadota > Gammaproteobacteria > Steroidobacterales > J054. Next base: position 32,958 of record CAZTIB010000147.1, read on the forward strand.
AAAAACTTTTTTGCGCAGGGGCAAGCGCGGAATGATTCTGGAACAGTCAGCGATATTCAGAGCGCCCGACGGGCTCGCGAAGACACCGCGCCCAAGAGTTCCCGTTGGCTAAACGCCAGCATGACCGGCTGGTATCTGGCGGCGGCGCTGGCTCTGGCCTTCTTCGTGGTTCGTGGTGGCCCCGACCTTGGCTCGCCAGCCGCACCGGCCGAACAGCGCGCGACGCTGATGGCACAAGCGGACGTAATCGTTGCCCCCTGGGCCGCGTCAGCGGCCACCGAGGGCTATGAAGGCGTCACCGGTGACGTCGTCTGGAGCGACGAGCGCCAGGCCGGGTACATGCGTTTGTCGGGGCTGGTCGCCAACGAACCCGCCACCGCCCAGTACCAGCTCTGGATCGTCGACCCCGACCGCGATGCGCGTCCCGTGGACGGCGGCGTGTTCGACGTGCCCGCTGGTGCCGGTGAAGTCATCATTCCGATCGATCCGAAGCTCGAGATCGACGGGCCGGCGGCCTTCGCGATTACGCTGGAAAAACCCGGCGGCGTGGTCGTATCCGGCGGGCCATTGCTGGTCGTAGCGCCCGTCGCCGGCTGACGCCGGCCCTGTCCGGAGCCTGGTCTTCGCCTGCCTGAATCGGGCCCTGGCCCAACCCCCGCCATACATCGGCCCAACATATGGACACGATGTCGATATCTTCCTAGGCTAGACGCGTCCAGCTAACCGGGAGGGGACCGGGGAAGTGAGTGCCCGACACAGTTGCCTGGCCATGCTGCTCGGTTCCTGGACCGCGGTCGCATGGGGCCAGATGCCCGAGATCACGGTCATCGAAACCACCCAGCGTGACGACACGACCGATATCACCCCCGGCGTCAGCGCCGCACCGACGCCGGACTCGATGAGCATCATTTCCCGGCTGCCCGGTGCCACGATCAATCCCAACGGCCCGCTCAGTGGGCAGGCGCAGTACCGCGGACTCTTCGGGCCACGCATGACGGTGCGCGTCGATGACATGCGCGTGACGCCCGGCGGCCTGAACTGGATGGACTCGCCGATGCACTACCTGCCGCCGGGGCTCACGCGCACCGTGACCCTGACTCGCGGCATCGCTCCCGTCAGTTCCGGCCCCGGCATCGGCGGCCTGATCACCGCGCGGTCCAAACAATCGAGCTTCACCGAAAGCGATAGCGCCCGAACCAGTGGCGATCTTGTGGCGTCGGCCATGAGCAACGACGGTTATTCGACGTCGGGCATGCTCGCGCTGAGCAATCGGCGTCACCGCGGCCACCTGATCGGCAGCTATGAAAACGGTGACAACCAGGACTTCGGCGACGGCAAGATCGGCGCGTCGGAGTACGAGCGTGCCACCTATGGCGCCGGTTACGGCTTCAGCTGGGGTGACGGCGACGTCTCGCTGGACTACACCCACACGGATACGGATCCGAGTGGCACGCCGGCACTGCCGCTGGACATCGACTTCTTCGATACCGACCGGGTGAACGCCGGCCTGCGCCAGGAATGGGGCGGCGTCAGCTGGGCAGCCCAGCTGTTCTACACGAACATCGATCACGGCATGAAAAACTATGACTTGCGGTCGCCGCCGAACTTCTTCGAGCCACCACCGCCGCCGCCCAATCCGCCACCTTTCCTGGTCGATGAAGACCGGCGCAAAGTGGATGTAGACGCCGAGGCTCTCGGCTTCGCTTTCAGCGCAGCCCTGGAATCGCTCGGCGGTGTGCTGAAGCTCGGCCTCGACGGCAATATGGCGGAACATTCGGGGCTGGTGACCGATCCCGATTTTGCGCCATTTTTCGTCGAGAATTTCCAGGACGCCAAGTCCAACGAGTACGGCCTGTTCGCCGAATGGCAGAGGGAACTTGGCGACGCTTGGGACCTCGAGATCGGCGCCCGGTGGAACCGCACGGAATCGAACGCCGACGTCGTCAACGCGTTCCCCGCACAACTCGCCGAAGACCCCAGCGGCAACTGCCCGCCCACCGGTGGCGGCCCTCCGGGCGCCGTCTGCCGGCTGCGCAACGGATTCAATGCCGGCGACCGTGACCAGGATGAGAACGAACTGGACCTCGTGGTAAAGCTGGACTACGCGATCTCCGACGACCTGGGCCTGCAGTTCGGTTATGCGCGTCGCACCCGGGCGCCGTCGTATATCGAGCGCTACCTGTGGATTCCGCTGGAAGTGAATTCCGGGCTCGGCGACTTCAATAACTACGTGGGCGACCCGGAGCTCGATCCGGAGAAATCGAACCAGTTTGAATTGGGCCTCGAATGGTCCTTCGACAAGGGCTTCCTGAACCCCCGGCTGTTCTACCGGAAGGTGCACGATTTCATCCAGGGCGTCGCCGTGGCGGCAACCACCAGCGATCCGCAGACCCTGGCCGATTTGCAGGTTGTCAGCACGGTCAATGGCGACTCCACTCCGCTGCAATTCGCCAATACGGAAGCCGAGCTCTACGGCATCGACACCGTGTTCCGGTATTCCTTCACGGAGTCCTGGCGCCTGGATGGCCTGGCGAGCTACGTACGGGGCAAGAATGAAGACCTCGACGATGATCTGTTCAGAATTGCACCCCTGAACGGCCGGCTGGCCCTGACCTGGGGGCAGCCGCGCTGGTCCGTCACCGCCGAGGGCGTGTTTGCTGCCAAGCAGGACAAAATTTCCCGCACCATCGTCATCGACGAGCCGCGCAGTAATAACAAGGACACTTCTGCGTACGGCATCCTCAATATCTACGGCCAGTGGCTTGGCGATACGGGCCTGCAGATTCGCGTGGGCGTGGAAAACCTGCTCGACGACGATTACACGCTGCATACCGCGGGCTTCAACCGGGTGGTCAACTCGGACATTCCGGTCGGCGACCGGCTCCGCGGCGCGGGTATCAACGCCTTCGCCCAGATCGGCTATTCCTGGTAGCGAACCCGGGCAGGCACAAAAAAGAGGCCGGCGTTGGGGGTAACGCCGGCCTCCTGGCTTCCGGGGCGACCCCCGAATCGCAACAGGGGGGATCTCGGGAGGTAGGGGGGATCACGACGCGAAGACCACCCCGGCGGCCAAACTCCTTGAGGAACGGCACCGGCCTGAGCCGGTGGCGAGTTTCCTCTGTGAGTAAACTAATATTCGTCGTTGGGCGGAATTCGGATTTACGGGGTGAAACGGCAGAAATGGCTGAATCCAAAGAGATTTCTGACAGCCCCTCCGAGGCTGCTGACAAACTGACCAAGACGGAATTCAAGGCCCGGATCACGGATCTGCGCGTTGAGCTGGTCAACGCCCAGTTCGTACTCAGGGAAGCCGGTTTCAGCGCGATCGTTTTGCTGGCCGGGCCCGACCGGATCGGGGGCGAGCAGGTCGTCGACCGGCTGCACGAGTGGATGGACGGCCGCCACCTGGATACCTGGTTCGCCAGCATCCCGACCGAAGAAGAGCGCACCCGGCCCCGCTTCTGGCGCTTCTGGCGTTCCATGCCCCCGGACGGCCGCATCGGGATCTTCGTCGGCGCCTGGATCACCCAGGTCATCGGCGAAATGCTGCGGGGAGAGATCGACACCGCCGAGGTAGACCGCCGCACCCGGCACTTCAACTCGCTGGACCGGATGCTGACCGACGACGGCACTGTCGTCCTGAAGCTCTGGCTGGACCTGCCGCGGAAGGCAATGAAAAAACGCCTGAAAAACGTGCAGAGTAATCACGCAATCTACGTCGAAGATCTCGACTACGTCATCCTGAAACACTACGACTCGGCGCAACCCGTCATCGAGAAGCTACTCGAGACCTCGGGCGAGGTGCTGCCGTGGATCGTTCTGGACGGCAGCGATGAGCGGGCCCGTGATCTGGCTGTTGCTGAAACCCTGTTACAAGCCCTGCAGCAACGCTTCGACAATCCACCGCGGCCACCGATGCCGGCGGTGCTCGCCACCAGGCGCGACTATCTCGCCGAAGTTGACCTCACTAAAACCCTCGACTACGACAAGTACCGCAAAGAGCTTGAAGCACTGCAGCTGCGCCTGCACCAGCTGTCACTGCAGGCACGGGAGCAGGGACAGGGTGTGGCGATGGCCTTCGAAGGCTGGGACGCAGCCGGCAAAGGTGGCGTAATCCGGCGCATCACCCATGCGGTGTCGGCCCGCGACTGCAAGGTAATCCCGGTGGCGGCGCCCACGGACGAGGAACTGGCCCACCATTACCTGTGGCGCTTCTGGCGCCGGCTACCCCGCAACGGGCACATGCGCATCTTCGACCGCACCTGGTACGGCCGCGTGCTGGTGGAGCGCGTGGAGCGGCTGGCCCGACCAGACGAGTGGCAGCGAGCCTATGCGGAGATCAACGACTTCGAGGCGCAAGTCATCGAACACGGACAACTTGTGCTCAAGTTCTGGCTGCACATCGATCCCGACGAGCAGCTCCGGCGATTCAAGGCGCGGGAGAAGACCGCCTACAAAAAATACAAGATCACCGACGAGGATTTTCGCAACCGCGAAAAGTGGCCGGCCTATGTGTCGGCCGTGAACGACATGGTTGGACAGACGTCCACCGACGATGCGCCCTGGCACCTGGTAGCCGCGAACGACAAGCGCTCGGCGCGCGTGGAAGTGCTGACTATCTTGTGTGATGCCTTAGAGAAGGCGATGAAGAAGGGCAAGAAGAAAAAAGAAGCCTGAGGGCTGGCGTCCGGCACTACATCAGGCTCGAAGTCCAGGCTGCGCGCCGCCGGGGCAAAGCGCCGCTCCAGGTGCTGATAGTCGGGGTGAGAGAACAGCACGGGCTGGTTGCCCAGCGCAGCGGGCAATGGTTACAAAAGCGTTTTGATGTTGCTGGCGATATCGCGGCTGAAGGCGTCCACCGTTTCGTTCAGCGCGATAACGATGGCGCCCGGATCTTTCGCGGGGGTTGCCTGGGCGGTGTACCGAGTGCGCCGCTGTGTCAGCAAAGTGTTCGCTTCCGCATCCTGCACACCCCACTGCACTTCGAGCACGGCCTCACCCGACTGGTTTGCATCGAAGCGGATGACCCGGCCAATTAGCCGGTAGTCCGTGCGGACTCTTGAACTGTAAGGAAAAGCCACCACGACAACGGAGTCCAGCAGTTGATCCACGTTGGCGGTCACGATGCGCGGCAGCGCAACGTCCAGGGGCTCAGCCCAGCGGTTGAATTCGTCGACTATCACCTTGCTGCCAGCCGCCTGTGTGACGAGCTGCGGCCGATCGAGATAGCCCGGCATCTGCAGGGGGCCGATACCGAGCATCTTGGCGTCGGCAGGATCCGAGATGGCGCTGCCGGAAATGGGCTGCAGCCGGTAGTAGTCCACCGGCGGCGACGAGCCGCAGCTGGTGACCAACAACACGATCAAGACCCAAAGACCGCTTTTGATCATCATCTGGTACTCCTAGCGCTCGCGTTTACCGCGAAGCAGCGCTTCGGGATTCTTCTGCAGGTAATCCGTCAATCCGCGCAACGAGCGCGCGGCGTCGCTGACCTCGCGCAGTGCCGTTGTGAGCTGAAATTCGAACCCGGTATCGCCCCCGATCTGCCGGTCGAGATTTTCCAGAGTCGATTGCGCCGCTGTCAAGGCACCGTCCAGCTTCTTGACGGCCGACTTCAGTTCCGTGGCTACCGGCCCAATCTCGGCGTCGAGGTCTGTTGCCAGCTGGGCGAAATTCTCCGCAGCGCTGCTGACATCCGCGAGGGTCACCTGCAGGTTGGCGCTAAGCTGCTGGGTACTGTCGCTGTTTACAAACCGATTCGCGCCGGCCAGTGCATCGCGCACGTCCTGATTGTTCGCCAGTTCGTTGAACCCTCCCAGCGTTTCCTGAATATTTTTCTGCAGCCGGTCGAAGTCAATTCTGGAAACGAAAATTTGAAACTTCTCGACAATCGCTGCGACGGTTGACGGGACAGTCGGAATCTCTGTATCGCGTTCCGTGACAAGGGCACGGAGAACGGGCTTCGTGTCCGGCAAAAAATCGAGTTCGACAACAAGCTGGCCGGTGACAAAGCTCTCCACGCCGAGTCGCGCGCGCAGGCCGGCATCGACGAGCCGTTCGCCGCTGATCATCTCCGCCGCATCTTCGGACAATGGCTGATCGTCCCGGTAGAGCCGCCAGACGCCCGGCGTTAACTCCAGGGTCGTGCGAACCATCGGTTGCAGCGTATCGACCTCGCCCATCAGCTGGATGTCGCTGACAAAGCCAATACGCACCCCCCGGAACAGCACGTTTGAGCCCACGCGCAGGCCTTTCACCGAGCCTTCGAAATAGGCGACGGCATTGGACTTGCGGGCAAACAACTGCGCGCCGCCGAACAGCGACACGCCGATGGCCAGCAGCAAGACGGCCCCCACCACGAAGGCACCGATCAATGTTGGATTCGATTTCTTGCTCATGCGACGTTTGCCTCCGTCGGCGCCGTGCCCCGCAGCAGGAAATTGCGCACCTCGTAGTTCGGGCTATGGTCGCGGAGCGCCTTCGGATTGCCGGTGGCGAGCTGCGTCTTGGTGACCGGGTCCAGGAACACGCAATTGTCGCCAATCGCGAAAATGCTCTCCAGCTCATGGGTCACTACCACCACCGTCGTGCCCAGGGAATCGCGCAGCTCCAGGATCAGGTCGTCGAGCAATTTCGCGCTGATGGGGTCCAGTCCGGCGGACGGCTCGTCGAAGAACAGGATGTCCGGATCCATTGCCATGCCCCTGGCCAGCCCGGCACGCTTTGCCATGCCGCCGGAGATTTCGCTGGGGTAGAAATCCTCGAAGCCGGCCAGGCCCACCAGCGACAGCTTATAAGAGGCCACCTCGCGGATCTCCGCATCCGAGAGGTCCGTGTACTGTTTCAGCGCGAGCCCGATATTCTCGGCCAGCGTCATGGAGCTCCACAGCGCCCCGGACTGGAACAAGGTACCGAACTTGCGCTTCATCTGCGTCTGTTCCGGTTCGGGGCTTGCCCAGTAGGCTTTGCCGTCATAGTAGATGTCACCGACTTTCGGGCTCTTCAGGCCGATCATGATTTTCAGCAGCGTGCTCTTGCCACAACCGCTGCCGCCCATGATGATGAAAACCTCACCGCGCTGGATCTCGAAGTTCAGGTTCTGCTGAATCAGGAAATCCCCGTAGGCCATGGTCAGGTCTTTGGCAACGATATGTGGATCCGCGTCAGCCATCTTAAATTCCGAGATTGATGTAGATGATCGTCAGCACCGACGCGCTGACCACGATCAGCACGATACCCCTGACCACCGCCTGGGTCGTGCACTGACCGACGGCCATCGCGCTGCTGCCGCAGGCCATGCCCTGCTGGCAGCCGGCCAGCGCCACCAGGATGCCGTATATCAGCGCCTTGAACAGCCCGCCGAACAAACTGTTCAGCCCGACCGCGCTGATGGTCTGCTGCACGTACTGCACCAGGCTCACGTCGAGCATGACCAGGCCAACAACCATCCCGCCGAGGATCCCCATCAGGCTGGCATACAGCGCCAGCAGCGGCAGCATCAGGATCAGCGCGATGACCCGCGGGGTCACCAGGAAATCCATCGGGTTGATCCCCAATGTGGACAACGCATCCACTTCCTCGTTGACCTTCATCGTGCCAATCTGGGCCGCGTAGGCCGCCCCGGTGCGTCCGGCCATGATGATCCCGGTCATGATCGCGGACATTTCCCGCACCATGGCCAGCGCTACCAGGTTCGCGGTGAAGATGCCCGCCCCGAACAGGTTCAATTGCATCACGCCGACGAAGGCGAAGATCGCGCCGATCAGGAAGCTGATCAGGCTAACGATCGGGAACGCATCAGCGCCGGCCTCCTGGATGTGCAGGAATACGTCGGAACGCAGGTAGGTCGCTTTACCCCGCAGGTAACGGCCCACGGACAGCACCAGCTCGCCGGTAAAGGCCAGCAGCTCGCGGCCGCCTTCCAGCACCTCGAGGGTCCCCTCGCCCACCTGCTGAAGCAGCGACTTGCATTCTTCGCTGCGGCGCGCACCTTCGCGCTCCTTCACCGCGAAGGCCAGGTCGATCAGCTTGCGAGCGCCTTCGGGCAAGCCTGAGGCGTCCACCTGAACGCTGTTGGCTTCTGCGCTCTTGTGGATGTGTATCAGGGTGGTGACCAGCCCGGTATCCCAGTCGCCGAGGGCCCCGGTGTCGAAGGCGAGGCTGGTCGGCTTCGGCGCCTGGCGCAGCCGGTCCAGCACCGGGTCCGCCCCGGGCAGGCCGTGGCCCAGCAGCCAGTCGCCAGCCAGCGCGACACGCAGCGTCCCGGCCGCGGAATCGTCGGCAGCGAGTGTGGCTGAACTCATGCTGGAACCCGGTTAACGCTTATGATTGTTGACCCCATTTTTGCTGGTCCAGGCTGTGGGAACGTTAGCACAAGCCCTTGGTATCACGCGAATTTAGCTCCCGTCGCAGCGCCGGCTTCCGTGCGGGAATCAGCCGTAGTTGAGCCCTCGTCGCTCACCGTCTACAGTTCGGCTACAACACAAACTTTCCGCGACCTGATGGAGAGAATCATGATCTTCCGACTACTATTTATCGCCGCCGCCATGTTATTGACGCTGGGCACAGCCCATGCGCAGCAAGCCGGCGACGTGTTTGTCTTCCCTAACGACGGCCAGGACCAGGACCAGCAAGACCTGGATACCGTGCAGTGCCAGCGCTGGGCACGCGAGAACACGGGTTTCGATCCCTCACAGCGGCCCACGGCCTCGTCTGCACCACCACCTGACGAATCGTCCTCCACGGGTGGTGGCGCCGCCCGCGGTGCCCTGCTTGGTGCAGCAGCGGGTGCAATTATCGGCGGCAGCAGCTCGGACGTCGGCGTCGGCGCCGCGGCCGGCGGTTTGTTAGGCGGCGCGCGCAGCAATCGGCGCAACCGCGAGAGCGATGCCCGCCAGGAGCAGTGGGAACAGCAGCAGATGGCGGAATACAACCGCAACCGCTCCAACTGGAACCGCGCCTTTGCGGCCTGCATGGAAGGCCGCGGATATACCGTCCGCTAACAATCAGGAGAACCCAGGATGCGTTACCTACTCATCGCCGCAACGGCCGCTGCCGGCCTTGCCAGCGGATCGGTCTATGCCTTCGATACGGACAAGATCATCCTCTGCGCCACCACCGAAGTGCAGGACTGCCTGGCCACCCAGGGCTGCGAACAGGTGCAGCCGGAAGATGTGAGTGTCCCGACTTTCATGCGCCTGAATCTGAAAAAAAATCGCATCGAAGTCGGTGATCAGAGCGCGGACATCGAGCGCATTGAGGAAGTGGAAAACAGGCTCATCATGCAGGGCGCCGAGGACGGCTCCGAGAACCGGCCCGATGGCGTCGGCTGGACGCTTTCCGTCAGCAAGGACACCGGCCGCTTCGTCGCCACGCTGGCTACGGAACAGGCTGGCCTCGTGCTTTTCGGAGCCTGCACCGAAATCTGAGCGGCCTCACAACGCCAAACAAAAAGGGCGGCCCACGGCCGCCCTTTTTTGGCTGACAAACAATTGTTAGTTCAAGGCAGCGGACGACGGCGCCTCGTTGCGCTCCAGCTGGTAGCGCACTTCTTCGCCCATCCACTTCATGAAGTTGTCGTGGCCCACGATGCCGTTCTTGTTGAATTTGTAGTCCAGCCCCTTCAGGTCATCGCGCAACTTCGCCTGGATCGTGCGGGTACCGATCAAGTTCGTGACGATCAGTACCTGCTTGCCGTCAGCCACTGCCTCTTCGACCATCAACCGCAACTTCGCAACATTGCGGTCACGGATCTCCTTCGGTGCGTCGTCCTGCAGGGTGATGGCCTGCACATCGGCAAAATCACCGTCCTCGCGCACTATCTTCGCCAGGTTGCCGAGTTCAGCGAGTACCTTTTGATTGTCTTCCTCGAAGCCGGGGCCGTGGGCTGCGATGATCACGACTTCCTTCTCGGGGTCATCGCTGATATCCATCGCGTGATCGAGCAGGATTTCTGCGATCAGTGGATCGTCTCCCGGGGGGTCAGCAATCAGTATCTGGGCATCGGTTTCGACTTGAGCGACGCTCGCATACGAGGGCTCAGGGTACTCGCCAAAAATGTATTCCCACTGCCGCATCATCGTGTTGTGGCGCGTGGACACGATCGGCACGACCACGATAGTTTTCACGCCGGCGGCCTCGAGATCCTTCACGCCCCACTGAATGTGGTCGGACATCATCATGCTCATGCCTGCGGCCATCGCCGTCGGAAAAATATTGGTCATCGGCTGCATATCTTTCTTGAAGGCCGCGTCACCGCGTTCCCGGAAACCATGCATCAGCAGTAACAGGCCCTGATCGCCCTGCACATTGGCCTCGCTGAGGTACCACTCGTAGTTCGAGCCCATCATCTCCATGCTGAGATTGATTTCGGCATCGCTGTAGGGGGCGAACAGAGGCACGTTCTGGCGTAGCTCGTTGGCAATTTCCGGCGTCACGTTGTGCTTCATGCCATACAGGCGGCGGCCTTTCTCGTCACGCTGCTCACCCATGGACATCATGCTCTGGCCCGAATGGTCCATTTTCGAATGGTCCATCTGGGAATGATCCATAGCCTCACCGCCCGAGTGCGCACCGGCCAACGCCCCGTGGGCAACCAGGCTCAGCGCGGCTGCCACGGCCAGTCCCGACAGCCCGCGGCAAGAAAACCTGTTATCCATCATCTGCAAACTCCAAAGCCTGTCGCAGCCGGACGGCCGCCTAACGCGTTGATCTTACACAGAGTACGCATCAGTGCGGGCCAACAAGTGTCAACAGTTGGTAAACGGCAGGGCCAATGTGACCGGCCCGCCACCCGGTGTCGCGTCGGCGGCCGGCGGCGAGCCGCATGTGACGGCGCCTTGCCAACGCGGCTACCATGCCTGCCGGTTGGAGACTGGAAGACTCGATGCGTAACTGGATGGTAGTGATAGTTGCCGGGGGGCTGGGTGCCTGTGGTTCCGGGTCTGGGCCAAGCCAGGAAGACCTTGGGCGGCTCGGTTTCGACCCCGCCGAGCTGAGCGCCACCGTTTCCCCCGCCGACGATTTCTTTGCCTACGTGAACGCCGAGTGGCTGGCCCGCAATGAGATCCCCGCTGACCGGTCGAGCTATGGGGTGATGCAGGCCCTCGCGGAGGCAACGGAAGCGCAGTTGCAAAGCATGGTTCAAAGCCTTGGCGATGACAGTGCAGTAGCCGGCAGCGACGCACAGAAGCTCGGCGATCTTTACGAGGCCTTTCTCGACGAACCCGCCATAGAAGCTGCTGGCCTGACACCCCTGGAAGACGAACTGGCGCACATCGATGCGCTGGAAGATCACGCGGGGTTAATCCGCTACTTCGGCCATGCCCTGCGAGCCGGGGTGCAGGTGCCCTTGGACTTCTACATCGATGCCGATGCCACGAATCCCGACCAGCCGCTGGCCTATTTCTGGCAAAGCGGCCTCGGTCTGCCTGACCGCGACTACTACCTCGCCGATAACCCCAAGCTCGGGCGCGTGCGCGAGGACTACCGCGCTCACATCTCGCGAATGTTCGGGCTGGCGAACTGGGACGATGGTATCGAGGCGGCCAGGACCATCTTCGAATTGGAACGCCGCATGGCGGAGCAGCACTGGACACGGGTGCAAAACCGGGACCGGGAACGCATTTACAGCAACCAGTACGACCTGGAGCAGGCCGAAGCCCTGGGCCCGGGCTTTGAGTGGCCTGACTTCCTGGCCGCGGGGGGCTTCGGCGAACCCGAGCGTTTCGTCATCGCCCAAACCGACTACTTCGAAAGCCTGGGTTCGGTAGTGCGCGAAAATTCGTTGGCAGACTGGCGCACCTATCTACGCTTCAAGCTGCTGAAGGCCTACGCGCGCTACCTGAACGCGGCCATTGCCGAGGAAGATTTCGATTTTCAGCGTCGCACCCTGCGCGGTCAGCAGGAGATGAAGCCGCGCTGGAAACGGGGCATTGCGTTGCTGAACGTCGCGCTGGGTGAAATGCTCGGCCAACGCTACGTCGCAGAGCATTTTTCGCCGGAGTCGAAAGCCCGCGTAGAAGCCATCGTAGAAGACCTGCGCAGCGCCTTCGGCCAGGCCATCGACGACCTGGACTGGATGAGCCCCGCGACAAAACAGGCCGCGCGCGACAAGTTGGCCAAGTTCAACTACAAGATCGCTTATCCGGACCAGTGGCGCGACTATTCTGCGCTGGAGATCCGCCCGGGTGACCTGGCCGGCAACGTGCGACGTGCGCGTGCTTTCGAGCACAACCGGCAAGTCGCGAAGCTCGGCAAGCCAGTGGACCGCAGCGAATGGGGCATGTCGCCGCAGACCGTGAACGCCTACTACCGGGCCACGGCAAACGAGATCGTCTTCCCCGCCGCGATCCTGCAAGCGCCCTTTTTCGACCCGGCCGCCGATGATGCGGTGAACTATGGCGCGATCGGCGCGGTGATCGGCCACGAATTCAGCCACGGCTTCGACGACCAGGGGCGGAAATTCGACGGCGACGGCCGCCTGCGGGACTGGTGGAGTGAAGCGGATGCAACGGAGTACGGGGCGCGAGCCCGTGTGCTCGTGGACCAGTACTCAGCTTTCTCCCCGTTGCCCGACACCGCGATCAACGGCGAGCTGACCCTGGGTGAGAACATCGCCGACCTGGCCGGCCTGCAGGTGGCCTACCGGGCCCACGAGATTTCCCGCGCCGGGCAGCCGGCGCCGATCATCGCGGGATTCACGGCAGAACAACGGCTGTTTATCGGCTATGCGCGCAGCTGGCGCAGCCAGTACCGCGACGAGCTGCTGCGGGAAATTCTGCTGAGCGATCCACACTCACCGGCGCGTTACCGGGTGATTGGCGCACTGCAGAACGTGCCGGAGTTCTACCGGGCCTTCGACGTCACCGAGGCTTCGGACATGTATTTGCCGAAGGAAAGCAGGGTCAGCATCTGGTAGACGCGCAGTCTGCCGTCTCTTCGAAGAACTCGAGCCACTCGCCATTGGGCCCGCGCACGGTCAGCACGTCAACATCGCCGTAGGGCGGCAACGGCGCGCGACCGCGAGTCTCAGGCCTGAAACCGCCGGCTGCCAAGCGCTCACCCACAACCAGCAGGTCCTTGACCGGGAAGCGCAGCGTCAGCACGCCGAGGTTCGGCGGCCTGGCGAGATCCGAAAAATCACGCCCCGTCAGGCCATCGAACTGAATCAGCTCCACGGAACCATCGTTGCCGCCCGCAGGATGCACGATCACCGTTCGCCGACTGACTTCGGTGACGAGGTTGTGCGGCAGGCCCAGCACGTTAGGCCCCGGCGTATCGCTCGGCCCGTCGGTCTCCACGTAGATGTCGAAGCCGAGCACGTCGATGTAGAAGCGCAGGCTCGCGTCAATGTCCGCCACCACCTGCGTGGAGTTGAAACTGCGGCTGAAGCGGCGCAGTTGCGGCCAGCCCTTCAGCGGCGGCGCTTCGCGCTGTATGAGCGCGAACACGATACCGTCCGGCCCACGGCCCAGCCATTCACGGACCACGAACGGGCCGAAGGTGAAGCGCACCGGGTCGCCAAACCCCTGCCAGTCACGGGCCTGCAGTTCGGCAAAACGCGCTGCTACGTCGGTGACCCGCACATTCAGGTCAAAGATACCGCCTGTTTCCCAGGTCTGGCCGTTCGACCGCATCTGCACCTGGGGCACACCCTGGAAATGCACCAGGCGAATGTAGCCGGTGTCGGTGCCCGGATTACCCAGCAGTACCTCTTGATAGCGGGCCGTGGCCGGCAACTGCCACAGCGCCAGCCATGCGGCATCGCCCGCGCCGCGCCCGACCACCTCCCAGCCACCGACCTCGACCAGGGTCTGCTCCCAGGCCGCCGTGTCAGCCACGCTCAGCACGGCCTCGCGCCAACCGCCAATATCTGCGGTGTCGGCGGCAGCCGGCAGCGTACCGAAGACAAATAGCACCAGCATCGCGCGAACCAAATTAGTCATCGAGATCGGCCTCCAGGAACTGGCCGACCGCATCCGCCAGCTTCGCCGCGTGCAACTCGAAAATGCCGCGGCTCATGCTGGTGAATTCGTTATAGCTCGCGGCGGGCAACAACTCGGCGGCCAGCCTGGTGGCCTCTTTCATCGAACCTTCGACATTGAGCACCAGCACTGGCTGGCTCAGCTTCGGCAAGCGGGTCTCCGGCCTGTAGCTAAACATGGAATGGAAGCCCAGCCAGGCCATGTCGCCCGCGCGCAGTTCTTCGGTGAAATTGATCAGCGCACGCTCCAGTGGGACGCCGGCGGCGCGGCTGTTCACAGTAAAGCGCCAGCGCCGGCCCAGGCACTGCATATCCTCGCCGGCAAGGGAACCCCGGCCGAGGCCCTGCAGCTGTTTCGCACGTTCTTCCTCGTCCAGGAAGGGGTAGGTAATCATCACGACTCTCGCGGCGCGCTTGGGCCGCGCCAGCGCCAGCTCACCGGCCACCGCAGAGCCCGTGTGAAAACCCAGCGGCGTGTAGCGCGCAAAACCCTGGTCCTGCAGCGCATCGGCCACCGCCGCCGCATGGTCTTCGATGGAGACAGGCTCTGCGAGTTCTGCGGAACTGCCGTAGCCCATCAGGTCCGGCGCAATGACACTGCAACGCTGCGACAATTCTGCTGCAAAGGCGTCGAAGTAGCGGCCCGAATACGGGATCGGGTGCAGGCAAACCACGGCCGGGGCATTGCCCTCGGCCGGGCCCGGCCACACGTGCAGGTTCATCTGCCCGAGGCGGGTGTCCGCGTACGCGCGGCGCGGCGCGGCCGGCTGCAGGGACTCTGTCGTCACGATGCCACCTCAGCTCGACAAGCGCTGATTGACTTCGATGAAGTAACCGTCGGGATCGAAGAAGCTGCTCGTAATCATGTGAATCTCGCCACCGCCGGGTTTCGGCACCGAACTTTGTTCCGGCTCCGCGATGAGCTGCACGCCGCTGGCCCGGACCCGCTCGAACACCGCGCGCGCATCGTCGCTGGCCATCACGAAAGCGATGTCGCCGATACTGAGGCGCTGGCGGTAGGGACCCGGGTCGGGCTCGGGCGGGTCAGTGATCTGCATCAGCCCGAGCATGCCGATCCACGGGTCGTCTGCCTGCATGATCACGAGGTGGCACTTCGCACCCGCGCTGGCAATGGGCATCACCCGGCCGCTGAGTTCCAGTTCGCTGTCGTAGTAGACGCTCAGCCCCAGCGCATCACGGTAGAAGGCGACCGAGCGCTCGATGTCGCGAACCACCAGCGTGGTCCGCCTGACGATGGTGTCTGCCATTCAGTTCTCTCCTTCGTCGTGCACCCGCACGACCTGTTTGCCGGTGTTGGCGCCCGAGTACAGCCCCATCAGCGCCGCGGGCAGTGCTTCGAAACCGTCGGTAACCTGCTGCACCGGCTGCAAGGTACCAGCCCGAATCCAGTCGGCCATCGCGCGCTCCGCCGCGGCGAAGCCGGCCTCGTGATTGTAGACATAGAAGCCGCGCATGCTGGCATCGTGACGCCGCAGTCGCGTGTAATTGGCTGGGCCGCGCGGCTCGTCGAGATTATATTCGGCAATGGATCCGCACAGCACGATGCGGGCACCGAAGGCGAGATTCTCCAGCGCCGCTTCCAGCACTTCGCCACCCACGTTGTCAAAATACAAATCCACGCCGGCGGGGCAGGCCGCGCGGATCTGCGCGTCAAGATTCTGCTCGCGGTAGTCCAGCGCGGCATCGCAACCCAGCTCCTTAAGAAACGCACACTTCTCCGGTCCGCCGGCAATGCCCGCCACCGGCGCGCAACCCAGATTCTTCGCAATTTGCACCACCAGGTGCCCCACGCCACCGGCGGCACCGGACACCAGCACCGGCTGCCCGGCCCGCGGCTCGCCCACATCCACGAAACCGCAGTAGGCGGAAAAGCCCGTCATGCCCAGGGCACCCAGCGCGAGGTGCGCCGGCAGGTCCGTGGCCGAGTAGTGATAGAAACGGTCTGCCGGCTTTGCGGCGGTGACACAGTAGGTCTGCCAGCCCATCTGCCCGTGCACGAGGTTGCCGGCTGCGAAGTCGGGGTGGCGGGAGATGAGCACGCGCCCCACACCCCGGCCGTGGATCACGTCGCCGAGGGCGAGCGGCGGTCGCTGGGCCACGGCCTCGCCGGACATGTACATGGCCATGACCGGCGCTACCGACAGGTACAGCACCTGGATCAGCATCTCACCGTCCGCCGGCCTCGGCAGCTGGCTTTCACGCAGCGCAAAATCGGCGGCCACCGGCACACCCTGCGGGCGGGCGGCGACGGTCCACTGGCGATTGATCACGCCGGGTCCGCTGCGGCCTGGTCGATCCGGTACATCACCACCAGGTGCCCGTCGCGGTCCACGAAGCCGATCTCGCGGCCGATGCGTCCATCCTGTGTCTCCAGGCGCTCTTCCGGGTACACATGCAGGCCTTCTGCAGCCAGTGCAGCCAACACCTCGTCGATCGTCTCGATGTTCAGCACCAGGGCGTTGCGCCGGGGCAGCGCGGGCGCCGGCAAATCGATGCCGCGTATCTCGGTCAATGCGAGGCTGCGCGGCTGGTCGTCGTTCGCGCTCAGCACCGCAAAACGCAGCGGTGCATGGGACGGAATTTCGAACACCGGGTAGGAATAGGAGTCTTCCTCAGAATCTTTGATGAAGTCCACCCTGAAGCCGAGGATATCCCGGTACAAACGCAACGACCGTTCCAGGTCGGCGACGACGAGATTCGGCCGCTGCAAGCGCAGCCCCGTATCCGGTGGTGAGTCCCCCATGACTTGGCCTCGGTTTTTTTTGGAGCCGCGATGGTAGCACTCGCCCTGCGGACCGCGCCGATTAACCAATGACACGAGGCCTCAGGTCTGCGAACCTATGACAGCAGCATGAACGTCGCGAACGCCAGCACCCACGAATATCCCAGGACCGGCTACGCCTGGTATGTGGTGATATTGCTGACCCTGGCCTACATCCTGTCTTACCTCGACCGCTGGGTGTTGTCGCTGCTGGTGGAACTGATCAAGGCGGACCTCGGCCTGACAGACACCCAGATGGGCCTGCTCCTCGGTCCGGCCTTCGCCGTCTTCTACGCCGTGATGGGCATTCCACTGGGATGGATGGCGGATCGTTACAGCCGGCGCACGCTGATCGGCATCGGCATCACGCTGTGGTGCGCAGCCACCGCCGCGGCGGGGCTGGCGCGCAACTTCGCACAGCTCGCCGTCAGCCGCGTGCTCGTCGGCGTGGGCGAGGCAACGCTCAGCCCCTGCGCCCTGTCGCTGATCACCGACTACTTCGCCCCGGGCCAACGCGGCCGCGCGATCGCCTTTTATACCGGTGCGGTATCCATCGGCTCGGGCATCGCCTATCTGCTCGGCGGCCAGATCATCCAGTGGGCCGCGCAACAACCCGAACTCAACTTTCCCCTGGTGGGCGAGGTCAAACCGTGGCAGGTGGTATTTTTGCTGGTGGGTATACCCGGACTGTTGATCGCCGCCGCGATGTTTACGGTGCGGGAACCGCAGCGCACTGGCACGGCCGTTACGGCAGAATTGACTGACAAGCAGGTGGGCTTTCCCACCGCGTTGCGTTACCTGCGTCGCCGCCTTGGCAGTTTCGGCGGCATTTTCGGCTGCATGTCAGTCGTTACCGTGCTGGCCTATAGCCATGCGTGGCTGCCCGCCTATTTTTCCCGCACCTGGGACTGGGACATCCCCAAGTTCAGCGTCTATAACGGCGTGGGCCTGCTGATTATCGGGCCCTTGTTCGTTAACTTCGGCGGGTGGCTGGCCGACTGGCTGCGCAATCGCGGCCACCCGGACGGGCCGGTGATCGTGCTGATACTCGGCGTGTTCATCATGGTGCCGATGAGCGTGGCCTTTCCGTTGATGCCCAGCGCCTTGTCGAGCTTCGGTGTCTACCTGCTGACCATCGTCGGCGCGGCCATGGCTACGGCCGCAGCGCCGGCGGCCATCGTCAGCATTGCGCCCGGCCAGATCCGCAGCCAGACCATCGCGTTGTTTTACCTGACCATCAGCCTGATCGGCGCCGGCATCGGGCCGCCGGCCGTGGCTTTCTTCACGGACAAGGTGTTCGGCGACGAGCAGGCCATTCGCTATTCGATGGCGATACTGCCCGTCGTGTTCGGCACGCTGGGCCTGATTCCCGCGTGGTTCCTGCGCCGCGCCTTTCGTGGCCAGGTCGCCGAGCGGGCAGCGGTGGAAAAGCAGCCGGTTCCGGGTCTGGCCTAGCGACCGCCCAGCGCGCGAAATGCATCGCGCACGTCCGACATCGCCGCGCCCATTCCATCTTCGAATTTCTGCCAGCGTTCGCCGGCTTCTACGCCCCCTTCCTTCAGTTCCCGTCGAGCATCGGCAATCCACCCGCGAAGTTGGCCGCGGGCCTCTTCCAATCCGTCCCGCGCCTCGGCACGGCCAAGGCTGAGCTGCAGCTCTGCCGCCTCCAGTTCGGACCGCAGACGGTCACCGGTGCGCACGAACAACTCCGTTTCTTTGGCCGCAAGTTCTTCCAGTTCGTCGCCAAGTTCGTCCGCCAGGTGTTCCGCCGCGTGCAGCCGCTGGTGCACTTTCTTGCTTTCTGCTTCGAAGGCATCGCGGGTTTCCGCCTTGCCCAGGGCCATCTGTACGCGCAGCTCTTGCAGGGACTGGCGCAGCTCCTGCGCCGCGGGTTCCAGCTTTCGTTCCAGGGCTTCGGCAGACTCGGACAGGGCAAGGGCAGTGTCCTGCACACGTTTCATGGCCTGTTCGCCCGTGCCCTCCAGCTGTGACTCCAGGGCCTCGAGACGGTGTTCCCAGCGCTCGGCACGGTTATGCACACGCTCGCGAATTTCTTCCATCTTCGACATGACCATTGACTCCTTTTAGTTGTCGCTTTCTTTCCAGTCCTTCAGGTAAGTGTCCCAGTTCTGGTCTACCAGCGTGAAGGCATCCTTCGCACCCTGTTCCAGCAGCTCACGGTTGGTGGCTGGCCACTTGGCCGGACCGCCCTCCTGCGGGAACTGGCGCGTTGCGTCGATGACGATCTTGCTCGACAGCATCGGCGTCTGCCGGCTGGGATCCGGCATCATCATCTGGGTCTGCGGGACTACCACGCTGGCAGTCGGCTGCCAGCGGGCACCCAGGGCCTTGATCACCGCGCCCGGGTCCATGATGTCGACATCATCGTCGACCACGATCACGACTTTGTTCAGGGCCGGGTTGGCGGCGACGTACTGGCCGGCCGACATGCCCTGACCCGGGAAACGCTTCTTGATGCTGATGACAATGACGCCGCTCGCGCCCGCGGGCGAGTAGAGCCCTGTCAGATTCGGGATCAGGCGCTTGTACATGAACAGGTTCGATGACACCTGCGGCGCCTTGGGCATGTCCCAGGTCAGGCCGGTAAAGGAATTCAGCACCCACGGGTCCCGGCGGTGAGTCAACGCCTTGATATTCATGAAGAAATTGTCTTTCTTCGACGGCCCCTGGAAACCGTACATTTCGCCGTAGGGCCCTTCCGTCTCAAACTCGTCCAGCGGGATTTCACCCTCGATCACGAACTCGGAATTGGCGGGCACGTGAATGTCGCAAGTCTCGCAGCGCACTACCTGCAACGGGCTGCCGCGCAGGCCGCCGACGAACTCCAGCTCGTCTTCCTTGTAGCCGGCCATCTTGGTGCTGCTGGCGCAGAACGTGAGGGGATCCGGTGCGACGGCGACGGCCACCTTTGCCACCTTGTCGCCGCGCCGCTTCATTTCGTTCAGCAACAACCAGCCATGCTGTCCGGGTTCCGGGTTCACACCGATCTTGCGCGGCCCCTTGATCTGGCAGCGATAGGTGCCGACGTTACTGCCGAATTCGGGATCGCTGACGAATACCGCACCCATATTGATATAGCGGCCGGCGTCAGCAGGGTTACTCTGCAAAAAGGCGTAGCGCTCTATATCGATATCGTCGCCGGTCAGGCGCACTTCCTTGCACGGCGCGTCGGCGGTATCGATGGCCACCGGGGGAATACGTTGCCACATGCCGGCGTCGTCCAGCCGCGCGGTGAGCTGCTCGATCACCGCGCGATACATCGCGTGTGGATCGTCGTTGATCCTGGGCACCCCGAACAGCAGCGCTTCGTCGGGCCAGCTGCCGTACAGGTTGGCGAGCACCGGGCCTTCCCGCCACTCGCCGCCAATCTTGATTTTTTCCACCAGGAAGGCCGGCGCGCGTTCCTTGCCGTAGCGATCGACCAGGCGATAGGCAAAAGCGGTCAGCTCGTAGCGGTCCTGGTCTAGGGCCTCCAGGCGCAGCAGGCGCTTGCGCGACTCCAGTGCGCGCACGTAATCGCGAATGGAGTCAAACGGTGCCGGTACCGTGCCCGTCATGATGCTCGTACCGCCATGGGAAGCCCCGGAACCGCACTCAGGTCTGAATGGACCGCAGGTAGGCGATCAGCTGATCGACGATAGTGCGCACGGCGGCCTCGGCTTCCACGTCGGCGCCTTCTTCAACCCAGAACTCGTAGCCCCAGACTGGCATCGTGCGAATGCCGTGGGCGATCACCACCGCGCGGCCGTCGATGATTTCCCGCAGTTTCGCCGCGTTCATCTGCCCACCGGAACGGCGGCTGAGGGTTGTCAGGTCGGGCACCATGACTGCCAGGCCCTGGCCCACCGGGCCGTCGCCAGCGCCAGTCACACCGTGGCAACTGGCACAAAAACGCATGTAGAGGTCGCGGCCCGAATAGTCGGCAAAGCTTTGTGCCGCCGCGGGCCCGGCCAGCAAGCAACTCATCAACAGCAGGAATGTGACGAACACGCAGCGCATCGGCGACTCTCCGGAAAACCTTAGTCACGATGCTACCACCTCAGGTGGCCGCCGCCGCGTTACGAACTAAGGAGATTCCCTAATGGTGCGGCTGCGCGGCTGCCGGGAAATACCCGGTCTTCGAGACGGGCCGGGGCAACGCCCAGGTGATCGTGCAAGACACCTTTGAAGACACGCCGCAGATCCATCGTGGGCCGCAGGTCCCGGCCCTGGTAAAGGTCGCCCGCAGCGAGGCCGGGCCAGTCGGCCACGACCCGGCCGCCGGCGACTGCACCTCCGAGCAAAAAGGCGCAACTGGCCGTGCCGTGATCGGTGCCGTTGGTGCCGTTCACCGCCACGGTGCGGCCAAACTCGGTGACCACGAGCACGGCGGTGTCGGCCCACACGGAACCGAGGGCGCTGGCGAGTTCTTGAAGGCCCCGGTCCAGTCCCTGCAACCGGTTTGCCAGCTGGCCGTTCGCCGCGCCCTGGTTGGCGTGCGTATCCCAGCCGCCGGATTCCAGCACGGCCACCCGTGGCCCTTCAGGTGCAGCCAGGAAACGGCCGGCCGCGCGGGCGAGTTGTTCGAAGGCGCGCGGGCCGAAGGCGGGGCCGGCACCGCCCATGGTCCCGGCAATTTCGGCAGCGGCCAGGGCTTCACTGAAACGTTGCGCCAGTAACGGGTCCTCTGCGTACAGCAGGCCGATGCGATTCAGGGTGTCTGCATCGGCATCGGGCATGCGCGATGGCGCCCACGTGGTTACCGGTGCAGCGCCGCGCAATGCCAGCGGCATGGTGGTTCCGAGTGCGATACCCGGTTCACCGGACACGGCGTTCGGCAGGCTCGCCAGCCCGCGATTCAGCCAGCCGTCGCGCGCATGGGCGGCGCCCGCTTCGAGCCAGTCCTGGCCGTCGAAATGAGATCGCTCGCGGTACGGCGTGGCCGCGGCGTGAAACACCAGCAACTCCTGCTGCTGGTAGCGCGCGTGCAGTCCGGTCAACGCCGGGTGCAACGCGAAATCGGCATCCAGGGCCAGTGCGCCGCCTGCGGTGCCCGGCGCATCGATGGCCAGCGCGCCGCGCTGGCGCCGATAGTTCGGATCGCCGACGGCGGGCACCGCGGCCAGGCCGTCGAGGGCACCGCGAAGAATTACCACGACGAGGCGCGCATCGCTCGCGGTCCGGGCCAGCGCGAGGCCGGGGCATGCCAGGGCGAACCCGCCAGCGCCGGCGGCAACGAGAAAATGTCGGCGATCCATAGCCTTTACCTCCGCAGAAACTCGGGACTGGCGAGGAACAAGGTCAGCCCCTGCGTGCGACTCTCGGCGCGACTGATCCACGTGCGGCTGTAGTCACTGAATACCGGCCCGAGCACTGCGTCGCCACGTTGCACCGGGTCTACGCTGCCACCGGCGCGGCGGCCGACCGCGCCGGCCCATTCGATGCGTTTCATCAACCCGTCGGCACCGTCCCAGTCGGCCGCGGTATCCGGCCACCCCGCCGGCGACCCGGGCCGGTAAGCAGGCTGGCCCATCAGCATCAGCGAGCCGACCACCTCGCGCTCGCCCCGGGGCTGGACGTCAAGGGCCCGCACTGCGGACACCAGGTAATCGTGGGGCGTTTTCAGCTTGGCCAGCGGCTCGGCCCAGGCTTCCGGCGAATCAATCAACGCCGCATAGCTTGCCTGCAGTTCACCGCCGCTGTGCAGGTAGGCCGCTGCCACGCGATCGACGGCCGCGGCGGGCGGCTCATCGGCAACGAAATGTCGCACCAGCTTGGTGGCCAGGAAACGTGCGGTGGATGGGTGCACGGCCAGCTCGCGCAACACGGCCTGTCCCTGCGCGATGCCCTGTTGCCGGTAACGCTTGTCGAGCACGGTCTGCGCTCCGGGTTCGTGGATCTTCGCGCGAAACTGGAATTCGCCGGGCGGGCCTTCCCGCAACGGACCCTGTCCGCCACCCACGGACCAGCCCGTCAGGGTCTTCGCGAGACTCATCACATCCTGCTGCGTGTAGCCGCCGCCAACGCCGAGCGTGTGCAGTTCGAGAATTTCGCGGCCGAGATTTTCGTTAATGTCGAGTTTGCGCTGCGTGCGCCGGAAGCGCGCAGCGCGTTTGGTGGCCGTCGAATTCGGGCCGATGGAAGCCTGGTTGTCGAGATACAGCAGCATCGCGGGATGCTGTTCAACGGCCAGCAGCATATCGGCGAAGTTGCCCGTCACGTGAGGCCGGATCGCCTCGTTTTCGAGACCGCCGGCCAGTGCGGTCACCGGCGGTTTGTCGGCGGAGACCGCAAAGTGGTTGGTCCAGAAGTGCACCAGCCGCTCGTAGAAGGGGGTGTCTGTCTTCGCTGCCGCCGCGTAGCGGGCCATCACCTGCGCGCGGTAGGCCGGGCCCAGGGTGTTGCGCACCTGCTGCACCGGGTCTGCACCCTTCGCGCCCCGGCGAGCCTGGCGCATCTGCTGGCGCACGGCCTGAAACTCTGCGAGCACTTCGGCGGAGGGCGGCAGGGCCTGCACGGCGCCAGGCAGCTGCTGCGGCCGGTCCACCTGCGCCAGCAGCCAGCCCCGCGGGTCATCCCCGGGGGCCATAATCTCGCCGGGCCGCGCACCCAGGCCGAAGCGGTTCACGGCGATCGCGTTGTCGGTTCTCGCAGCCATAAGACGAATAACGCGGCCGTGCTCCCAAGGTTGACGAGTCGCTGCAGCTGGACGTAAGTACTGTACGCTGGCCCGCACCGCATTAACCGTGGGACTACCCTTTTCCGGTAGGAGCGACTTCAGCCGCGACCAGATCTACCTGGCGGTTTGTCGCGGCTGAAGCCGCTCCTGCCATAGAGGGGTGGCGAAATGAGCCGAAGCGAGCAAACCTTGCTGATCAGGCTAGAATTCTTGCAGGAGACCTATTAATGAAAATACTGCGCAGAATCGGCATCGGTTTCGTGGGCTTTCTCGCTGTGGCCTGGGTGGCACTCCTGGCGCTCGCCTACTGGCCGTCCGGCATCGAGGAAGCACCGGCCAGGCAACTGGCCGGCCCGGACGATCGGTTCGTCACGTTCGATGGCCTGGAGCTGCGCTACCGGGAATACGGGCAAGCGGGGCCGGACCGGCCAACGCTCGTGCTGATTCACGGCTTCGGCAACTCGCTGCAGTCTTTCCGGCTGGTGGCGCCACTGCTGGCGGACGACTACCACGTGATTGCGGTCGACCTGCCGGGCTTCGGCCTGTCGGCCAAACCGGCGGACTTCGACTACCGGAACGCGAACCAGGCACGCGTGATGGGCGATTTCATTCGCGCGCTGGGACTCGATGACGTAATCGTGGGCGGCCATTCGCTGGGCGGTTCGATTGCACTGCGGGTTGCCGTCAGCGAACCGGAAGTGCGCGGCCTCGTGTTGATGAACCCGGGAATAATCAATTCGGGCGTGCCGGCCATTGCGCAGTATTACTTCTTCCCGATGCAGCGTCTTCTGGCCAAGCAGCTCGGCAAACGCGATTTCCGCGAAAGCATGATCAAAGGGTCTTTCATCAATCCCGATGTCATTACGGACGAGGTCATGGACAACCTGCAACGCGCGTCGCAGAGCGAGGGCTACCTGGCAGGCATGACCACGATGATGGGCCAGTACGAAGCGCCGGACGAGGAGCCGCTGCTGGCCGAGGCGCGCCTGCCGACGGTCATCGTCTGGGGCGAACTGGATCGTCGCAAGACGCCGGAAGAACTCGCGCGCCTGGAAGCCGGCCTGCCCAATGACCGCACGCTGAAGGTACCGGGCGTGGGCCACTACGTGCATGAAGAAGGCGCCGACGCGGTGGCCGCAGGCCTGGTGGACATGAAGGCTTTCCTGACTTCCGGATGAGTATCCGGCCCGCGGAATACGCGGCACGGGGCCTGCTAGGCATCGGCACACCGCAGGCCAACCCCACCGTGGAAGCGGAAATGCTGGCCCTGCGGCCAGCGGGCGTCGGGCTCGTGACCGCGCGGCTGGTGTGCCTGGATCCCGACCCCAGGCGTCGGCTGCTCTCTTATATCGCTGACCTGGAGCAGACCCTCGAACGCTACGACTCACTGACGCTGGACGCCTTTGGTTTCGCGTGCACCGGCTCCACCTACCTGTACGGGTATGCGGAAGAACGCCAACTCGTGGCCCGCCTGCAGGACCGTTTTGGCTACCCGGTGGTGACCGCGGCTGCGGCCATTGAAGCGCGGCTCGGGGCATTGGACGCGGTAAAGATTGCCATCGTCGCACCGTACCCGGAGTGGCTGCTGAACCGTAGCGTTGAGTACTGGACCGACCGCGGTTTCCAGGTGCGGGCGGTCGGCCATGCGCAGCTGCCCAGCGAGAACCTGCACCGGATTTATGAACTAGTCAGCCAGCAAGCGCTGGAGGTCCTCGAAACGCTGGATCTGGCAGGGGTGGACGCGGTGTTGTTCAGCGGCACCGGGATGCCGTCGTTGCGTGCGATTCTCACCGCGCGGGCAGATACCGGCCTGCCGGCGGTGTCATCCAACCTGTGCCTGGCGGCCAGCCTGTTCGACACCATCGGCCTGGACGGGTCGGCTGCCACGCACCCGGAGACCTGGGCCGCACACGTCGACTCGTTGTAAGCAACACAGCAGACCGGTCAGGCGAGACCGTACATCCGCCGCGGCACGACGACGCGTGAATGTCAGCTCGATACCGAGGAACTGGCCGGCGCCGCCGACTGCGGGTCCGGAATCTCGATAAACAGGAAGTAACAGCCCACGGCTGCGCAGAGTACGGCACCGCCGACCATCGGCGTCGCCGGCGACAGGTTGTAGATCGCACCACCAATGGCCGGGCCGAAGATCATGCCGAAGGCGGGTGCCGCGGCCAGCAGCCCGGCCACAGCACCCTGCTCGTTCGGCTCTACGTTGAGACTCGCCGCCGCGTTCAGCCCCGGCGTGGCCATTGCTACGGACAGGCCCATCAGCGCGAACACTGCGTAGAGCTGCCAGAGTTCGCTGGCCAGAACCAGCAGGACGAGAGACGCGGCGAACAGAAAGAACGAGTAGCGCAACAGGAAACGCGGGCTGAGCTTCCAGACCTGCATCACGACGATCTGCACCACCATGGTGACCAGGGCCATGGACAGCAAGGCGAACATCGCCACCTGCGTGACGGCCTCGCGACCAGACACGCCGAAGCGGTCTTCGATGACAAACGGCGTGACCACCTGCACGCCAGTAAAGACCATGAACACCACGAACCAGCCAAGCAGGTACGGAAACACCCGGCTGTCGCCCACACGCAGCCGGGCGGCTTTTTCAATGTGCACATGACGCGGTGGTTCGGCGAGCGTGGCCAGGGTCACGGCCATGGCGACGAGGGCCAGCCCGGCGGCCGCATACATGGGCACTACGGCGCCGAAGCGCGCGAGCAGGCCACCGAAAGCGGGACCAATGACAGTACCGATGCCACCCGATGCGGCGATCAATGCCATGCCCTGCCCGCGGCCGGCGGCATCGGTCGTATCGGCGACATAAGCCGTTGCAGCCGGCTGAATGGCAGCAGCCATCACGCCATAGACCAGCCGCGCGCCGAGCAGGATCAGGAACAGGGGCATCGGCGCGAACCAGCCCCATAGCCCCGCCTGGATACCGAAGGCCAATCCGGCGTAACCCACCGCAAACCCCGCCATCCCCAGCAGGTAGACCGGCTTGCGCCCCATGGACTCGCTGGCGCGACCCCACAGTGGCGAACAGATCACGATGGCAACGTTCGACGCGGAGATCAGTACTCCGAACTGCCATTCCGCCAGACCGATTTCCCGGGCCAGTGGGCCGAAGATGACGTACAGCAGGGACTGGCCCATGCCATAGGTCACGAGGCCAAACAGCAGGATCAGCCGGGCACGGGATGCGTCGATCATGTTAGTGGGCCAACGAAAGATAAGCAGAAGCCGCGCGCAGCGGCCACGGCGGGTGCGTTCGACTTGCGCCCGGCCGCGGGGGCGGGACTATAGCAGATCTACCTGTGCACCTTTTTCCGCACTATCATTGCCCGCTTATCCACCCCTTGAGCTCGACCCATGGCCATTCAGCGACTCGCATTCGTCTTCGACGCCGGCACCTTCGCAGTGATGAAGTCGCTGCTGGAAAGCGAAGGCGTGCGGGTGCTGGATCTCGCCTATGGCGGCCACGTGGCCATCGCCGGCGCCGACCAGGGCTACTACATAGAGGTGCTGGACGAAGACCGGGAGCTGGGGGCGGAGCTGCTCCGCGAACACGGCTTCGACAAGTACCTGGTCTCAAAACCTGCCTGACAAGCCCGGACGCTCAGTCGCGATAAAGTTTGCGCACCTGGTCCAACTGCGTGCGCACCTGCTCGCGCAGCACCGCCGGCGCCAGTACCTGCACGTCGGGTCCGTACTTCAGGATATCCATGATCAGCTCGCGCGGATCGGAGTAAGGCACCTTCAGCACATAGGCGCCATCCAGTTCGTACTGGCCATCCTGCTCCGGATGCCAGACCTCACGGGACACCCAGCGCGCGCGCAGTGGTGAAAAACGCAGCACGGCCGTGTGTGCGGCGCGGCCGGAAAAAATGCCGAAACCGGCACCGAGGTGCTCGTCCAGCGTTTCGTCCTTGATTTCGCGGGCCCGCTTGCCCAGCACCACGGCGTTACCAATTGCGTCTACGGAAAAAGTGCGCAGGCCCTGGCGCAGGTGACACCACGCGTCCAGGTACCAGTTGTCACGGTAAAACACCAGGCGTTGGGGCGATACGTCGCGGGTCAGCGTTTCGTTCGCTGCCCGCCGGAAATGTTCGATACGCAAACGCCGGCGCGACAACAGCGCGGAAGAAATAGCCTGAAAGCTTTCCGGTTCGACGGGCCTGACGCCCATCTGCAAGATCCGGATGCGACGCGTGAGGTCTTCGGCGCTGAAATCTCCGCTGTCGAGAATGCGGCGAATGCGCTCGCGCAGCGGCCGCACCTGGGCACCCAGCAGGCCAGGCTGCAGCCGCTCCAGCAGGTGTTCCATCGTGAGCAGCGCGTGCACTTCTTCGGCGCTGAACCAGAGCCCGGGCAGCTGGAACAGGTGGGCCTGCGGCGCATTTTCGTCGAGCCGGTAGGCGCCCCGGTCCCGCTCCCAGACAATCGGCATGTTGAAACGATCGCGCAGGTATTCGAGATCGCGCTTGAAGGTGGCGCGGGATACGCCGAGCTCGTCCAGAAAGTCGTCCCGGCTGACGAAGCGGCGCTGCGTCAGCAGGCGATGAAT
The DNA here is from genome assembly GCA_964613615.1 of uncultured Chromatiaceae bacterium. Classification (GTDB taxonomy): domain Bacteria; phylum Pseudomonadota; class Gammaproteobacteria; order Steroidobacterales; genus J054. The sequence goes on from CAZTIB010000147.1 coordinate 60,970, forward strand.
CTTGTAGAAACGCTCGGTCCGGTCCACACGCGCCCCCGGTTACTCCAGCCCGAGGATGAATGCCCAGTCCGCGTCGGTCACGGGCATCACCGACAAGCGGTTGCCGCGGCGGACCAGGGGCAGTTCGCCCAGCTCGGGATGGGCCTTCAGCTCGGCCAGCGTGATCGTGCGCTTCAGCTTGCGCTTGTAGGCCACGTCCACCATCAGCCAGCGCGGCTCGTCCGGGTCGCTCTTCGGGTCGTAGTACTTCGACTGCGGGTCGAACTGGGTGTGATCGGGATAAGCCTCGCGGACGATGCGCATCACACCGACGATACCCGGCTCGGCACAATTCGAATGATAAAAAAACGCCAGGTCGCCCTTGCGCATGTCGTCGCGCATCATGTTTCGCACCTGGTAGTTGCGCACACCGTCCCAGCACTCGCGGCGGTCGCGTTTCAGGTCCTCGATTCCGTAGACGTCCGGCTCGGACTTCATCAGCCAGTGGGCCACGCGGGTCCTTTTTTCGATGACGGACGGGAGATAGTAACCTAGGGGCAATGGGGGGGTGGACGAGCTTGCAAAGCCTGAACGACGTGATGTTGCGCTTCTCGCGCTCATGGCCGCTGTTCCTGCTGGCAGCCGTGGTCACCTTCGGGTCACTTTACCTGTTCACCGGGGTCATCGGGCCGCGCTTCGCAGAATTGTCCGGCGGGCACCTGCCCTTCGACCTGCAGAACTCGCTGACCGTGGACCAAGTGTACGAGCAGCTCCCGGGCTACCCGCAGGACGCGCGAAAACTTTATTACCTTTTCTCGGCCATCGATTTCGCCTTTCCGCTGTTCGCCAGCCTGTTCCTGGCGGCGATCGCCGCGTTCTCGCTCCGGTACTTGTGGCCCGCGGGCTACGACTGGTTTACCGAGCGGCGCCTGTGGGTGTTGTTGCTGCTGCCAGCGCTCTTCGACTGGACCGAGAATGTGTTCGCGCTGTCGGTGATCACCGCCCACGGTCATGAATTGCGCAGCGCCGCGGCGATGATGATCTATGCCAAGCTGGGCAAGCTGTCCCTGACGGTGTTGGCGCAACTGCTGTCGTTCGCCCTGCTATTGCTGGCGGCTATCAAGTGGCTCAGCATCAGGTTGGCAGGCAAGAACGCCTAAAGGGCAACGTGCCGTGACAGCGCCAGTGCCCAGGCCCCAGTCACTACACCCAGGGCAATCAGTCCGGTTACCCACTGCAGGAAGCCGTCACGCGGCCCCGGATCTGGAATCCGCCCGAGCGGAATGCCGAACAGCAGACCCGCAACGAACCCGGTCAGGTGGGCAACGATGTCCGTACTGGCATCACCCGTTCCCAACCACGCCAGCACCCACAGACCGCCGACGATGGGGCCCCACCGACGCGCCCAGGTTTCCTGTTTGACGCGGCCGGGGACCGAGAAATAGGCCGCCAGCAGCCCCAGGGCAGCAAACACTGCGGTCGATGCGCCTACAGAGAGATGTGAGGGGCCCTGGACCAGTGAATTCATCCAGTTGCCGCCGGCGCCGGCGAGCAGGATGGCCAGCCAGGCGACGCCACCACCCAATTGACGTGACAGCAGCGCCGCGAAAAATGCGCCGAAGACAAGATTGCTCGCCAGGTGCCAGACATCTCGGTGCAGCGTGAGGGCAGTGACGGTTCGCCAGTACTCACCGGCGCGGATTGCAGTCACGTCGACCCGCCCGGCGACTGCCCAGTCCACACCGAATTCCTGTCTTGCCTGGAGCAGGTACACGCAAAGCAATACCGTTACGTAGGCCAACACGCCAAGCTTGGCGCCACCACGCAACGGAGACAGCTTGAGCGGCGAAGTCGAGGAACGTTGCTCCTGCTCGTAGAGAGTGATTTGCCTGCGCGCCTCATTCGCCGCGCTCTCGTCGACCAGCAGACACCAGCCCCACCACGTCCGCTCTACGACATAGTCGATGTCCATCGCGGCCAGGACCAGCGACCGTTCCATGCAGTCTCGACTGCGCAATGAGCGATGCACGATAACCATTTGCTGACGGTGGCCTGAGAGACGGCGACTGATTACCGGGGCGGAATCGGCCCAGTCGCCATCCCGTTATGTGCAGAAGCTGCAGGACAATGAGCCAGGACAGGCATCGATTGATTCATGGCGACAAGGCGACGCAAATTGCCCACACGGTAGCCAAGAATTCATCTATAAAACAGATACTTATAAGATTCTTCCGGGCCTTAGCCCGGGTATTCGGCGACGCCGGCCAGGCAGCGGTTTGGCGCCTTGAAGCCGGTGTCGATGGTGCCGACGATTTCGCCGCTGTCGACATGCACCTTCACCACCGTGCCTTCCCAGATATTGCTGACCAGGCAGTGCTTGCCGTCGTGGCAGATCTCGATGTCGGACCACCCGTAGGTTTCCAGCGGGTAGCTCTTCAGCACCTTGCCGTCTTCGTCGAGCATTTCCATGTAGTCGCCGCGGGTGATCAGCAGCCGGCCGTCGGGCAGGTACTTCACTGCGATCACCCAGACGCGATCCATGACGTCCTCACCCGGGTACGTCACCAGGTCGGGCATCTGCTTGTCATTGACCACGTCGTAGCGCATCAGCCGCTTGCCGGTTTCGGTGGCGTAGGTGATGAATTTCCCGCTCGGGTGGAGGCTGGAATGGGTGACGCCCTTGAACTGGGTCATGTCCGGTGCGCACTCGGTGTGGAAAACCTTCACGAGATTCCAGTCCTTGTCGTATTTGTAGACGTAACCGAAACCCAGCACACCCTCGCCGGGAATGACCGGAAACTTTGTCGTCGTGCGGCTGGCGATCGGATTTTCCGGCCGCTTTTTTGCTTTCATGTGCTCGCCGAGAAACACGTTGCCGGCCTTGTCGAAACTCGCGCTGCGGTAGCAACGCGGCAGGAACTTGTCGCTGAGCGGCAGCTGCCGGCCGGTCTGCGAATCGACGTGAATGACCACGAAATCGTTGAAGGCCCACAGAATGCCGTTGGGATCGAACTCCAGGCCGCCGACAAAGTGCTCGCCGCCTTCGGTCCACAGCTCGCCCTTGAAGTTCATGTTTTTGTCGTACTGCCAGATGCGGCCCTCACCCGCGTGATCGTCGTCCGGCACATTCAGCAACGTGCACGCGATGAAGATGTCGCCCTTCGCAAAGGGCTGCATCGTGGAATCCCTGGTCATGTTGTTTCTCTCAGTTGGTCTGTGCCAGCTGTTCGGTGGCGATTGCGGTCTCGATCACCGATTCGATCCACGCAACGTACTTTGGATTCTCGGACATGCCCCTTTCGGCAAATACGTAGTCCAGCCCGCGCAGGTCCTGGCGAATGTGGGTCTGTACCCCGTGGCTGGCGGCCGCCAGCGCGACAACGACGGGTGTCTGGCCCTTCTTGTTGGCTTGCTTCACCCAGCGCCGCAACTTGCGGACGTTGGATTCGCGGATCGCCGGAATCGCATCGTCCTGCAGATTGATGATCTTCACGTCCGCGAACTCGTTCTTCGCCGCGATGCGGTCGACGTGCACCTGCAGGATTTCGAGATCCGGGCCATTGTCCTCGACGTCCTCGGGCCCGTGGCCGACGATGATCACGACTTCGTTCGCGGGATTCTCACTGACCTCCGTGGCATGGTCGTAGAGTATCTCGGTGATGATCGGACTGTCACCGAAGTGGTCTGTCATCACAAATGTCGCGTCTGCCTGGACCTTCGGAACATCGAGATAGGTCGCTTCTTCGTCGTCGATGTCGAAGATGTATTTCCACTGGCGGGTCAGCGTGTTGTACTCGGTGGTCGTGCCACTGGGCACCAGGACGATGGTGGTCGCGCCTCGCTGCTGCAGGTCTTCTACCGCCGACTGCAGGTGAGCGGATTGCATCATCGCCATGCCGAAGCCGATGGCGGTGGGCCAGCGCTCGGAGACCGGCGTGAGCGCCTCTTTCATCATGCCGTCGCTGTTCTCGCCCACGCCGTGGGAGAGGATCAGTACGCCGATGTCGCCCTGCATCGCGAGATCGCTCGCATACCACTCGTAGTTAGGTCCCATCGCAGACATGTTCAGGCTCAGTTCCATGTCCGTCATGCCGCGATAGAGGGCGATCTTCCGGCGCAGCGCATCCAGGGTGGCCTGGTCCATGTCATGCTTGACCTGGTAGCTCTCAAGTCGCTTGCCGTCGGCATCCATGTCGGGTACGCCGCCACCGTGCTGGTGATGATGCGCGTGCTCGTCCTGCGCCAGCGCCGGCGTGCCTGCCGTCAGCAGCAGCGCTGCCAGGCAAGAGGCACAAGACGGAATGAATCGTGATCTTTTCATGGCTCTCATTTCCTCAATCAACCAGGCGCGGGCGCAGTTTCACTGCCGCCCGCTGCCAGTACAGACTGCACGGAGCGCCGCAACTCGGCCATCACCTCGTCACCGCCACCGCTTTCCATCATTTTCGTCGCTGCCGCATTCAGCAGACTGCTGATCATGGCCGCGACCAGTTCGACATCCCGGCCACTGCCACCCAGCAGTTCGCTCACCGCACGTTTCAACACACCCGCCGCCGGCTCGTGGAGCTTGTGGATCTCCTGGCGAAACTCCGGCGAATGATCCCTCAGATTCTCCACCAGGCGTATTGCGCCGTGGCAGGACGTTGCCGCTATCTCCATCTGCACGTTGAGCCACGCATCGATGCGCTCACGCGCAGCCGGATATTCATCCTCCAGGGCACGGATACGCTCCAGTCCTGGGGACATGTCACGATGCAGGCAGGCCAGCAGTATGTGGTCCTTGCCCGGGTAGTAGCGGTACAGCGAGTTGCGCGCGAGCCCGACGCTCTGGGCAATGTCGCGCAACTCGGTGCCCGCATAGCCACGTGCTTCGAAGAGCACCATAGCAGCGTCCAGGATGCGCTGGTTCTGCGCCTCGACGTGGGCCTCGATGCTCTCTGCTTCAATGCGCGGCATCGACAATCCTCGGCATCTCGACGGTCGCGTCGGTACTGACACCACCGAGCCGCCCGTCGCGAATCTCCAGGACGCGGTCGGCCACGTCCAGCACGCCGCGATCATGGGTGACCATCATTGTCGCCACGTTGTGTTCGTGACAGGCGCGGCGCAACAGTTCAACGATTGCGTGGCCGCGCTGGGTATCGAGCATGGATGTCGGCTCATCCACGAGCAGCAGGGCCGGTTCGGTCATGAAGGCACGGGCAATACCAACACGCTGGCGTTCACCGCCGGACAACTGGTTGCCACGCCGGTTCTTCTTTTCCGCCATCCCGACTTCTTCGAGCAGTGCCAGCGCCCTGTTGCGATCTTCCGGCCGCGGCTTGCGGCCCTGCATGTGCGCGAGCAACAAGAGCTGGTCCAGCGCCGACAGCGACGGCACCAGGTTCGACTGCTGGAACACGAAACCGATGTGCTCACGACGCAGCTTCGTCAACGCGGCCGGCTTCAGGCCCGTGATGTCGGTGTCGTCGATCCACACCTTGCCGCTGGTGGGCGTACGCAGTCCGCCGCACACGGCCAGCAGACTGGACTTGCCTGCCCCGCTGGGGCCAAGTACGACGACCAGTTCGCCCGCCGCAACCGCAATAGACACATCGTCCAGCGCCTTGATCTGCTCATCACCGTCGCCGAGCAGCAGCGACACGTTTTCGGCTCTTAGTGTCATTGTTCCTGCCCCAGCGCGATGATCGGGTCCACGGCAGTAATGCGGCGGATCGACAGCGCGCCGCCGAGTAATCCGGCCGTTACCAGTAGCGTCATGGCCTGCATGATCTTGTCGCTCTCGAACATGAAGGGCCGACCGGACTCCATGAAGGCCTGCCCGGACCAGAGTCCCAGCGACAATCCAAGGACCACGCCCACAGCCATCAGAATCAGGGCCTGACCCAGGGCGTCGCGCAACAGGTAGCCGTTCGACGCACCCAGGGCCTTGATCAGCCCGATCTCTTTCGTGCGCTGGATGGTCCAGATGCTGAAGAAGGCGCCAATGACCACGGCTGAAATCAGGAACAAAAATATCTGGATGATCTGCACCGTGCGCACTTCCTCGATGTAGCCGGTGGATGCGGCATAGAAAGCCCCCCGGTCGAGAGTGCTGGTGCCAATTTCATCGTCGATGGCCGCAATCTGCTCGGGCGTGACGTCGTCTTCCAGCTGCAGCGCCAGGATGCTGACGAAATCGAACACCACGTCCGGCAGTTGCTCGCCCGGCGGCGGGCCACCGGGCGGTCCGTAGGTGGCCGCCTGCCACTTCGCCAGCGGTGCGTAGATGATCGGGATGTGGCCGATATTCCGTTCTTCGGCAATGCCGACCACCACCAGGTCCGTCAGTACGCGGTCCAGCGTAATCGTGTCGCCCATCTGTACGCCGTCGCGCTCGACGAGGAGCCTGGAGACAATGACACCATTGCTCACGCTGCCTAGCTGCTCTCCGGCAAACACTTCGGGTTCGATCATTGAACCGGGTTCCAATCCCCACAGCACCAGCTCGAGCGGGTCGTCGCGCTGCGTGCGGGCGGTAAAGACCGTATGCCCCATGGGCTCCAGCTTCTTCACGCCCGGCTGCGCCGCCCAGTCTTCCCACTGTTCCCGCTCGATCATCGTGTTGCGGTAGGTGGGCTTGTCATCCAGTTCGAAGGCGATGTGCGTGACGTCCAGCTCCATCAGGCCGGAAATATTGTTCTTGATCAGGCCGGCAGCCAGACCCGTCAGGAAGGTCATCAGGAAGGCGATCAGCGCAATGACCAGGGCCATCAGGGCAAAGCGGCCTTTGGCGAAGCTGAGGTCTCTCAAGGCAATGAACATGGCGATATTATTTTGGCGACAGGGTGTCGATATGATGAGGGCTAGGAGGCGCGGGGTCAACAGGGGCTTAAGAGCACCGGCTGTTGAGGCTGGTGGCGCCTGCGGTCGCCCGGGGTGGGGGTGATGGGGGAATGCTGGTGGTTTGCGGCTGTCGCCGGTTCCGCATCGCACCCTGGCTAGAGCGGCGTGGCCTCGATCACGATGGCATGCCTCGACGCTTCGCGCAGGTCTTCGGTCACCAGGCTCTTGTCGGGGTTCAGTCGAATACTGTGGTAGGCGGCATCTTGAGGAAATCGGACCAGGTAGTACTGAAGCCACTCCCGAGCGTGAGGCGGGTCATTCTCAATGGCGGTCGCTCGATAGCGCTTTTCTTCGCCCTCGATTCGGAGCAAGACTTCTGCGCCACCGCGCATATTTCGCCACCACTGATTCTCCGACGATGTAAAGCAACGGACAGTATCGCCAACGCGGATATAGCGCACCGGCGTGGTGAATTCTCGCTGGCTGTTCCGGCCCCTGAATGTAATCAGCATCAGGCTGGCGCTCCAGAAATGATGGATCGGTGAGCGCAATAGCAAGCGAACGATCGGATTGACGATGACGAACAGCGGTTCGGGGAGTTTCACGGTCGTGCGCCGAGACAGCTGACGTTTGAATCAGCGACGCAAGGCGATAACACCGGCGTGCTGGTTGCCATCCGGGTCGCCGCCCCGGCCAGTGAAGCTGGCGTCTTCGATAGCGAAGCCGGCGCGTTCGCATTCGCGGCACAGGATGTCCGGGTCCAGCGGATTGAGGTAGGCGAGCATGCCGGGCGGGGGGTCGTCGCGGTTCAACAGCGGCGCGATGTTGTCGATAAAGCCTGGCCACTCTTCGCCTGCGGCCTTGCGGCGTTCGTAGTCGGGCGCGGTGCTGAACCAGAAGCCCGTGTAGGGCGTATCGGCAATCAGGAACAGCCGTCCGCCGGGTTTCAGCCACCGGTACATTTTTTCCAGCGCGATACGGATCTCTTCACCCGTCAGGAAGTGAATGACGCGCGAGCACAGGATGGCGCCGAAAGCCCCTTCGGGGAAATCGGCACCTGGGAGTTCCCCAACTGCGGTGCGCAGGCGGCCGCGGAACTCTTCGGGCATTTCCCTTGCCAGGATTTCCACGTGACCTGCTTCCATGTCGCAGGCCATAACCGAGCCGCCCCGCTCCAGCACTTCGCGCGTGGCCACGCCGTAGGCACAACCCATGTCGAGCACTTCGTGGCCGCAGATGGCCGCGTAGTCGATGAAGGCCATGGAGAAACGTTCCATGGTTTCGGACATGAAGCCCCGGCTGTTCAGCGTCGGGATCATGCCCTCCATCCAGGGCTTGGGTTTTTCCTGCGTCATGCCCGCGTTGCGCTGCTGCATTGAGACTGCAGCGAGCATAGCACCGGCGCGAACCCGCCTTTCGCCCTACAGGAGTCGGTCCGGGCCGTCAGCCGTTGCTGGCTTCAGGAACAGGCGGATGATGCTGTCCAGCCGTCCGCGCTTGGCCTCCAAACTGGCCAGGATTGCCGGCAGCAGGAACAGCACGATGAAAGTGCCGAATATCAGGCCGAAGGCGAGGGACGTCACCAGCGGGCGCAGGAACTGGGCCTGCAGGTCAGTCTCCAGCAGCACCGGCAACACGCCGAATACGGTGGTCACGGAGGTCAGAATCACCGCACGGCTGCGGCGCACCGCGGCTTCTGCGGCGGCCTTCTGCACGCTCATGCCCTGCGCGTTCAGTTCGCGGAATACGCTGACCAGGATGATCGAGTCGTTAATCACGATCCCTATTAAACCGAACAGGCCAAAGATCGACATCAGGGTCAGATCGACGTTCAGCAACCAGTGGCCGAACAATGCGCCGACGAGCCCGAACGGAATCACGGACAGCACGGCCAGCGGCCAGAGATACGACTCAAACACCCAGGCCAGGATGATGTAGATCAACAGCAAGGACAGCGGAAGTGCGGTACCGACATCGCCGAGGGTCTCGCCCTGGCTTTCAGCGTCGCCGCCAAACTTGAAGTAGCTGATCCCGTCCCGGTCGGCAATCTCCTGCATTACCTCCGCGGCCAGGATGGCGCGCACGGCGTTATTGTTGTTCAGCTTCTCATCCACGTCTGCGGTGATCTGCACCGAGAGCTCTCCGCCGCTGCGCTTCAGCGATTCGAAGCCGCGCTGGTAACTCAGTTGCGCTACGTCGCTGAGCGGCGCCGTCTCGGCATTGGCCAGCACGATGGGCAGGGTTTCCAGCGCGCTCAGTGCATTGCGCTCCTGGTCCGTCAGCAACACGCGCACTTCCACCTCTTCGCCCTGGTCCTGGAAGATCTGCACCAGTTCGCCTTCAAAGGCCGCGCGCAGCTGGGCGCCCAGGGCCGCACCGGTCAGGCCGACGGCCTCGCCGTTCGGCGACAGTTCGAAAATCAGCTGTTCCTTGCCCCAGGCCATGTCATCGCGCACTCCGCTAACGCCGCTGATGCCGCTCAGGGCTTGCACGACGTCAACAGCCGCCACCTTCAGCGCCTCGGGATCGGTGCCGGCGATATCCAGTTCAATATCGTTACCGTGTGGCCCGCCGGAGGTGTTCAGGATGAAGAAACTTTCCAGGCCACCCGGCGGCGGCACGGCGCGTTGCCAAGCGCGGATGATGTCTGCATTGCGCAGGCTGCGATCGCTGTCCGGCGTGAGTTGCACCGTCATCGTGGCCACGTTGGAGGCTGTCGTTCCTCGGGGGTCCGCGCCCAGCTTGGTGAGCTCGAGCTCAACGATCTTTTCGCCGCTCTCCGCTTCAATGCGGCGCAGCGCGTCTCGCGCCTGCTCTACGAAGGCCTTCACACGTTCGTTCGGCGTGCCAGCCGTGAAGCGGATGATGGCCTGCACCTTGGTGTTGTCCGGCTGGGGGAACAGCGTGAAACCGATGCGGCCACCGACCAGCAGGCCCAGAGCAACGATCAATGAGCCCACAGCGATGGCGACGGTCGTGGAGCGCTCCTGCACCGCCCTGGTGACCCACCGACGAAATACGCCACAGCGAAAATTCTCATAGGCGGTGTCGATCTTCAGCCGCCACCGTGTCGGCGCGTGCCGGGACGAGCTCTCCAGCGAGTGCCGCAGATGGCCGGGCAGGACGAGGAAACACTCGGCCAGGGAAGCCAGCACCACGCAGATCATGATCAGCGGAATCGCGAACAGAATCGTCCCGCCGATGCCGCCGAGGGTCATCAGCGGAACAAAGGCCGCCACCGTCGTCAGCGACGCGGCCATCACTGGCCCAAACATCCGGTGCGCCGCCTGCTCGGCCGCGTCCAGCGGCTTGGCGCCAGCCTGGTAGCGGGTCACCGCATCTTCGCCGACCACAATTGCATCGTCTACAACAATGCCTAGCGCCATCACCATTGCGAACAGGCTGATCATGTTCAGGCTGCCACCGAACAGGTGCAGGGCCATCAGGCCGGCCATCACCGACACTGGAATACCCACGGCAACCCAGAAGGCCACGCGGCCGTTCAGGAAAACGAACAGTGCAATCACCACGAGCACCAGGCCGCCGACGGAGTTTTCCACCATCAGGTCGATGCGATCCTGGACCAGCCGCCACTCCTCGTCGTAGACCAGTAGCTCGACGTTGGCGGGCAGACCGGGACGAGTCCGTTCCACCCAGGTCGATAGCTCGCCTGCTACATCAATCGCGTCCTGGCTTTCCGCGCGCTGCACAGATATCTCCACAGCGGCGGCACCGTTCACAAACAGGGTCGGCTGGTCGGTCCGCGCGCGGCGTTCCACGTCGGCAATGTCGCGCAAGGCCAGCAGGCGGCCGTCCGCATCGGCGGCCACGGCCAAGTCTTCGAAGTCCGCAACATTGCGGGCCTGGTCCAGGCTGCGCAACTGTCGCGCCGATTCCGCACGGCCGACCGAGCCGGCCGGCACATCGCTGCTGGTCTGCCGGACCCGCTGGGCAATGTCCTGCAATGACAGTCGCAACTCGTTCAGACGCTCACCGGACAACTGGATTGCGATCTCTTGTTTCGGCAGTCCTTCAATGTCGATCTTGGCCAGGCCCAGGCCACGCAGCTCCCGTTCGAAACCCCGCACCAGCGGCCGCAATATCGACAGCTCGGGTCCGGTCACGACGAGTTTCGCCACGGGTTCGTTGCGGGGTATCAGCGACACGGTGGGGGTCTCCGCGTTCGCCGGCAGATTGCGCACTTGGGTCACGCGCTCCTTCACCTGGTCCAGCACGCGGCTCATATCCACGTCTTCGCCGTATTCCAGCGTGACCCGGCCCACGCCTTCCCTGGACGTCGAGCGGATGCCTTCCAGCAGATCGAGGCCGCGCAGCTGGTCTTCGATGGGCTGCGTAATGGCCAGCTGCACGTCTTCGGCGGACGCGCCCTGCCAGACCACTTCCACGTTGACGAGGCTGAGTTCAAAGCCCGGCAGCAGCTGCCGGGTGAGCTGCCCCAGCGCCCAGACGCCGGCCAGGATCATGATGCACATCGCGAGGTTCGGCGCCACCGGGTGGCGAACGAACATACTGATGATTCCGGGACGCATGGCTTAACTCCCGGGCCGGTTCTCGCCGGCAGCGAGCATCGCGTCGCTGTCGCCCGGGCCACCCTCGCGGACGCGAATCAGCAACCCGTTGGTGGCCGACGAAACCTTCGTCGTGATGATGCGATCGTCCGGCTTCAGCTGGCTGCTTCTGATCAGGACCTCGCTGCGACCGTCGGCGCCCACGCGTTCACCGAGCCGCTCGATGTCAACTGCCGCCATCCGCTCCCCGGCAAGCTTGTAAATGCGGTTGCGACCGTACAAGGCCTCCGCCGGCACGGCGATGGCGTCCACCTCGGCCGGCAATGACAACAGCACGGGCACAGTGGAACCCAGCGACACGTCCTGCGGCGGGGTCTCGAAAGCGAGGTAGGCGTCTACGCTGCCGGAGCCCTCGCGCGTCTGCCCCGACAGACGCGTGAGGACCGCTGGGTAATTCGCTCCGGAAATCTCGGCATTGGCGCCAATCCTGACTTCGGCGACCAGCGCATCGCGGACACGAGCGGCAAAACGGCTCGGCACCTGGGTGCGCAGTTCCACGGTTTCGGGGTTGTGCAGGCGCATCAGCTCGTCGCCGATCCTGACCCGGTCACCCACAGACACTTCCACTTCGGAAATCAGTCCGGCAAAGGGCGCAATGATCCGGGTCCGATCCAGCGCGAGCTGAGATTTGTCGCGCAATGCCTTGGCCCGCTGCAGCTGAGCGGTGAGCTGCTGCTTGCGGATTTCGCTCTCCTCGATGGTCAGCTGACGGGACGTTACGGCCAGTTCCTGGCGCGTCAACTCCTCTGCCGTATCGTCGACGTTAGACAGCGACACCAGGTTGTCTTTATAGAGGCTGCGAGCCCGCTCGGCGTTGCTCACCGTGAGTTGCAGGAGTTCGTTTTCCTTGAAAAGGGATTCCGTGTTCCGTCTCAGCCGCTGTTCTTCAAGGTTGATCTGCGCCCGGATCTCCTGCACGTCGGCATCCCGCTGCAGCAGTTCGAAGCGCGCGTCCCGATCGTCCAGCACCAGCAGCTCGTCGCCTGCGGCTGCAGTGTCACCGTCCTGCATCAGGACCTCGAGTATTTCGGCCTCGACCGCTGCACTGAGACGCGAGTCCTGCGGCGACTCGATGCGCGCATAGAGTTCCAGCGTCGGGCGAATCGCCGACGGCACGGCCGGAATGACATCGACACTCCACGCCTTTTCAGGGATAGCGATGTTCGGGCGCTGCGGCCGACTCATGATCAGCGCCCCGGCCACGACGAAGGCGCCGATCAGAACCGTGATCGGCCCCGGCCGTAAGCGTGAAATGAACGTCTTGAGTTGCTTCATAGATCCCTGAGCCCCTGATACTGCAGTGATTTCGCTCCCGGGGCGGAATCGGATGATCATTCCACCATCTGGCAGCCCAAGTTTAAGGCGTTGTTTTGGCTATTTTTTGTTTATTCTAGGCATCAATCTGGAGGCGAGGAATCGGCTTTGAAAGTACTGAGAGTGCTGAGCCTGATCGGCATCACCCTGCTGGGGCTCTACGTGGTGAGCGTGCTGGCGGCCATGTGGGCGTACCGAGATATCCCCGCCCAGGAGCTGGAAGCCCGTTACATGAGCCCGGCCTCGCGTTTCCTGAACATCGACGGTGTGCGCATTCATTACCGCGACGAAGGCAGCGGCCCGCCCGTCGTGCTGATTCACGCCAATTTCGCCAGCCTGATCGGCTGGGATCCGTGGGTAGAGGCGCTGAAAGACAACTACCGAGTCATCCGTTTTGACATGACCAGCCATGGCCTGACCGGTCCGGATCCGTCGGGCGACTACACTTTGGCGCGCACCGTGAAACTTGCCGAGCGCTTCATCGATGCGCTGGGTCTCGAAGAGATCACGATTGGCGGCACATCGCTGGGCGGGACGGTATCCATCCACTACTCGGCGCGCCACCCGGCCCGCGTGAAAGGGCTGATACTGCTGAGCCCCGGCGCGCTGGAAGGCCGCGAGCAGCAGCGCCGCGGCGTGCCGAAGCAGGCGCGGGTCCTCGAATACATACTGCCGCGCGCGCTGCCGAAGTACATGCTGAACTCGGCCTATGGCGACAAGGACAAGCTCACGGACGAAGTCATCGACCGCTGGCACAACATGTGGTTGCGGGAAGGCCAGCGTGCCGCGCAGCTCGAGCGGCTGTCGCAATACGATTCGGGGGATCTCCGCGGCGTGGCCGCGCAAGTCCAGGCGCCTACCTTGCTGCTGTGGGGCGAAGCCAATCCCCAGGCCAAGGTGGAACAGGCTTATGAACTGGAGGAGATGCTCACCGGCGTGGCGTCGCTGGAACTGATTATCTATCCGGGCGTCGGGCACATGGCTGTGCAGGAGGCGGGGGCCGAGATTGCGGTGGACGTGCGCGCATGGCTGGACCAGGTTCCGGTGGCCGCGGCCCTGAGCGACGCCGCACCCTGAGCCTGGACCCATGCGTATCATCAAGAAACTGTTGCTGTGGACCGGGGTTCTCGCGCTGTTTTGCGCGGTGGGTGGCTACGGCGTGTTTCGCTACATGAATCGTACGCCGCCCCAGCTCAAGGAGCCCAACTACTACACCTACTACCAGCAACAGGACACAGTGCCAGAGGGAAGGATAGGTGTTTTCATCACGCACCTGCTGTTACCCGAAGAGATGGATCCCACGATCTGGTACACCCTTGCCCAAAAAGTGCTGCAGTACATCCCCTGGCCCATCAACAAGCTGGCTGCCGCCGACCGGGGCGTGGTGCTGCTGGACCCGGAGCGCTATTACGAATTCGAGGAGTTCCAGCCGACGCGACTTGTGGACCCCAACGGCAGTGACACGGATCTCGACGGCGTGCGCTACATTACGAAGTGGCGCATGGGGCAACTGACCTGGGTGCCGCCCAGCGAAAGCCTGCATCTGGATCACAGCTACTTCTTACTCGACACCCGCGGCAGCGGCATGCCGACAGTGTCAGCGAAGCTGGTCAATAAGGCGCGCCACTATTACTACATGCCCGGCAAGGCCTCGCTGCAGGGCACGGTGCCGCACGTGCACGGCATGCGGATCATCGTGACCGCGGCGATGGCTGAAATCCGCGCGCGCTACGGCGAGGTCCCCTACCGCTGGGTCACAGCAGAAGATTTCGGCCTGGCGCGTGAAGCCATGTACAGCCTGCTGGACGAGGGCGTCGACACCGTGATCCTGTCGGCGCCCGCGCCGGTGTATTCCCACCACGAGGAATTCAATGGCGGCTTCAAACACGCGATGCATTACATCCACGAGTGGGAAGCAGCGAACGGCAAGGAAATCAAGGTCATCATGACACGCCAGCTCGGTGACTTTGCACCGACCAGCGAGCCGTGGGTCAACATGTTGAGCGACCGGCTGGACGCGCTGCCGGCCGGGGCCGATGTGAAGGTGGCAATGTCCATCCACGGCATGCCCTGGGACCGTGTGCCGCACGAAGCCTGGCTGGAATTGTCCCCGGACTATATCGCGAGAACACAGGCAGCCTTGCAGGCAAAGCTTGAGAGCTATGCCTTCGGCCGCACGGAGGTAGTGCTGAGCCAGGACCATTTCGCCGATTCGCACAACGATCCCGACGGCAAGTACCTGTCAACCAATGATGCTTTCTGGGACGGGGTCAACGACGGCTATGACTACGTGATCAATGTGCCCATCGAGTTCTTCGCCGAGAACACCGACACCTTGTACTACCACGCGATGGCGAACTTCGAAGGTTTCTCTGATTACGACCTGTACGACACCATCGACTATCCCGACTGGAGCGTGCCTTTCACCCGCGAGGTGGTCCATGATGGCACCCACTTGATCTACAACGGGGTCCCGGTAGGCCGCTACAACGAACCGCTGATCCGCGCCTATGTGGAGGCCATCGACGACGTGATGTCTCAGGGCTCGAAGCCACCTGCGATGGCTAATCAACGTGATTGACCAGCCCCACCGTGCGCCAAAACGGGAACGTGACCTGGGTCAGGCGGCAACGCATTGCTCAGTGTTAGCCTTGACCAACCAAGCCACGGCTAAGCCGGCGGCTACGAGGCACTGACGGCAACCCCGGAATCAGCGGAGGATCTGAAAGATGCAATACGGATACCTGGCCGCGGCACTCCTGGTCACGCTAAGCGCGACGCACCCAACGCTGGCCTCAGAGCATGAGGAGCAGCGCTCCAATATCAACGTGCAGCTCGGCGGTGCCTCGGGTAAAGCCAGCCAGGCAGAGCAGTCCGCGCAACCGCAAAACAACTCCTGGGGCGTTTCCCTGCGCGGCAATCAACAGCAACAGAATCAGGAACAGGGCGTGGAACCCGGCCTGTCGGAGCTGACCATGACGGTCTACGGTGGCGTGGGCCGCCGCAAGGGGGGCAGGCCCTTTGGTCCGGTCTATGACCGGCGCGGCCGGGCCACGGAACTCGATGTGACGACGGAACTGGAAACCTGTGAGGACGGCAACACGCGGGTTAATGCGCTGCGCATCGGCACCTGGCGCTACAAGATGGACGGCAGCTGTGATGACTTTCGCCGCGGCGGCCACATCAGCGTGAGCCTGGACGGCGGCAACACCATGATCACGACCCGGGCGGACGACAAGAAATCCCAGGGCGACAATGCGCAGATCCGTTGCGACGCTTCTACCTGGAGCTGCCGAGCCGAATAGCCCGGACACCAGCCCGCCCGGCGTTGCTATGCTTCCCGCCTGGTCCGTTTTGCCGAATGGAACATGGTGGGCAACCGGGTGGCGTCAGACACACTTCTTTTAGCGGCGTTTAATCGCAGCCCTGGCCGATGCGCCAGGCCACTGCTGCCTGCAGTCATGCTGGCGCTGGTCCTGCTCGGCCTCGCCGGCGAAGCCTGGGCCGACTCCCACGAAGCCCGCGATGCGGCGGTCGTTCGCGGCGAGTACCTGGTGCGTGCCGGTGGCTGCATCAGCTGCCACACGGCGAAGGGTGAAGACGCGGTGCCGCTGGCCGGCGGCCACGCGCTGGAAACGCCCTTCGGCACGTTCTATGCGCCAAACATCACGCCGGACAAAGCCACCGGGATCGGCGCCTGGACGGATGACGAATTTCTGAACGCCTTCTGGGAAGGGGTCGGGCCGGGCGGCCGGTACTACTTTCCAGCGTTCCCATTCCCCGCCTATACGGGTATCAGCAAAGAAGACCTGCTGGCGATCAAGGCCTATCTGTTCAGCCTGGAGCCCACTCGCAGGGAAAACACCGAGCACGAATTGCCGTGGTACCTGGACACGCGGCTTGCCGCCGCCGCCTGGCAGCTGCTGTTTTTTGACAGCGAGCGGTTCACAGCAGACGGCGACCGGGACGCCACGTGGAACCGCGGCGCTTACCTGGTCCGCCATCTCGGCCACTGCGGCGAATGCCACTCACCCCGGGGCCGCTTCGGCGCAACCCTCGCCGACCAGGAAATGGCGGGCGGGATCGGTGCCGACGGTAAGACCGTGCCCAACATCACACCAAACCGCGACGACGGCATCGGGCGCTGGTCGGCAGACGACCTGGCCCTGTTCCTGGAGCTGGGCATGATGCCCGACGCTGACTTCGCCGGCGGCAGCATGGCGGCCGTCATCGACGACAACACCAGCCAGCTGACGCCGGAAGATCGCGCAGCCATCGGGGCCTATCTCGAATCGCTGCCGCCACTGCCGGACTACGCACCATGAGCAGGCAGGCATTGCGCACGCCGGAATCGCGCTTTGCCGGGCTGCCCGAGTATCCGTACGAACCCAATTACGTGGAACTGCCGGATCCGGTATTCGGCAGCCTGCGCATGCACTACCTGGATGAAGGGCCGCCCAGCGGGCCACCGGTGCTGCTGCTCGCCACCCAGGGTTGCTGGTCTTACATCTACCGGCACATGATCCCGCCGCTGACGGGGGCCGGACACCGGGTGATTGCGCCCGACTACATCGGCTTCGGCAGGTCCGACAAGCTGCCGCACACGGACGATTACAGCTTCCAGCGACATATCGACTGGAACACTGCCTTTCTCGACGCCCTGGAACTGCGCAACGTCACCGGCTACCTGTTCGACTGGGGCGGGTTTTTCGGGCTGCGCATCGCCGCGGAACGGCCGGATATTTTCTCGCGCCTGGCCCTGAGCAATACGAGCCTGCCCCATGGCGAATCGCCCGGTAAGCAATGGTTCCTGCAGTGGCGCCAAGAACAGTTCGCGAAACCGCATTTCCCGCAGGGCGAAATGGTGAACGAAGGCACCTGGCGAGAACTGTCACCCGAAACCATTGCGGCCTTCGACGCACCGTACCCGGACGACAGCTACAAGACCGGACCACGACGCTTCCCAATGATTCTGCCCATCTCCGCCGACGACCCCGCATCGCCGGCCAACACCGCCGCGTGGGAGCTGCTGGGCCAGTGGACCCGGCCGGTGCTGACCTTGTACAGCAAGGCCTTCGAAGGTTCAGCGATGGGGCCGCAGCGAATACTCGACCACATTCCGGGCTGCGCCGGCCAGGCCCACGCCCTGCTGGAGAATGCAAATTTCTACATCGTGGAAGATCAGCCGGAAGAACTCGCGCGCCGGCTGATTGACTTCGCGGCGGCCTGATCGCGGCTCAGTCCAGCAGCAGATACTGGATGGTGGAGACCACGCGCACAGTTTTTTCCACCTGTTGCTGAGCCGGCATGCCGGGCGCGTTGTCCCGCGCCAGGATCTGAAATACGCCCTGATTGGCGCGGCGAATGCCGCCCAGCGCGCTGGCGGAGTCCAGGGCGAACTGCTCGGCCGCCTCGCGCGCGTTCGCGGTCGCTTCTGCAATCATTTCCGGCTTCAGCCCCACCAGGCCAGTGTAGAGATACGCGGGGCTGTTACCGGCAGGGCCGCGTTCGCTCGACAACACCACGCCGGCGTCTACCAGTTCGCCCACCTGCTGACTGGCCGCACGAATGCGCGGCACGTCGCGCGAGCGCACGCTGACGGTTTGCGCCACGATGAAGCGATCGTTCACCGGGCCCGAGCGATACGCCTGCGCGTACAGGTCGGTGACCTGTAAATCCTGCAGCTCGATGTCGGTATCCGAAATCCCGGCGCCGGACAGAAAACGCAACACGGCGCCCTGCTGCTTCGCGACCTCGCCCTGCACCTGGCTGAGTTCCGCACCGGTGGCCACGACACGCAGCGGCCAGATCGCGAGATCTGCCGTCACAGTGCGCTCGGATACCCCCTTCACCGTCACGAAGCGGTCGAGCTGCCGGCCCTCACTGAACCCGGTGCCCACGAGCCAACCGGCCACGGCGAGACCAGCCGCTATGACGGCAGCCGCTGCAACGTTCGAGTTCTGGCTGGACTGCGCCATCAGCCGGCTGAATGATCTAGATGCCGAGCCGGCCGAGGGCGTCGACGATTTCACCCAGGATGCCTGCCAGCCTGGGATGCTCGGCTTCCAGGCGCACGGCGGCCGTCTCTACCCGTTCCACCGCCGAGTCGCGCGACTCGACCGCCGGCTCCTCGTGGCCCACCAGCTCTTCGATATCGCCCGTGAGCTCGCGCAGCAGATCGCGGCCTTCCTCGTCAACCCGGGGGGCGCGTTCCAGCTCGTCATGCAGGCTGCTGACTAGCTCGCGCAGTCTTTCTCTGGGCATGCTCACTCCTGCCGGTCAGTCGTCTACTGAGGCTATATTAATCCCCGCAGCGCGGCGGAGTGCAGTCAAACGTGGTCCACCGGGATTGCGGTGGTGAACTTCAGCTGCTCCATGGAGAAGCTGGAGCTCACGTCGGAAAACTCCACGGCCTCGATGAGCCGCCGGTAAACGGCGTCCCAGCCGTCAATGCTAGGCACGACTACCCGCAGCAGGTAATCCACGTCGCCGCTCAGCCGGTGAGCCTCGACAATCTCGGGCGTTGTGGCGATCGCACGGCGGAATCGCTCCAGCCAGTCGCCCGAGTGGCGGCTGGTCCGCACCGCAACAAATACCGTCACGCCCACGTTCAACTTCGCATGATCCAGCAATGCGACCCGCTGGCGGATGTAGCCTTCCTGTTCCAGGCGTTGCACGCGTCGCCAGCACGGTGTGGTGCTGAGACCAATCTGCTCGCCGAGCTCCGCGGCCGTGTACATGGCATTCTCCTGCAGTAGCGACAGGATTTTGCGGTCTTTGGCATCCATAGCGTTTTATTTCTAAAATTAGTGTATTGATAGCATTATATTCTAATTTGTGTGGATTTCTGAGCAATAGTCGCAACCATTATTCAGGCTTGCTTTGCTAAGCTTTTTATTGACTAACGGAAGGACCCGGAGAAATGGCTACCAGCTTCAGCACCATAGATACTCACGCGCCGTTGCCGAGCTTCATTCCGGCGCAGCGGCCAGCAATTCGCGACCTGGCGACCAGCATTGCCACCCTGGCCGAGGCGATTCCAGAGACCGAACTGCCGGCGGCGGTCGCCAGCGCGCTGCAGCCGTTTCTTGGCCGCGCGGACCTGCTGGACCCACGCCATACCCAGGGCGCTGCTGACCAATACCGCCGCCATCTCCTGTATGCCGACCCGCTGCGCCGCTTCAGCATCCTGGCTCTCGTGTGGCGGCCAGGTCAGCACACCCCGGTTCACGGGCACACGGCCTGGGGCGCGGTAGGTGTTCACCGGGGCCGCCTGGAGGTCCGCAATTTTGACCTGATGGATGCGGGCAGCGGCCTGTTGTCGTGCATCGAGCAGCGCTGCATGGAGGTGGTCGCCGGAGAGATATCCTGGGTCAAGACCGGGCTGGGCGATATCCATCGCCTTGCGTGCGCCGCCGGCGATGGCGCAATTTCCATACACGTCTACGGTCGCGACCTGACCCAGGATCCGGGCAGCATCAACATCACCCTGCCCCACTGAGTTTCACATAAGCCATATATCCCGCTGCGGGCGTGGCTGCGATCACAGTCGCAACCTGCATACCCCTGCTAAAGTGGGAAATCACCAGTTCAGCAGGCCCACGCACCTTGGCCGACCAACTGATTCCACTGCCCTGCGACCGCCTGGAAACGGGCATGTATGTCGCGGAACTCGATCGCTCCTGGCTACACACGCCGTTTGCCGGTCCGGGCATGCTGTTGTCATCCAACGAGCAAATCGAGGCCCTCGCCCGCTGCTGCCACTACGTCTATATCGACCCGCAGCGCAGTGAAGCGGCAGCGCTCCCGGCCCTGAGTGGCAGTACGACCTCGCTGCCTGCGGTGGCGAACGGCAGTTTCACCGCCGCACGGAACACGCTGGCCGAAGTCGTGCAGCAACTTGCAGCGGCCGTGCAGGATGCGCGGCACCACGGCCGGATAGAGCTGGCACCGCTGCAGCGCGCTGCCAGCAACCTGGTGAGCGAGGTGCTGCGCCACCGGGAAGCCTGCCTGTGGTTGATCCGCTTGAACGGTGCCCGCGGGCTGCTTTACCGACGCGCCCTCGGCACGGCGATACACGCGGTCGTGTTCGGCCGCCAGCTCGGCCTGGACCACGCTGAACTCTGTCACCTTGCCCAGGGCGGCCTGTTGCTGGACATCGGCAAGATCACCGTGCCGGTGCCGATACTGGCCAAACCCAGTGAACTGAACAGCGCTGAACGCTGGTTTATCGACCGCCACGTGCAGCAGGGCGTTTCCATGGTGCGGCTCAGCGACACCGTGGATACGCGAGTCACGGAAATGGTGCTCGGCCACCACGAACGTATCGACGGCAGCGGCTACCCGCGGCGCATTGCGGGCACGGAAATTCCGCTGTTTGCGCGCATCGCGGGCATTGCCGACACTTTCGACGCCATCACATTGAATCGCCGCTACGCGACCGCAATGTCCGCCCACGACGCGTTGCGCTATCTGAACTACGAGCGCGGCCAGCGCTTCGATGCCGCACTGGTGGACGAATTCGTGCATGCGCTGGGGGTTTACCCCACCGGCACGCAGGTGCAACTGGTGGACGGCAGTGCCGGCATCGTCTGCGCACAGAACCCAGAATGGCCCCTGCGGCCGACAGTGCTGCTCACCCACGACCCGGCCGGCAAGCGCCTGGAGCCACCGCGGCTTCTGCCGTCCGGCCTCGGTGGCCATATCGCCCGGGCCCTGGAGCCGGCGCCGCCCGAGCACGAGGCCGCGGCGCTGGAACGCGCCATCGCCGAACACTAGCTGAGAGCGCCGGTGCCAGCGGCCTTTGCGGCATTGCCGGCACTTGTGGGACATTGACGCCTGGCTCCGGCGACCCGAGATACTTCTAATGCCTGCCGTTGAACTCTACAGCTATGCCGCCTGCCCGTTCGCGCAGCGCACGCGCATGGTGCTGGCCGAAAAGGCCATCGACTACGAACTGCACGAAGTGGACCTGGCCAACAGGCCGGCCAACTGGCACGAAATTTCGCCCACCGGCAAAGTGCCGCTGCTGCGCCACAACGGCGCCACCGTGTACGAATCGACCATCATCAACCAGTACCTGGACGAGGTCTTCACCGAACCTCCGCTGATGCCCGACACACCGCTGGGCCGCGCCCAGGCGCGCATCTGGATGGATCATTGCGACCACCGTTTCCTGCCGGTGATGCACAACCTGATGTGGCAGAGTGATGGCGAGGACAAGCGCCTCGCGTCGCTGGACAAGGCCCTGGAGGCCCTGCACGAACTCGAGAACCGCGGCCTGGCCGAGAGTGGCGCCGGGCCATACTGGTTCGGTGAGCGGCCCAGCCTGGTGGATTTCCAGTACCTGCCGTTCTTCGAACGCCTGCCCGTTTACAAGGAACTTTGCGGCCTGGATTGGCCCGTCGACTGCGCGCGCCTGAACACCTGGTTTGAAGCGATGTGTGCGCGCGACAGCGTGCGTCCGACCCTGCGAAGCGCCGACGAGCACCTGGCGCAACAGCGGCGACTCATCGAGCGCATTTCCGCCGCGCGGAAAAGCGCGGCCTGATTCATGCCGGCAATCGAGTCGCTGGCACAATTCTGCCACCAGCACCCCCGTCTGCTGGTGCTGACGGGTGCCGGCTGCAGCACCGCATCGGGCATTCCCGCTTACCGTGACGATGCCGGCCAGTGGCAACACCCGCGACCCGTCCAGTATGCGGACTTCCTGGGGAGCGACAGGGTTCGCCAGCGCTACTGGGCACGCAGCGCCGTGGGCTGGTCGCGCATTGCACGCGCCCGGCCCAGCCCGGTGCATTCGGCGCTGGCCCAACTGGAAGGCGACGGGCGAGTCACGCACCTGGTGACACAGAACGTCGACGGCCTGCACCAGGCGGCCGGGTCGCGGCGAGTCACGGATCTGCACGGGCGGCTGGACCAGGTGCGCTGCCTGGGCTGCGGAGCATCACAGGATCGCAGCGAGTATCAGCAGACGCTGGACGCGGCCAACCCCCGCTGGTCGCCCACCGCCCGGCCGGCCCCCGACGGCGATGCGGAACTGACCGCTGCGGATTACGCGGGCTTCACTGTTCCCCCCTGCCACAGCTGCCGCGGCATCGTGAAGCCCGATGTGGTGTTCTTCGGCGAAACGGTGCCGAAAAAGCGTGTAAATGACGCGATGACAGCACTAAATGCCGCTGATGCGTTACTCGTGGTGGGTTCGTCCCTGATGGTTTACTCGGGCTTCCGTTTCGCCCGTGAGGCCCACCGGGCGGGGATCCCGATCGCAGCTGTGAACCGCGGTCACACCCGGGCCGACGAACTGATCCGGGTGAAATACCCAGTTGATTGCAACGCAGCATTGCCCGCGCTCCGCCGCGTACTTCACGGGGCGCCAGCCACGGAAGCGTGATGTGCCGCAACGTCGCAGCCGTGCCCTGTCTCTAGGCTACGGGAATCACAGGTGCGCCTTCGTCTGGCGCCAGGGCACGGATGGTCGCGGGCATGGCCTACGTAGTGGTATTGCTGGTCGCAGTGGCGGTCACCTTTCCGGCGGGGTGGCTGGTTTGCCGCGCATGGCTCGCCGCAAAAGGCGCGGTGCCAACGGCCGGCGTCTCGGAGAAGCAGCATCAGTCCCTGCTCACGGCCCAGCGCAGCCGCTACCGGGGCCAGGTTCAGCGCGTGATCGACCTGGTGCGCCGCCACGAAACTGCGCGCGACCAGCTGCGCTCGAAACTGGCCGAGTCGGCTGACCGGCTCGACAGCAGCCGCCAACAGAACGAACAGCTGCAGAGCCAGCTGGCCGCGGCTCGCGATGAAATCGACCAGTACCGCTCAGCCGGTGATGCCGATGGCGAACGTGTAAAAAGCACCGAAAACGCCATGGGCCTGCTGCGAATCGAGCGGGATGAACTCAACGCGCGGCTGCGCCGGCTCGAAGATGGCTCGCAGCCACACACGGAAACCGGCCGGCTGACCGGTGCGGATGCAGAACAACGCGCGGAGCGCGGCGAACTCCGGGAGAAGCTGGCGACGGCTGAGCATCGCCGGCACGAACTGGAGACCAGGCTCGCCGATCGTGAATCTCGCATCGAAGCGCTGGAGCAAAGCGTCGCGTCGTGGAAGCATCGCGTGATCCCGCTCACCCGCCAGGTGCAGTCCTATCGCGAAGCGTTGCGCAACGTGCAGACTGGTGAACGCGCCGAACCGCCGACAGACGATCTGCCAGCGGATCCCTTGCAACAGATCAGGGGCATTGGCCCAGCCCTGGAAAGACGGCTGAATGCGCAAGGCATACAACGCTTCGCGCAGATTGCCGCGCTGGCGCCCGTCGAACTAGCCGATCTTGCCGACCGGCTCGCCATATCGCCGACGCTGCCGGAACGCGACAAGTGGGTCGAGCAGGCCGGCAAACTGACAGAATCGGCAGACGCGCAGCTAGCTACTGCCTGAAAACCCGGGCCTCAGCCCCGTCCCCCAGCGCCTAGTCGTTACGGCGCACCGCGCGTTCCGCGAGCGCATCCGCCAGGTACCGCACGTTGCCCTCGTCCGGCCGCCGTTTGGGTATGGGGTCGTGCAAGTCGCGAACCGTGAGCGGCGTCTCCAGGCGCAGCGCGAGCCAATCGATCAGCGGCTGCCACTGCTCCAAATCTTTCGCCACCCGTGACGGCTGCATCTCTTGAATGCACACGCCCTGTTCCGCCGCGTGCACGTAGCTCTGGCTATCGCGCAGCTGGCAGACGGTGGCGATATCCAGGCGGTTGAGAAACAGCTTCAGCTTGCGAAAGCTCACCGTATTTTCCCGCACGCGGTTCGCGATCACGCCCAGGCGGCCCATGCGCCGGCTCACCTTGGCCACCAGCAGCAACTTTTCGACGAGCTTCGTCACCGCGTGGATGTCGATGGACGACGGCAATACCGGCACGAGTATTGCGTGTGCGCCGCGCGTGTAGGCGGCCAGGTCCTGCACCGGCACCGCGGCCGGGGTGTCTACTACCAGGCAACGCACATCTGACGGCACGCGCATCTGGAAACTGCGCGTGGTTGCCGCATCACGTTCATAGGCCGCGATACCGTGAATTGGCGCGCGACTCGCATCGCGTCGGGACAACCAGCGCATGCTGGATCCCTGGGGATCGCAATCCATCAGCGCCACACACTGATTGCGTGCGGCCAGCATGCCGGCCAGATTGCATACCAATGTCGACTTGCCGGACCCACCCTTCGGATTCAGCACGACGATTTTTTTGAGCTCCGGATGGCCAGGGACATTCAACATCGAACCAGCCCGGTTTTTGCGCACAATACCACGCTTATTTGTACCACATATCGCATAAAAAGGTGCAGCATTCGGCGGGAAGCGTCGGAAAAATAGCCGAAAAATATCAGCGCCAAGGTCATAGCTCCAGCGCCCTGCCGCCGTCAGGCCCGCGCCTGCTCGTGCCCCGCACCCTGGAACTCCCGCTCCAGCTGGCGCTGAATCTCCGGCGGCACTGCGTCGTAGTGGTCGAAGGACATCGTAAAGCTGCCCTCACCGCCGGTCATGGACTTCAGCGTGGTCTGGTAGTCGTCGAGTTCGCTGACCGGCACCTGTGCCGACACCCGGAACCGGTTGCGCGTCAGCGCGGTGCTGCCGTCGATGCGGCCGCGTATGCCTGCCAGGTGCCCGGTCACATCACCCACACAGTCACCGGGCACCGTTACCTCGAGGTGCGCAACCGGTTCCAGCACCTGGGGCCTGGACTTCGCCATCGCCGCCAGGAATGCCTTGCGGGCAGCCGCGACGAACGCAACCTCCTTGGAATCTACCGCATGATGCTTGCCGTCATACACGGTGACCCCGACGTCCTGGATGGGGTAGCCCGCCACCGCACCGTCCGTCAGCACCTGGCGCACGCCCTTTTCCACCGCGCCGATGAACTGCGACGGAATCGCCCCACCGACAACCTTGTTCCTGAACTCGAAACCGGCACCCCGCGGCAGCGGCTGGATGCGCAGGAAAACTTCGCCAAACTGCCCGGCGCCTCCAGTCTGCTTCTTGTGGCGGTAATGACCCTCGGCTTCGCGCGTGATGGTCTCGCGGTATGCAACCTTCGGCGGGTGAGTCTCCACCTCCAGGCCGAACTCTTCCCGCATGCGCTCCAGTACCAGGCGCAGATGCAGCTCGCCCTGCCCGCGCAGAACAGTCTCGTTGGCCTGGGAATTGAATTCGAGCTGCAGGCTGGGATCTTCGGCCGTCAGCTTGTGCAGCGCGTCGGACAGTTTCTTCTCGTCACCACGACGCGTGAGTTCCAGGGCTACGCCATGCATGGGTGAAGGCAGTTGCACGGATTTCAGGTGGAACTCGTCCTCGTCGTGACTGGCGTGCAGCACCGCGTCGAATTGCAGGTCATCCACTTTCGCCACCGCGCAGATATCGCCCGGGACCGCAGAGCTAATCTCCGTAGTCTGCGAGCCCTGCAGCCGGAACAGGTGGGCAGCTTTGAAGCCCTTGCGGCGATCGCCAACGAACACCTGGTCGCCAACATTGATCTGGCCCTGGTGGACGCGAAATGCGCCGATCTTCCCCACGTAGGGGTCCACCATGACCTTAAAGACATGGCCGATGAAATGATCCTTCGGGTCCGCGGTGGCGATGATCTCTGCGGCATCATTGCCATCACCCTTCAAAAAGCTTGGGGGATTGGCTTCCAACGGACTCGGCAGAAGTTTCGCGAAGATTTCCAGCAGCTGATTGATACCGGCACCGGTCTCCGAAGATACGAAGCACACGGGTACCAGGTGCCCGCGTCGCAGCGCCCGCTCGAAAGGGTCGTGCAGCTGTGCGACGCTCAACTCCTCGCCCTGTTCGAGATAGACCTCCATCAGGGCTTCGTCGAGCTCCACGACCTGGTCGACAATCTCGGTATGGGCAGCGGCAACGGAAGACCAGTCGGTTTGAATATCGTCGTGGGTAAAAAAACAATCGGCGACTCGCGCCGCACCGTCGGCAGGGAGGTTGAGCGGCAGGCATTCCGGGCCGAATACGTCGCGGATATCTTCCAGCACTGCCGCTAGATCGACGCCTTCGGCGTCTATGCGGTTCACGATTACCATGCGGCAGAGGCGCTGCTCCTTCGCGAAACGCATGATGCGACGGGCAACCATTTCAACACCGGCCTGCGCGTTGATGACCACGGCAGCGGTTTCCACCGCCGGCAGCACACTCATCGCGCGCCCCATGAAGTCCGGGTAACCGGGCGTGTCGATGACGTTCATGAACACGCCATCGTGCTCGAGGTGGCAGACGGCGGTTTCCAGGGTGTGCTTCAGGCGTCTTTCCGACGGCGTATGATCGGAAATGGTGTCGCCCCGGGCGATGCTCCCCGCCGAGCGTATCGCGCCCGATCGGGCCAGCAGGGTTTCCAGTAAGGTGGTCTTGCCGGAGCCGGCCTGACCAACGAGGGCGATATTGCGAACGTGCTCCGTGTCATGGAGTCTTGCAGGTGATGCCACGTGTCCCCCTTATTGACTGTTGTTGGAGGGGCCCCGGGGGAGCCCCTGGGTAGCATTGTTGTCAATATAGCAGATGCCTGATCGCTGACTCGAAACCCTCCGCCGACCGATGGCAGGCCGGACGGCGGTTTGCATCGCACCCCGGCCATGCCCGGGATTGGAGGGCATAAGCCTATGATCGAAAAAAGAAAATCGTCCTCACCGGCCCAGCCAGACCGGTCCAAACACCCGCCATCCGCAGCCGGCGTCGCGGGTCGCCAGGGCGGTCAGAAGAGCGGGCTTGCGGCCGGCCGGAACCCAAGGCTGACCTCACAACGACGCAAGGCCCTGGGCAAACACTACCGGGCCAAGTTCATTGCCGGCCGCAGCGGCCGGCGTTAGCGCAGTGGCCACGAACGACGGGGCGGCGCGGATTCCGCCCCTGCAGGCAAACGAGTGGACCGAAGACCAGCGCCAGTTGCTGGAATACGCCCACCGGCAGGGCGGTTTCTACAACGTCATCGGCACGCTGGCCCGACACTGGCCGGCGTCAAAGGCCCTCGGACAGGTGGGCGCCCACGTGCTGGGATCCACGTCGACTTTGCCCCCGCGTGAACGCGAACTGCTCATCCTGCGCACCGCGTGGCTCTGCCAGTCGGAGTACGAGTGGGCCCAGCACGTGCAGATCGGCCTGAAAACGGGCATCACGCGTGACGAAATTGAACGGGTACGCCATGGGCCCGAGGATCCGGGCTGGAACAGCTTCGACGCAACGTTGATGCGTGCTGCGGACGAGCTGCATGCCCATCAGCGCATTGCCGAGACAACCTGGCTGGCCCTGGCGCTTCGCTACGACACTCTGCAGCTGATGGACGTCGTCTTCGCGGTAGGCCAGTACACGCTGGTGGCCATGGCCCTTAACAGCTTTGGCACGCCCCTCGACGACGGGCTGGAAGGCTTCTGACGCTGCTGCTTACCGGCTGATCCGATAGTTCGCCAGCAAACTGTTGTAGCTGCCGTCAGCCTTCATGGCTTCAATGCTCTTGTCGAAGGCCGTGATAATTTCGGCATGGTCTGGCCGTTGCCGGGCCACGCCCAGGTGCAGACCCCGGCTCTCCAGCACCAGCGGCAGCACGTCGACGCGCTTGGCAGCCAGGCGCTGGTCCGCTTCGTGGCGCAGCACCAGTTGGTCACCCAGCACCAGGTCGACCTCACCGTCGAGCAGCCGCTGCACGTTCTCGCCCACGCTGCCACCGCTGACGATATCGATGCCGGTGGTGTCGTATTGCTGTTCGCTGTACGCGTAATCCTCGACGACACCAACACGCAAACCAACAAAGTCTTCACGGTTACGCAGCTGGATATCGGCTTCGGAACGCTTCATGAACTGGAGCCTGTTCATGACGAAAGGCTCACTGAAGGCGAGGGCTTCGGCGCGGTCATCGGTGTACCAGACACTGACGATGGCATCGAAGTCGCCGGCCTGGGTGGCCGTGAGCGACCGGGGCCAGTCGTCAAGATACAGCTGCACCCGGTAGCCCGCGCGCCGCAATGCGGTCACTACCAGCGCCGGAGCCACCCCGTTGCGCTCCATCGACGCGCTGACATAGGGCTCCCAGACGCTGGCGACCAGCTTCAGCTGCTGCGCACTTGCCGGTGTGGCGAAGGCCAGCAGGCCGGTAACCAGCAAGCTTACGGTCCGTCGTCGGCGATCCATGTTCAGACGACTCCTTGAACGGTTTGAAGATGACATCAGCCTACGCGACAACCACCCTTATCGCAGCGCGGAAGAATGTCAATTATGTCAAAGCGGGCCACCAGAGGGGCATTGGCCATGCTAGTTTTTAATCGTCTTTGCGAATCACGCCGCCAACACGTGTTTCGCCTAAGACGCTTCTGAGCTGACCGGCCGAACGACGGGCCTGGTCCGAGAATCGGACCCGGCGTTCGTGCCGGCCTTTTTTTGCCCAAAAAAAACGGGCCCGCCAGGGGCCCGTGTAGTTGCATAGCTGCAAATCAGATCAGCCGGCCGCTGCCGCGCCAAACTGCTCGTCCTCGGTGCTGCCCTGCATCGCGGTGGTGGATGACTGGCCACTGGAGATCACGGTCTGCACGTCGTCGAAGTAGCCGGTACCGACGAAAGCCTGGTGCTTCGCAGCGCGGAAACCGTTCGACTCCTGGGCAAATTCGCGCTCCTGCATCTCGGAGTACGCGAACATGCCGTTCTCCCGGTAGGCGCTGGCCAGCTCGAACATGGAGAGATTCAGCGCGTGCCATCCGGCCAGCGTGATGAACTGGTAGCGATAGCCCATCTCCGCCAGAGACTCACGGAACTCCATCAGCGTGGACTCGTCGAGGTTCGCTCGCCAGTTGAATGACGGACTGCAGTTGTAGGCAAGCAGCTTGCCCGGGAAGCGCGCGTGAATGGCGTCGGCAAAGCGGCGCGCCTCGTCGAGGTTGGGCCGCGCCGTCTCGCACCAGAGCAGGTCCGCGTAGGGGGCGTAGGACAGGCCGCGGTCGATGGCCTGATCCAGTCCCTCGTTGACGTGGTAGAAGCCGTCGCTCGAACGCTCGCCGGTCAGGAATTTCCGGTCGCGCTCGTCGTAATCGGCCTGCAGCAGTCCGGCCGCATTCGCATCCGTGCGCGCGATCAGCACCGTGGGCACACCCATCACGTCGGCTGCCAGCCGCGCGGCGATCAGCTTGTTGATCGCATCCTGGGTCGGCACCAGCACCTTGCCGCCCATGTGGCCGCATTTTTTTGCCGATGACAGCTGGTCTTCGAAATGGATGGCCGCGGTGCCCGCACGAATCAGCGCTTTCGTGAGCTCGAAAGCATTCAGGTTACCGCCGAAGCCGGCTTCCGCGTCAGCAATGATGGGCGCCAGCCAGTCAATCTTGTCATCGCCCTTCATGTGGTGGATCTGGTCCGTGCGCAGCAGCGCGTTGTTGATCCGCTCGACCATCTTCGGCACCGAGTCCACCGGGTACAGGCTTTGATCCGGGTACATTTCACCAGCCGAGTTACCGTCGCCGGCCACCTGCCAGCCGGAGCAGTAAATGGCCTTCAGGCCGGCCTGCACTTCCTGGATGGCCTGGTTGCCGGTCAGCGCGCCGAGGGCGGACACGACCTTTTCCGAATTCACCATGCGCCAGAACTTCTCCGCACCATGGCGGGCCAGGCTGTGCTCGATGTGTATTGAACCGCGCAGCCGAACCACGTCGTCAGCCGAGTAGGGCCGCTCGGTCCCGGCCCAGCGCGGACTCTGTTGCCAGTCGCGTTCGGTGTCTGTCGTTGTCGTGTCTTTACTCATCTTCTCGTCCTCAGGGCAATCTCTCGTAGGCAGGCAAAGTCAGAAATTCGTCAAAGTGGTCGCTCGTTACCATGTCGGCGAACAGGTGGGCTGCAGCGTCGTACTGACCCGTCGCGTAGCGTTCCGGGCTCACCTCTGTTTCGATCCGCGCCAGCTCTTCGGCGAGCAGACTTGCAAACGTTTCCCTGGTGATGGGCGTGCCTTCATCAGTGCTGGCCCCATGGCGAATCCACTGCCAGATCTGCGCGCGCGAGATCTCGGCCGTGGCCGCGTCTTCCATCAGGTGATACAGCGGCACGCAACCGTTGCCACCAAGCCAGGCTTCCACGTACTGGATGCCGACACGAATGTTGTGCCGCAGGCCTTCGTCGGTGATGCGCCCGGCCGGTACCTTCAGCAGATCTGCCGCAGTAATGGTCACGTCCTCGCGCAGGCGATCGAGCTGGTTCGGCCCGCTCATCTCCGCGTTGAAGGCGGTCATGGCCACATCGGCGAGGCCCGGGTGGGCAATCCAGGTGCCATCGTGGCCGGCGCGTGCTTCGCGCTCTTTGTCGGCGCGCACGCGGGCCAGCGCCTCGGCGTTGGCCGCCTCGTCGCCGCGAATCGGAATTTGCGCAGCCATGCCACCCATTGCGTGGGCGCCGCGGCGGTGGCAGGTCTTGATCAGGAGTTCTACGTAGGACTTCAGGAAGTGGCGACCCATGGTCACTTCGGCGCGATCGGGCAGCAGGAAGTCCGGGCGGTTTCGAAACCGCTTGATGAAGCTGAAAATATAGTCCCAGCGCCCGCAGTTCAGGCCCGCGGAGTGTTCGCGCAGTTCGAACAGGATCTCGTCCATCTCGAAGGCGGCGAGGATGGTCTCAATCAGGACCGTGGCCTTGATCGTGCCGGTGGGGATTCCGAGGGCCCGCTGGGCGTCGACGAACACGTCGTTCCACAGGCGCGCTTCGAGATGGCTCTCCATCTTGGGCAGGTAAAAGTAGGGGCCGGTGCCGGCAAGCTTCAGGGCCGCGAAGTTGTTCGCCAGGTAAAGGGCAAAGTCGAATAGCGATGCGGACACCCGCTGCCCGTCGATCAGGCAGTGTTTTTCTTCCAGGTGCCAGCCGCGCGGGCGCACGATCAGCGTGGCCGGGTTCTCGCCGAGCTCGTAGTGCTTGCCCCTGGCCTCGTCCGTGTAGCTGATGGTTCGATTGGCCGCATCGCGCAGGTTCACCTGGCCCTCCAGCACGTTTTGCCAGGTGGGGGCGCAGGAATCCTCGAAATCGGCCATGAAACACCGCACCGGGGCGTTCAGCGCATTGATGATCATTTTCCGATCCACGGGACCCGTGATTTCGACGCGGCGGTCCTGCAGATCGGCCGGCACGGGCTCCACCCGCCAGTCAGAGTTGCGGATCACGGCGGTCTCAGCCAGGAAATCCGGCAGCTGGCCGGCATCCAGCTCCGCCTGCCGCGCCTCGCGCCGGGCCAGCAGCTGCCGACGGCGCGGGTCATAGGAGTCGTGCAGCGTCAGCAGCAGCGCCAGGGCGGCATCATTCAGGATGGCCCGGGCGTCCGGGGAGATGTCGGCAGTAAATTCGATCCGGCCCTGCTCGGGCAGGGGCTGGTGGGCGCTGGTCATGGGGCGGATCTCGCTTGGCCGGAGCCGTTTCTCGTGCTTGAATTGGTACCCTAAGTTCATAAACAGTGTAAATTGTACTTGAAAAATTTCACAGTGTGAATTTTACTTATGGTTATGTCGAATCTGATCCGCAAAAGCCACTTCCTCGGCCCCAAGTTCCGCAGCCTGCGCAAGGCCAACGGCCTGACACTGCAAGACGTGTCGTCCCGGTGCATTCAGCTGAATGCCGACGACGCACCGTCCGTGTCGTATCTGAGCATGATCGAGACCGGCAAGCGCACGCCGTCGGCCGAGGTCCTGGAACTGCTGGCGGCTGTATTCCAGAAGGACCCGAAATGGTTCCTGGACGAGAACACGGAAGTGCGCCGCGCATCGGGCCCGGAACCAGCCGGCGGCGCCGCGCGCGTGCCGCTGGAACCCGGCTTCCTGTTCACCAAGGATCAACTCGAAGCGGCGATCCCGGAGCTGCTGTCACAAACCGGCACCACGGGCCGGCAGTTCGCGCACCTGCTGATCCGTTCCTACCAGGAGAAACACCGCAATCACTTCCCGGACCTGGAGCGCTCGGCAGAGCAGGTGGGCGAGCGGCGGTTTCCGATGAGCGTGGACGACCTGCTGCAACTGTGCAAACGGCACGGGCTGGAGATTCACTGGTTCGACCGGCCGCCGGAGCGCGTGCGCGATGAACACCGGGCGGTGAAAACCGTGCTGCGGTCTTTCTACGAAGCGCCCGGCCGCATCTACGTGAACGAACGCATGAAGGCGCAGCCGGCCAGGCTAAAATACGACCTTGCGGCACACCTGGGTCACAAGGTGTTACACGGTGGCGACGGCCAACGTTCGGCCCATGCCTCTGGCGGGCAGATTGGCGGCATCGCCGACGGCAGCCAACCCGTATCCGGCGGCATGAATACCCAGGATGTGCTGTTCGCGTGGCGCGATTTCGAATGCAGTTTCTTTGCCGGCGCGCTGCTGTGCCCGAAGCAGCCGTTCCGGCGTTTCCTGATGCGCGAGAGCCACCAGGTCGCTGCCGGCAAAAAACTGGAACTCACGCCGGCAGTCGTGATGCGACGGATGACGTCGGTGTCCCCCTACCGCTACTGGCACTACTTCGACGCCTATCCACCGGGCTATCTGCGGGCAGTCTACCGGGGCAACGGCATTCCGTTGCCGTGGGGAAACATGAGCATGGTCACGGACCCATGCCCGCACTGGGCAGTGTTCGGTATGCTCCATCGCCCCCACGCCCAGAAACCTTCTTCGCAGCTGTCCATCCTGCGCGACGGCGACCGCAACCTGCTCTATTGCTGTTACTCGCTGCGCACCCGCGACATGGCCGGCAATCCGCACGTGCTGTCCGTTGGTATTGACCTGGCGCCGGCCCTTGCTTCCCAGGGTTTCGACGCCGACGAGATCGTCGCGGCCATCGCCAAGACCTGCGACACCACGAAAGGCGAGGCCAAATCGCCGCGGACGGCGGCGCGCGCCATCGAGAGCGCCGGGCGGGTCTTGAACATCGGCTGGGTAGTCGATGCGCTGAACAGGCCAGCCCGGGTGATCTGCCCGCGCAGCACGAACTGCCCGAGACCGGGGCCCTGCGAGCGAATGCCATTGATGCGGCGGGCGACGGACCTGGCCGGCATCCGGCGGGAAATATTGAGCCAGGACCCGGCGGTACCTGCTGACAGCCAGCGATAGCAGAGGCGACCAAACCTCAACCTCACCAGCTTGATTCAACCGGGCGCGACACCGGGAACTGCGTCGGCAGGAGAACGGCTTAGCCTTCGAGGCTGCACGACAGGATTCGCGATATCTCACAGAGCGGGCGCCCGCTCTGCTGGCGCCACTCGTTGAACGCTGCCTGCACTGCCGCCAGGTCGCGCTTGGCCGTGGGATTCCTGTCGACCACCTTCTGACGGATCAGCGCGCCCACCACGTCGCGCGTCAGACAGAACGTGTCCTTGCCCACCTGGCGCAGGAAAAACTGCCCGGTGCGGCCGCCCAGGCGAGAGCCCCGCTGCTTCAGGTCTGCATGCAGCCCGATCGCGTCTTCTGCCGGCCATTCCGCAAGGTAGTGACCAAAACTCTTGTGCTGCCGTTCCACGTCGATGATGAACACCGCGTTGTCCCGCACGCTGCGCAGTTTGCGCAGGTGGCGAATCACGCGCTCGTCGCCCAGCAAGGCCTCGATGGCTTCGTCCGGCTGGAACGCGCACGCAAAGGGATCGAAGCCGTGCAGCGCTGCTTCCATCGTGGGCCACTTGTAGTCAACGATCTTCCAAACGAAACCTGAGCGGAATACGGCGCGGCTCATTGCCGACAGGTAGGTGGCGCCGGACAGGCGTTTCAGGCCCAGGTCGCTGCGTGGCTTTGGCAGCCACTGCAGCAACTTCTCCTCACCCTTGCGAGCTACCGCGCGTTCGTAAATTCGGTCAAAATGCTCCATGCGACGATCCTAACGCGGCTCTGCACGGGACTGGCAACATGCGTATCTGGCCGTTTGCGCGGTGAAGCCGTTTACCTACGACTACCCGCATCCCGCGGTGGCGGCTGATGTCGCCCTGTTCCGCAACCGTGGCGGCAAACTCGAGCTGCTACTGATACAGCGCGGGCACGAGCCCTTTGTCGGGCGCTGGGGGCTGCCCGGCGGTTTCGTAAATATCGACGAAGACCTGGAACCGGCCGCGCGGCGAGAGCTGCGGGAAGAAACCGGGCTCGCGGCCGGCGAACTGCGGCAATTGCAGACTTTCGGCCGCCCGGGGCGAGATCCGCGCGAGCGCGTGATCACCGTCGTGTTCATCGGCTATGCCGCCGAACCGGACGCCGCGGCCATTGGCGGGGACG